>NZ_CP118605.1:3175000-3477500 GCF_029869925.1 Microbulbifer bruguierae | reverse complement strand
ATCTTATTTGGCGCCAATCCGGTCACAAGTTACCAATGAGAGGCATATCCGCCCGGAATCACCGCTGACCAACAGCGCACATTCCCCGCGGTGGTTTCGATTGGTATCAGGGGTCTGGCTATGGGCGATGCATCGCGCAATCAACTGGGTAATAAACGGGGTATCCGCTGGGGAATTGGCGCCGCCGTGATTCTTTCCCTGTCTCTGGAAACGGGGGCAGAAACAGGAGCACAGGCACCGGCTAACCCCCCTCAGGAAGCGTCAAACAATGGGGAGGCGAGTGCCAACCCCGGCAAGCCGGCCACCAGAGACAGCTCTCTGCTCGCGACCTACAGCCCATTTACCCCCTACGGCCGCCAATACGCGCTGATGCGTGAAGAGCTCGCCCGTTACCAGGCCCTGAGCCAGGGTGAAAACTGGCAACCACTGCCCGCGGGCCAGCCCCTGGCCCCCGGTGTTCGCGACCCGAGAGTGCGAATATTGCGCAGCCTGCTGATGCAATACGGCGATCTGCCACTGAGTGACGATATGGCCACAGCGGCCCTCGACAGCAGCGCCGCGGCCAACACATCTGCCGCTGACACCTACGACAATCGGGTACGCACCGCCGTCGAGCGCTTTCAGCGTCGCCACGGGCTGCGCGCGGACGGGGTCGTGGACCGGACAACCCGGGAGCACCTGAACACACCGCCAGCACAGCGTCTCGCCACACTGGAAGCCAACCTGACCCGCTGGCAGCAGATCCCCAAGGATTTGGGACCGCGCTATATCCACGTCAATATTCCCGAGTTCACTTTGCGTTTGATGGAAGGCGAGCGGGAGCAATACCGCATGCGTGTGGTGGTGGGCAAAACCAAGCACAAGACACCGCAACTGAGCACCCGCCTTACCCGGGTGATCTTCAATCCCACCTGGACGGTCCCCACCAGCATCGCGGTGCACGAGCTGCTCCCCAAGGGCTCCGCCAATCTCACCGCTGGTGGTTACCGGCTGGTGAATAACCGCGGCAAATCTGTGCCTTTCAGCAGCGGGAATCTGCGCGCCCTGCGCCTGGGCAGTGTGGCCCTGCAGCAGCGCGGCGGCGAAGGCAATGCCCTCGGGCGTTTCAAATTCCTGATCCCCAACCAGCAGGCCATTTTCCTGCACGACACCCAGAAAAAAGAGCTTTTCAGCCGCGGCCAGCGCGCTTTCAGCCATGGCTGTATTCGTCTCGAAAAACCCCAGGAGCTGGCGGAAATCGTACTCGCCAGCCAGGGCCGCCCCGGCCACTGGAGCAATGAAAGACTGACCCGCTATTCCAGCGGCAGCCGCACCCGCTCGGTAGCTCTGGACCAGCCCATTCCTGTACACATCACTTACTGGACCGCCTGGGTGGATGAAGAAGGACTGCTGAATTTCCGCCCCGACGTCTACGGCCTCGACCGCCCCGCTGGAACCAGCGCAGGCAACGCTGACGACGCGAACGACGGTGAGGCAGAGTGACATTTTTTTGGGGGTCCCCATGAGCAGTTACCACAGTGCGCGACAACAGCAACAACCAAACTGCCCGCCCAAAAAGCCGGCGAATTTCAGCACAGCGATTGCGGCACTCGGTTTCTGTGCCCTGCTGCCACTGAGTGAGCTCGCCTTCGGCACTCTGAGGGACGGCGTCCAGGCAGAAGAAAAACCCGCTCAGGAACAGGCACCGGTGGTAGCCGAAGGAAACGAACCTCCAGCGACGGAAACACAACCGGAAGAAAGGGAAGATGCAGATCAAGATACTACCGAAGCCTCAGACCCCGGTGATGGAGAGATAGCAGCACCGGAAGCAGCTGCCAAGACGGAGGAAAACTCTGCAGCGGACTCCAACACCCAAAACGATGCAGGGCGCGCCGACAGCGAGCCAGAACAGACCGCGCAAGACGAAAAACCGAGCCCGCCAATAACAGAACCGGAAAAGCCAGAAAAGCCCGACACAGAAACGCAGGAATCCGCCGGGTCGATAGACACCCGGGGGCCAGAAGTCCCCGAGAAAACGACCGACGAAAAAACGGCTGAGCATACTGCTCCGGGAGAAAAGCCCGACAATGAAACGGCGCAAACAACACCAGAAAAGCCCACCGAGCCCCCCGAAAAAGCCTCAGAAGAACCCGTACAGGGGACACCGGAAAATGCAGCTGCCCATGAACCCAAATCCCATGTCCCCGGGGAAGCCATCGACTTCGCCACCGCCGGCGACGCCCTGCGCGCCCAGGCCGACCACTATCGCCTGCTGGCGCAGCAGTGGCACCCCATCGAAGAGGGCTCGCCCATGCGACCCGGCGATCAGGGACCGCGCGTAGCCCAACTGCGCAACCTGCTGCAGCAGTACGGGGACTACAGTGGCCCCCTCGGCCCGGTCATCCCCATCAGCAACAACCCACAGCAGTTTGGCGCCGCCCTGCAACTGGCGGTGGAGTCCTACCAGCGCCGCCACGGTATGGAGGTAAGCGGCTACGCTGACCGCGCCACCCTCAGAGAGCTGGCGCGCCCCCCGCTGGAGCTGGCACGTCTGCTCGAGCTCAATGCCAAACGCTGGGACAAGCTGCCCTCGGATCCCGGCGAGCGCTATGTGTTTATCAATGTGCCAGATTACCAGCTGCAGTTGATTGATCAGCGCCGGGTCATCCTGTCCATGAAAACCGTGGTCGGCAGGAGCAGCAAACGCACACCGGAAATGACCACAAAGTTGACGTCGGTGGTGTTCAATCCAACTTGGACGGTGCCGCGCAGTATCCTGCTCACCGACCTGTTGCCAAAGGCGCGCAACAATCCCGAGGCGATGCACAAGCGCGGCTACCGGGTGGTGAAGTACGGCTCCAACACCACCACCCCCATCAGCGACGACAGCATCGAGAGCGCTGCCCGCGGCAAAGCCACCTTGCGCCAGATCTCAGGGCCGGGAAACACCCTCGGCCGGGTCAAATTCGTCATCCCCAACAAACAGGCCATTTACCTCCACGACACCCAGGCGCAAAGCCTGTTCGAGCACCGCCACCGGGCTTACAGCCATGGCTGTATCCGTCTTCAACAGCCAGAGGAGCTGGCCTACGCACTGCTCAGCGACCAGGGCTGGGATAGAACCCGAGTGGCTCAGGCAACCACCGGGGATGAATCCATCACCATCAAAGTGAACAAGCCGCCCAAACTGTTCATTGCCTACCTGACCGCCTGGGTGGATTCTATGGGGCGCGTTCAATTTCGCCCGGACATCTACCACCGGGATGAGTGACCCGGACGCTCGTCTCACGACCAAACGCACATCCCGGCACAATTCTCCCTATGAGTTGAGCATCCTGTCCGCCAGCACCCGTCACTTGCCCCGGAACCCGTGACCCTACATTTCCCGAACTTTCGATAACAGCTGCCTATAGCGGCTTCCCAATGTAGGTTTTGTCACCAAATCCTCACCCTCTGGGGACTCAGCCCGGAACCCGAACCAGCGAGTCGCAGAAAAACAAAATTCCATTTGTGACAACGCTGTCATCTATTTTGGTGGGAGTTTTTCGCCCATCTGGGCAAAAAAAATCCCTGTGCCGTAGCACGCTAGAAAAAAATGGCGGGGCTATTTTTTGATCTTTTTGTCATTAAGGCTGCTCGGTTTGTAACCAATGTCTATTTTTTGTACATTGCAGCCATGACGAGAGGCCCCGCACGCCGCTCGAATTTTGAAGCCCATCAAGGCATCACTCACTACTAAACCAAAGGCGGTAACAGGGTATGAAAGAACTTTCCAGACGTAAGTTTTTGGCGGTTTCTGCAGCTACCGCGGCGGCGGTTTCAGCCGGCCCCGCGATGGCCAAAGTAGGCAAGTCGCGCTCCCTCAAAATGCGCAACCTGCACACCGGTGAGCGCCTGAATACTTCCTACTGGGCGGATGGCGATTACGATAGCAGCGGCCTGAAACAGTTCAACCGCCTGCTGCGCGACCACCGCGCCAACGAAGTAACGCGCATGGACCCGAAACTGTTCGACATCGTGTACAAGCTGAAAGAGAAGCTGAACTACAACGGTGAGGTCGAGATTATCTCCGGCTACCGTTCGCCCAAGACCAACGCCAAGCTGCGTGCAGCTGGTCGCGGTGTAGCGCGACGCAGCTACCACACCCGCGGCATGGCTCTGGATATCCGCATGCCGGGTGTCTCCCTGGCCAAGCTGCGCCAGGCGGCGCTGGACCTGAAGGCCGGCGGAGTGGGCTACTACCCGAAGAGCAACTTCGTACACGTCGACACCGGCCCGGTTCGTCGCTGGTAATCAGCGGCAACGGCCGACCACAAAAAACCCAGGCATTGCCTGGGTTTTTTGTGTCTTCCTGAATAAATACGCAGGCACGATTGGCCTTCTTAGATTCCCGCGCAGGTAACCGGCACCGCTACCGCCACGTAATTCGGAACGGATACGCCACTCACTCCGCCGACAACGGCATACTAACCGGGGTCATGTCTTCTTCCCGCGCCGGTACCTGGGTATCGCCGGACATCAGCCCCAACAGAGCCTCGACCTGATGACGACTGCGCTGCAGTTCTGCCGGCGCCGCCAGTTCCATCGGGTCTTCCATTTTCAGCAGCCGCTCTTCCAGTTGTGCAAAGGTCTGTGCCAGTGCAGCGGTCTGGTGCCGGTCCAGCAGCAGATCCGCAAGACCGCCACCGCCCTCCGGTAACCAGCTGACCTGCAGGCTGCGCAGTATCGCCAGCAGCGCCTGTTTGGAGTCCGCTGCGAGACCGCTTTCCACATCGCTCTCAGAGCTTTCCGGCATCCGCGGCAACACCTCATTGCGCAATATATCCACATGGATCATGCGGATCCGCTGCAGGCGTGCAGCAGGGCTCAGGGCCATGAATGGCTGCGACAGATCGTTGGCGGCGAGAGGCAAGCGCGCCGCCAGGCGCGACATATCCTCACTGATACCCTGGGCAATCAGCCGGGTGAGTTCACGGCGACGGTTGGATGCCTGCTGCTCAGGCTGTTCACCGCCTGTGGCCGTGACGAACTGTTCCGCAGCGCGCTCGCTGGTCGGCCCCCACAACATGACTTCGAGGGCGTGGAAGCCGGTACTGGCCTCTTCGTGTGCCGTCAAGCGGTGCTGTTTGCGCAAATTGGCGAGGGTAAGTTCAATGGCCGTATCGTTGACGATACCACTGGCGGAGTAGCCCGGGACCGTATCCAGATAACCCGCTTGGGCGGGCCAGCTGTCCAGGGCCAACTGCAGCTCGCTACCCTGTTGCTGCAAATTCGCCGGCGCAAAGGCCAGCTTGATAAAGGTCAGCGCGCCAGCCAGTTCCCGGTGGGCATCCAGCCACGCCAGTTTGGCCGTTTCCAGATGGTCTTCATTGGGGGATTCCAGCAATTGCACCACCGCGCGGCTGAGGGCCTGAGCCGCAGCCTCGGCATCGATGACCTGGGACTGCCCTCCCTGCCAGTAAGCACTGGCAAAGGCTTCGGCCGCAGCGGCATTGATTGCCTGTACCGGTGCCGAGGGCGCTTCCTGCGCAACGTCGGCGTCATCCGCTACCTTGCGCTCACAACCGGTGCCCGCAAGCAAGGCGCCACACAGCGCCAGCGCCAACAACGATGTCGCCGGCAGAGCTCTGCCTGTGGAACCCTGGGGCTTGTTGACTGCGTATTTCACATGAACTCCCAATACCCTGAACCTGTTTCTCAAAAAACTGCGCTGCCACTTCGGACAGATCAGAGATCCAGTACACTGGCGAACGCTTCCCGCTCACCGCGCAGACTGATCACCTGCCAGCCCCGCTGCAGCGCTTCATCGCGCAGGCGCACATCCGGGTCAACGGCTACCGGGTGCTCCACCTGTTGCAGCAGCGGCAGATCGTTGATGGAGTCACTGTAAAACCACTTTTCTCCGGCTGCGTACTGCGGGTGTTGTTGCAACCACTGCTGCAGGCGCAGGACCTTACCTTCCTGGAAGCAGGGGTGGCCGGCCACCTGGCCGGTGAACTTGCCGTCCACCTCCTCCGGTTCGGTAGCAATCAGGGTATCCACCCCGAGGCGTGCTGCGATGGGGTCCACCACAAAGCGGTTGGTCGCGGTAATGATCATGATATGGTGGCCCGCCTCCCGATGCCGCTGAATCAGAGTCTCGGCGTGGGGCAACCAGATCTCGCTGACGACTTCCTGCATGAATTCCCGCTGCAGGTTCTGCAGCTGGCCGCGGGAGATCTGTGCCAGGGGCTCCAGGGCAAACGCCAGGTACGCGAATATATCCAGCTTCCCGTCCTGATAGTCGCGATAGAAGCGGTCGTTCTCGCTGCGGAAGCGGTCGCCGTCCACACAATCCCGTGCGACCAGAAACTCGCCCCAGGCGTGATCGCTGTCGCCTCCGATCAGGGTGTTGTCCAGGTCAAAGATCGCCAACTGCACAAAAATCTCCTTTATTGAATATAGGGTACTGCTGACGCGCAGCGAGTCCTTTTCACAGATTTCAACGCCGCACCCGCCCCCATAGCCCCACCAACGCCGTGGTTAGCCGCACCCGAAGGCGGAAGATTTTACCCCGGTGTGACCTGGGTTACACGGACGAGCGTCACTGAATTGCCGTATTTCGGCCGCTGTGGAACAATGCGGAACAATATGGTGCGCCCGGCAACAAACAACATAATCGGGCCGCGCCGAAAAATTTGAGGACGGTATTTTGGGCGACGGCAAGCAGACTCCCGCCGGGCGAAAAAAACGCCGCAGACCCGCCAGAAACTCCGCGCGCCAGGAACACTCCGGTGCCGGTAAAAACGCCCGCAACGCGGACGCGGAAAGCACTGGCATCACTTCAGGGAACAGCAGCAATATCGACAGCGAGGGCTTTCGCCCCAACGTCGGTATCATTGTCCTGAACGAGCGCGGCCAGGCCCTCTGGGCGCGCAGGGTTGGCGGCAAAGACGCGTGGCAGTTTCCCCAGGGCGGGATCAACCCCGGTGAAACCCCGGAACAGGCTCTGTATCGAGAGCTGTATGAAGAAATCGGCCTGACCCGAGGGCAGGTCACCCTGCTCGCCGCGACCCGGGGCTGGCTGCGCTATCGCCTGCCGCAGCGGCTGGTGCGCAAGCGCTCCGAGCCGGTGTGTATCGGCCAGAAGCAGAAATGGTATCTGTTGCAGCTGAATGCCGAAGAAAGCAACATCAGTTTCAACAACGGTTACAAACCGGAATTCGATCACTGGCGCTGGGTGAGTTACTGGCACCCTTTGACCAAGGTCGTGACCTTCAAGCGGGAGGTCTACCGGCGCGCACTCACCGAACTCGCGCCCACACAAATACAATTGGAGAGACGCTGGCACAAGCGCGACCAGTAAACCCGGGAAAATAAACCCGGGGCGGCCAATCCCCGCAAAGGAGTGCACAGCTCCAGATTGCCGCCGGTCAGCGCGCCCCCAGCGACGGACGCCGCCAGTGGGCGGTGCCGGATTATCGGCGAGGAAAGCCACTTTGCTCGGATCACTGCGCAGTATCGTTCAGGAAGTCAACGCCGCCCGGGATTTGCCCTCGGTGCTGGACATTATCGTCCGGCGGGTGCGGGAAGATATGCACACCAAGGTGTGCTCGGTTTACCTGCGTGACAAGCAAACCGGCAATTACGTGCTGATGGCCACCCAGGGCCTGAACCAGGACGCGGTGGGGCAGGTGCATCTGGCCCCCGGCGAGGGCCTGGTGGGTAATGTGGCCACCCGCGAAGAGCCCATCAACCTCGAGCACGCCGAAGCCCACCCCGCATTCCAGTATTTCCCCGCCACCGGAGAGGAGCGATTCTCGGCCTTTCTCGGCACCCCCATCATCCACCACCGGGAGGTAATGGGGGTTCTCGTAGTACAGCAGACTGAGCGGCGCCGCTTCGACGAAGGTGAAGAAGCCTTTCTCGTTACCCTCTCCGCACAGCTCGCCGGCGTGATTGCCCACGCCGAGGCCACCGGTGCCCTGGCTAACATGGGCCAGCAGCGCAACGAAGCCAAATTCTCCGGTATCGCCGCATCCCCCGGGGTCGCCATCGGCCGCGCCCATATCGTCGCCCCACCGGCTAATCTGGCCACCGTGCCCTTCGCCTTAAGCACCGATATCGAGGGCGAACTGGCCCTGTTCCACCAGGCGCTGGGCGCCGCCCGCAATGAAATCCGCGAGGTGGGCGAGCGCCTCAAGAATGACCTCAACAAAGAGGAGCGGGCCCTCTTCGACGCCTACATCAGCATGCTCGACGACAGCTCCATCGCCGTCGAAGTATGCGAGCGCATCCGCCAGAAAATCACCGCCGGTCGCGCCTGGGCGGAAGTGATGCTGGAGCATGTGCGACGCTTCGAAGCGATGTCCGACTCCTACTTCCGCGATCGCGCGGCGGATGTGCGCGATCTGGGCGCGCGAGTGCTGGTACACCTTCGCCAGCAGGAGCATGCGCATCGGGACTACCCGGAAAACACCATCCTGGTAGGAGAGGAACTCACTGCCTCGGTACTGGCGGAAGTGCCGCGGGAAAAGCTCGCCGCACTGGTTTCCATCAAGGGCTCCGCCAACAGCCACGTGGCCATCATCGCCCGCGCCATGGGTGTGCCAGCAGTTATGGGGGCCCAGGAATTGCCCTGGGAGCAAATCGACGGCGCGGACCTGGTTCTCGACGGCTACCGCGGCGAGCTGTACATCAACCCAGGGCCGGAGCTCAAACGCCGCTACGACGCCATCGCTGAAGAAGAGCGCGAGCTGGCCCGCAATCTCGATCACCTCGCGAAACTTCCCGGCGAAACCGCCGACGGCCACCGGGTGCGCCTGTGGGTGAATACCGGTCTGATGGCAGACGTGGTGCGCTCCCTGGAGCGCGGTGCTGAGGGCGTGGGCCTGTACCGCACCGAGGTACCCTTCCTGTTGCGGGACCGCTTCCCGTCGGAAGAAGAACAGCGGGAAATCTATCGCGAACAATTGCAGGCCTTCGCCCCGCGCCCGGTCACCATGCGCACCCTGGATATCGGCGGCGACAAGGCTCTCAGCTATTTCCCCATCGAGGAAACCAATCCTTTCCTGGGCTGGCGCGGCATCCGCGTCACCCTCGACCACCCGGAGATTTTCCTTGGCCAGGTGCGGGCGATGATGAAAGCCAGCCTGGGACTCGACAACCTGCGCATCATGCTGCCGATGATCAGCGGTGTGAGTGAACTGGAAGCAGCGCGCAAGCTGGTAGACCGCGCTTACGACGAGCTGCTGGACGAAGGCTATGCCATCCAGCGCCCGCCACTGGGGATCATGGTGGAAGTGCCATCGGCGGTGTATCAGGCGCGGGAGCTGGCGAAACGGGTCGACTTCATGTCTGTGGGCAGTAACGACCTCACCCAGTACCTGCTGGCAGTGGACCGCAATAACAGCCGCGTGGCCGGGGTTTATCACAGCTTCCACCCGGCGGTGATCCAGGCATTACTGCAGGTAGTCACCGCAGGTCACGAGACCAGCACCAAGGTAGGTATCTGTGGCGAGCTCGCCGGCGATCCGGGCGGCGCCATGCTGCTGGTGGCCATGGGCTACGACGTTCTCTCCATGAACGCCACCAACCTGCCACGGGTCAAGGCAGCCCTCAGAGAAGTGAATAAATCGGACCTGGATCGGCTGCTGCAGCAGGTGCTGCAAATGGAAAGCCCGGAGCAGATTGAGGAAAAACTGCGGGGCTACCTGCAGGACCTCGGCATCGGTGGCCTGGTGCAACCACAACGCAAAGAGGCAAGCTCAGATACCTGACAGCCGCGCCGCCACAAGACCACACAAAAAACAAAAACGCCGGGCAATTGCCCGGCGTTTTGTGTGCGGAGAGAGAGAAAACAATCAGTCTTCGTCGCTCTCGGCCTTGTAGGCTTCCGCGTCCAGCAGCTTGTCCAGCTCGCTTTCATCGCTCGGCTTGATACGGAAGAACCAGCCATCGTCGTAAGGGCTGGAGTTGACGGTTTCCGGCTCGTCTTCCAGTGCACCGTTTACCGCAACCACTTCACCGGAAATCGGCGAGTAGATGTCGCTGGCCGCTTTTACCGACTCCACTACACCCGCTTCCTCACCGGCAGTCAGAACCTGACCCACTTCCGGAGTTTCCACATAGACCACGTCACCCAGGGCATCCTGGGCGTGGTCGCTGATGCCGACGGTAACCGTGCCGTCTTCTTCCAGCCGCGCCCACTCGTGGCTGGAGGCGTATTTCAATTCGCTGCGAATCTCGCTCATGGGTATTTCCCTCAAATAAGCTGCTAATCAGTGTATTCAGAATTCAGGCTGATGGGCGACGGCTGCCGCTCACACCAGAGGCTTGCCGTTGCGTACAAAACTTGGTTTCACAACCCGCACCGGGATCAGTTTGTTGCGGATTTCGACCTGTGCCGTATCTCCGACACTCACCGGCACCCGGGCCATGGCAATGGAATAGCCCAGAGTGGGGGAGAAGGTTCCGCTAGTGATGATACCGCGGCGATCTGTGCCGTCTACTACAACCTGCTGGCCCGCGCGCAAAACGCCGCGCTCTTCGAGCACCAGACCCACCAGCTTGTTTTCCACGCCCGCCGCTTTTTCCTGCTCCAGCGCCTCGCGGCCGATAAATTTGCGGCTCTCTGGCTCCCACGCGATGGTCCAGGCCATATTGGCCTGCAGCGGGGAGGTATCGTCATCCATCTCGTGGCCGTACAGGTTCATGCCGGCTTCCAGACGCAAGGTATCGCGGGCACCCAGGCCACAGGGCGCCACGCCGGCATCCGCCAGAGCACGCCAGAAACCCGCCGCATCGTCGTTGTTGAGCATGATTTCGAGGCCGTCTTCACCGGTATAGCCGGTGCGTGCGACAAACCAGTCGCCACGGGCGACACTGTTGAAAACTTTGAGACCGTCAATGGCGGAAGTCCAATCGATGCCCAGCACCACTTTGACCTTTTCGATGGCCTCGGGGCCCTGGATGGCAATCATTGCCAGGTGCGGGCGCTCACACAGGGTCACATCAAAGGCCTTGGCCTGCTCGTTCATCCACGCCAGGTCTTTCTCCCGCGTGGCGCAGTTTACGACTACGCGATAGCCGGGATCCCGCAGGTAGACAATCAGGTCATCCACCACGCCGCCGTTCTCATTGAGCATACCGGTGTACAGCGCCTTGCCCGGATTGCCATCCAGCTTGGCCACGTCGTTGGCCAGCAGGGTCCGCAGGAAGTCGCGCGCGCCTTCTCCGTCCACGTCCACCACGGTCATGTGGGATACGTCGAACATGCCCGCCTCTTTGCGCACCTTGTGGTGCTCTTCCAGCTGTGAACCGTAGTGCAGCGGCATGTCCCAACCACCAAAGTCCACCATTTTGCCACCCATGGCGACGTGGGCATCGTAAAGCGCGGTTTTATTTCCCATTATCTGCAAAATCCTGTGTACTGATTCGATCCCCGTGCAAGCGCCGGGGAGCCCCAAATTTAGCCGCGTATTCTAACGGCCGCCCAGCAGCGGATACCAGACGCCGATACTCTGCAAAGCCTAGCAGCCACAGTGAAAAATTTTCCCCAGGGGGACTTCTTCAGCAGGCTTGATGGCAGCGAATGAATTGGCAGGGCGGCGCCCCATCGTCGGTGTGGCTGCAGCATTTATATGGATATGCAAAAAAAACTCTTTTGGCGCTTTAGGCTTTGCAGTAGCTTAGGTCCCAGTTTATACACGGATAACGAACGCGCTCTATGGATTGGTCCGGCTGGTTTGCCCTTTTTCTCGTCTTCGCCGTACTGGCCACACTGATTTTCACCCGCATCCAGGCGCACCTGGTGATGATGGCCGCGCTCACCCTGTTGAGTGTCAGCGGCATTCTGTCGCCGGAAGAAGCCCTGTCCGGATTCAGTAACAGCGGCCTGATCACCGTGGCTGCGATGTTTGTGGTCGCTGCCGGCATTCACGCCTCCGGTGGTATCGAAATGCTGGTGAAAAGTATTCTGGGCCGCCCCAAGTCGGTACGCTCCGCCATGCTCCGGGTGTTCACACCGGTGGTAGCACTGTCCGGTTACCTCAACAACACACCGGTCGTGGCCACCATGATCCCGGCCCTCAACGCCTGGGCCAAGCGCATTGACGTGGCACCGTCCAAACTGATGATACCCCTCAGTTACGGTGCGATTCTCGGTGGCACCCTGACCCTGATCGGCACCAGTACCAATCTGGTGGTCAACGGCCAGTACCAGGCCATCACCGGCAATGAGGGGTTTTCCCTGTTCTCCATCGCCGCGGTAGGCCTGCCGGCGGCACTGGTCGGTATCGTCTTTATGCTGGTCTTCTTTCCCCGCTGGCTGCCAGACCGCCGCGAGAAAAAACCCTTTGGCAACCTGCGTGAATTCACCCTGGAAGTCGCCGTCGACAGCAGCGGCCCGCTGGTGGGTAAAACGGTGGAAGACGCCGGTCTGCGCGGCCTGCGTCGGGTGTATCTGGTAGAAATTGAGCGCGACAACCGGGCGATCACACCGGTGCGCTCGGAGGAAAAGCTGCGCGGGGGCGATCGCCTGGTATTTGCCGGTGAAACCGAGGCCATTTCCGACCTGCTGCGTATGCGCGGCATAGTCCCCTCGGACCACCACGACGAACCAAGTGCGGGGAAAGCCGGCGTGGAAGAGCGGCGTCTGGTGGAGGCTGTGGTATCCCCTCACTGCGAAGTGCTCGGCCGCAGTATCCGCGACGCCGACTTCCGCAAGCGCTACGGCGCGGCGGTGCTCGCGGTGGCGCGCAACGGGCAACGGGTTTCCGGCAACCTGGGCAGCACCAAACTTAAGGCAGGTGATTCTCTGCTGCTGGAAGCGCGCCCGGGCTTTGCCCTGCGCCAGCGCTACAGCAAGGACTTCCTGCTGATCAATGACCTGGAAGCGGAGAGCCCGCGCCATGAAAAAGGCCTCACCGCCTGGCTGATCCTGATCGCGATTGTGTTGGCGGCCGGCAGTGGGCTGATCAGTATGCTGAATGCCTCACTGATTGGTGCCGGTGCCATGCTGGTAACCCGCTGTTGCTCCGTCAACCAGGCGCAGAAAAGTCTCGACCTGCCGGTACTGATCACCATCGCCGCCTCTTTCGCTCTCGGCGTCGCACTGCAGAAAACCGGCGTCGCCGCGACGGTGGCGGAAACCGTAATCGCGTTCTCCTACGGACACCCCTGGTTGATGCTGGTGCTGATTTACCTGTGTGTTTCCCTGCTCACGGAGATGGTCACCAACAACGCCGCGGCCATCATCATGGTGCCCATCGCGCTGCAGATTACCGGTAGTGCCGGCCTCAATCCGGAACCCTTCATGTTCGCGGTGATGATGGCGGCCTCCGCCAGCTTTGCCACACCACTGGGCTACCAGACCAACCTGATGGTCTACGGCCCCGGCGGCTACCGTTTTTCCGATTACCTGAAGGTCGGCATTCCCATGAACCTCCTGGTAGGCGGTGTCACTATCGCCATTTTGTTGACCGGCTGGGATCTTCAGTTGAACCGCTAATTTTTACTGGCACGAAGGGGTGGCTGGCGGTATAAAGTCCGCCCTGTTCAACCCGCTGCACTGGCTGGCGCTATCTGCCGCCCCTCCCCCGCAGCCTTTTTCGGAATCTGACCTGAATTGAGCGCCGAGCGATCCCTTGCGGACACCTCCCGACGCCAGGGCCCCGACGGCGACGATCCACTGGACCGCATCGCCGCCGCCCTGCGCGAGACCGGCTATATCGTACTGCCCGCACCACTGCCGCCGGCTCTGCTGGGTTCGCTGCTGCGCCACTTCCGCTCCATTGACCGAGCGCGCTTCCAGGCCGCCGGCATCGGCCGCGAGCAGGAGCACCAGCTGAACCAGTTTGTGCGCACCGATGAAATTTTCTGGCTGGACAGGAGCAATCCGGCGGTAGCCGCCTATCTGAACTGGGCAGAGACAATGCGGCTGGGGCTGAACCGCCGCCTGTTCCTGGGGCTGTTTGACTACGAGTGCCACTACGCCCGCTACGACCGCGGCAGCTACTACAAAAAGCACCTGGACGCGTTCAAGGGCAACACCAACCGGATCGTCAGTACAGTGTTGTACCTGACCCCGAACTGGCAGCCCAAGGACGGTGGCGAGCTACAGATCTACGCCCCGGATAGCGACGAGGTGATTGAAAAAGTGGCACCGCGCTTCGGGCAGATGGTGGTATTCCTGTCCGAGGAATTTCCCCATGAGGTGCTCACCAGCCATCGCCCCCGCTACAGTGTTACCGGCTGGTTCCGGGTCAACAACAGTCTCGGCGAAACCATCGACCCGGCCCGTTGAGGGCCGGACATATGTTCACTACACCGCGGCAACCGCACGCAGCAGCTCGGCGAAACTTTCCGGCCTGTCGATAGGAATATCCATGTGCAGGCGCGCCGCCACGTCATCCGCGCTAATCACGCCGCGCACATGGTGCTGCTCCGTATCCACCACCAGGCAGTGATGCAGACCGCCGCGGCGCAGCGTATCCAGAACGTCCCGTATCGAGGCTTTGTGCAGCTGCTGGTAACTGAGCTGGCTCAGGCGGTTGCGCCGCCGCATCATGTCACCAACAGTGAGTTCCTCGCGATTCTGCCCAGCGGCCACCCGCTGCATCAAACGCTGATACGAAATATCTTCCGCTCCCAACAGACCGATAAAATCCCCGTGGTGATCCATCACCAGCACCCAGGAAAGGTGGCCTATACGCAACACCTCTGCCGCATCCAGGGCGGAAACAGAGGCGCTGAGCACCGCGGGATGGTGCTTTTTGAAATCAGTAACGAACTTGAGCGCTGGCGAGTCCAGCGACAGCTCGTGAAATTCTTCCGGGAAAACCAGCTTGTCCGCATCCTGCAGCGGAATCAGATCCAGTTTTTTCATGGCAATCATTCTCTTCGGTTTTTTCCGGGCGCAAACAAACGGTCACGGGAACAGGCAAAATAATCCCGAGTGGTCGCAACCCGATTATTCTGTCGGCACTGGCGACAAAGCGGAAAGCCGCCAATGCCGGATTCGATAACAATATTTACAGGTAGAGAAAACTATTGCCGGAGCGGTGGTCCGCGGATGGCGTGGGCGGCTCGTACCGCAGAGGAAGGGGAAACGGTGAGTGCGCAGGGTAACGCCGCAATTTCACCGTTTATAACAATGGGCTGTACCTGCGCAAACACCGCGGCGTCAGATGGCTCTGGCTGCGGCTCACTGCTATCGGGCAACAGCAGGCGCACCATTTTTTCCGCGGAATCCAACTGCAACGACGGCGACTCCGCGCGCCCTTCGGCGCACAGCAGCAGCGATTGCAGCAGTATCAGCAGGATTCCAAAACGCACGTTACATGCTCACAGAAAAATGGTTCTTATTACTAGTGTACGCACCGAAGCGCTCAGCGCGCCAGGGCACGGTAGTGTTATCTGCCCGAAGCAGCACTTTTTCAAGGGGCTTGCGACAAAAGGTTCAATATTTTGGGTCCGATGGCGGATTCGCGGGCGGCTCCCGGTCACTGCCTTCAGTGGAAAGGCCGCCACCTGCCGCCTCTTTATCCTTGGAGTCCCTGGTACCACTGTCGCTTTCGGGGACAGCGTTGCGCAGCTCCTGCTGCAGTTCCTCCCGCAGTTTTTCCTGCGGTTCCGGCCCCTGCTGCTCGCGCTGTGCGTCTTCGTCCACTCTTAATCCATAGCGTTTGGCACGCAGGCGCCACAGACGCTTGGCCAGCTCCTGGCGGTCTGCGGTCTTGTCCGCCTCGTCGACGATCTCCTCCCCCAGCAGGGTTTCGAGAATATCCTCCAGGGTCACCAGGCCTTCAAGGCTACCGTATTCATCCACCACGGCACTGACTTGTACCCGCCGTCTCAGCATTTTGTGAAACGCCTGATAAATCGGTGCGGTTTCCGGCAGCATCAGCAGCGTCCGGCGCAGGCTGCGCAGTGAACCATCGCGCTCACCGCGGGCGTATGCCGCCAGCAGATCCTGCTTGAGCACGAAGCCAACCACGCAGTCCGGATCATCCTGCTCGTAAACCGGAATGCGGGAGAAACGGCTTTTTTCCACCGGCTCGTAGGCATCGCCCACCGACATATTCTGGGACAGGGAAAACACCACCGTGCGCGGGGTCATAACTTCACGGACAGTGTGATCGCGCAGGGTAAAGAACAGATTGTGCAGAATACTGGATTCATGCTGTTCGAGCTGGCCCTCTTCCTTGCCAAGTTCCGCCATCACCGCGAATTCCTCGCGGCTGAAGCCGGTCATGGTCGGCCCGTGGGCCAGCCCCCGGGTCAGCCACTCCGACAACCACACGAAAGGCTTCAGTAATTTCACCAGGTAGCGCAGCGTGTAGGCTGTCATCGGCGCCAGCTCGCGCCAGTACACCGCCCCCAGAGTCTTGGGGATAATTTCGGAAAATATCAGTATCAACAGGGTCAGAATGGCCGAGGCAATGCCTAGATATTGATTGCCAAAGACTGCTGCTGCCTGGGCACCGGCGCCAGCAGCTCCCACCGTGTGCGCCACCGTATTGAGGGTCAGGATGGCCGCCAACGGTGCATTGATATCCTCTTTCAGCTGCCGCAGCAGGCCACCGGACCTGTGTCCTTCACGCTCCAACAGACTGATGTAGGGCCGGGTCACACTGAGGATAACCGACTCCGCAATCGAGCACAGAAAGGAGAACCCCAGCGCAACCAATACGTATGTGATGAGTAGCAACATGGGGAATCAGAATTTCTGGCGGGTCTGCCCGCGCGGCGAACCCTGCGAGGATTTGCGTGGGACTTCGTGCGGGGTGAAATAGCGGTGTGCACCACCAGCAACACAGAACAATAGTGCAAGCACCAATCCTGCTGCGAAGCCGCCCAGGTGCGCGGCATTGGCAATGCCGCCGGGAATAAAATAATCCACCACACCGCTCATGCACACCAGCAGCCACACGACGGCCAGCCACACGATCGAGGTTGGCACGTCCCGCCATTCCGGCTGCCAGCGCTGGATCACAAACGCCACCGCCACCAACCCGTAAACCACTCCGGACATGCCGCCAAACAGATTCTGCGGCGCCCAGTAATACTGGGCCAGATTCGCTACCGGGGCACAGACCAGCACCAGCAGCGCGAACAACACGGAACCCGCACGCGCCTCCAGCGAGCGACCGACAATCCAGATTCCCAGACTGTTGAACAGTGCATGAGGCAAGGAAAAATGCACAATTGCCGGGGTCCAAAGGCGCCAGTACTCGCCGCGGGCAAGGTGCCAGGACAGGGATGAAGACGACACTTCAAAGTCGCCAGCCTGTTGTGGAAAAATCACCAGAGGTTCCACCCAGCCCTGACGCAACAGAAACCAGCCAATAAAGCACAATGCAATGAGGACCAGACAGACCGGAGTTCGCAGCAAGGGCCACTCGGGAATCACCGAATAGCGCGCGGCAGACGCCCCTATGCCTGGATCAACCTCCTTATCCCCCGACGACTCGGTGTCCGCATCGCCCTGTGGCAGGGAATTGTCACAGCCGGGAGCGCCCGCCACCTCATCATCCTGCGTCGGCACGTTCGGAGCACTTTCCTCATACACATGTACCTTGATGTGCGCGAGGTCCACTTCACCTGCCTGCCAGCGCTCCAGCAGTTGCTTCATGGGCTCCACCAGCTGCGGGACCAGACTGGCAACACACTGGCGATTGTTTTCCTCACTGATCCGCAGAGGCAGTTGATGACGGCGAATAAATTCGGCCACCGCAGTAAGATCTTGCTGCAGTGGAAATTCACATACGGTGATCCAGTTATTCAAAAGCTGGTCCTTTTCATTCGAAATACTTTCCGCGAGCGACTCTACCAAATTTTCTGCGCGGAGTTCGACGGCGAATGCAGAACCGCCCACCTACAAAAACGCGGCAAGACTGCCGCGCTTTTATACCCTGGTGTGTTTAAAGGGACATGGCCCGCATAATGATCCGCTTCTTCAGCAGCGGGCTGGCGTCCACCATGCTGAGACCGGTATTACGCAGCCAGCGCCAGTGCAGATCACCGGCGCCGAACAGCGATTTGAACGTGCTCATGGCTTTCAGGGTCGCGGCATTTTCTCCGCGCCGGCGGCGCTGATAGCGGGACAGTACCGAGGCGTGTGCGGGAGAGATATCCCGCTTCAACGCGCGATCAATTTCTTCGCTTAGCACCAGCACATCCATCAGGCCGAGATTTACCCCCTGACCGGCGAGTGGATGAATACTGTGGGCGGCGTCGCCGATCAGCGCTGCGCCGGGGCCGAAGTAGGCTTCCGCATGGCGCGCGCGCAGGGCAAAGGAAAAACGCTCACTGACGGAGTCCACCGCACCAAGGCGGCTCTCAAAGGCCTTTTCGAGGCTGAGTGCAAATGCCTTGTCATCCAGCATTACCAGCTCCCGGGCAAGGGCGTCGTCAGCAGACCAGACCACCGCGCAGTGGCGGTCGTCACCGAGCCCCGCCAGGGGCAGGAAGGCCAGGGGGCCGCTATCCAGGAATCGCTGCCAGGCGGTGAATTGGTGCGACTCTTCGCACCGGGCCACACACACCAGTGCCGTCTGCTGGTACTCCACGTCGCGGGTGCGAATGCGCAGCAGATCCCGCACCCGCGAGCGCGCGCCGTCGGCACCGATCAACAGTCGCGTGGTCAGCACCGGCGACTGCTGATCCAGCCCCTCAACCGCATCGCGGTCCGGGCTGCGCGACTGCAAGTGCCAAAGGCCACAATCCCGCCACCAGCTTTCCAGCTTGAAGCCAGTCACCAGCTCCACATTCTTGAGTTCGTCGATACGGGTGCGTAGCGCCGCCAGTATCACATTGTTTTCCACGATATGACCGAGATTGGGGAGCTTCACATCACGGCAGTCAAACCACACCGAACCGGTGCCCTCCGCATCCCACACCCGCATCTGCGTGTACGGGCACTCGCGCTTGCCCGCGATCAGCTGCCAGGCGCCCACTTCTTCCAGCAGGCTCCGGGACGCTTCCGTCAGCGCCACTACCCGGGCATCGTAGTTTTCCGGGTCGACTCTGGGCTCCATCGCGGATGCCTCCAGCAACGAAATCCGCAACTGCGGGTGGCGCACGGCCAGCAGTGCGGCCTGTGCCATACCTACCATGCCGCCACCGACAATGGTTACGTCCATTCGCTGTCTGTTCATAGGCCGTTGTTCTCCCCGCGACGGTTCGCCAGATGGATGATCGCGCGTATAAATAGCTATTGTGATAGGGCCGTGGTGCTCAGAGTGCAAGTCCCGCAGCCTGGCGCGCAAATCCGGAGCGGAGGGACGGCACCAGTGTCAGCCCCAGCAATCCCGCCTGCCGCAGTGCACTCAGCAACAGGTTGCGCGAGGAAAACAGGGGGGGGATACGGTCGCTGAAGCCAATGGTCAGCTGCTGATCATGTTGACGGTCGCGCCAATATGCCTGAAGTAAGTCTAGCTCGCCGGGGCTGCTTTGCCCGCAATCGGATCTATTTTCCGCCTCTTCCCGGGTAACAGCGCGGGCAATGGTCCTGGCCAGTACATCACAGTCACGCAGCGTGAGATTGAATCCCTGCCCAGCTACCGGGTGCAGGAAGTGGGCGCAGTTCCCCACCAGCGCCAATCCCCGGCGCACCTGTTCCCGCGCCACCGATAACTTGAGCGGGTACCCCTGCAGCTGCCCCGCCCGCAGAATGCGCCCGGCGCGCCAGCCAAACACCTGTTGCAGGTGGCGGACAAATTCTGCTTCCGGCAGGCTCGCGAGTCGCTCCCGCTCCTCGCCATCACAGGTCCACACCAGCGCCGCACGGTGCGTGCCATCCCGGCGCGGCAATGGCAGCAGGGCCATGGGACCATTTTCGGTGAATCGCTCAAACGCCACACCGTTGTGATCCCGTTGCAGGCCAACGGTGGTGACCAGCGCATGCTGGTGGTAATCCACCTCCGACACGCCGATGCCAAGCTGTCGGCACAGGGGCGATGCCACGCCGTCGGCGACCACCAGCAATCTGGTGCGCAGGGTTTGCGCGGCTGCTCCCGGTTCAGACCGCCAGTTGAGCACGGCGCCTGCGGCCGTCATCTGTACGCTGCTCACCTCCGCCGGTGCCACAACTTCCACTGAGGTCTGCTCCAGCGCGCGGTAGAGCAGTGGACCGAGGGCGGCATTTTCGATCACCGCACCCAGCATGCCATTGACACTGGCCGCCCCATCGATCGCTGCGTCCAGTGACGCACCGAGAGAGTGACCGCGGTCGGAGACCTGCACCCGCCGGATCGGCGCGGCGAATTCGCGCAACTGTGACCACAAGCCGAGGGTCTCGAAAATACGCAGGCTGCCCGCGGCAATCGCCGTTGCGCGAGTGTCAAAACTCGGCAGCTGCAGACTGGCACTGGATTCTGGCAGCCCGTGGCGCTCCAACAGGCACACCCGCAGCGCCCGGCAGTGATGCGACAACAGCAGTGCCAGGCTGGCACCGGCCATACCGCCACCGACGATGGCCACGTCCGTCTGCACTTCTCCGTGTGTCACGTTTGCATCTGCCACCCCGCCGTCGTTTTTCATCAAATCCTGTTCGCTCACAGTAACGCCTCCTGAACCAGATCCCCGGACGCCATCAGGTATTCAATATCAGCCACGGTTTTGGGGGCATCCACAGACATCACCAGGGGGCCATCCTTCTGCAGCGCCACATCATCTTCGATGCGAATACCAATACCGCGGAATTTTTCCGGCACGCCGCTCTCGTCACT
Organism: Microbulbifer bruguierae; assembly: GCF_029869925.1. Lineage (NCBI taxonomy): Bacteria > Pseudomonadati > Pseudomonadota > Gammaproteobacteria > Cellvibrionales > Microbulbiferaceae > Microbulbifer > Microbulbifer bruguierae. Next base: position 3,456,810 of record NZ_CP118605.1, on the reverse strand, counting down.
GGCAATGTAAATGCCCGGTTCCACCGTCATGGTCATCCCCACCTCCAGCTGCCGCCATTGTCCGTACACCTTGTAGTCACCGACATCGTGCACGTCCATGCCCAGCCAATGGCCAACCCGGTGCATGTAAAAGCGGCGGTAGGCGCCGGACTCGATCAGACCATCGAGGGTGCCTTTCAACAGCCCCAGATCCTTCAGCCCCTGCGCGATGACCTCCACACTGGCGAGATGCGGTCGATCCCAGTGGTTGCCGGCGACGATCTGCTCAATAGCCGCCTGCTGACTGGCGAGGACAATTTCGTACACCGCTTTCTGCGGGCCACTGAAACGACCATTGACGGGAAAAGTACGGGTAATATCCGCCGCGTAACCGCGGTACTCGCAGCCCGCATCAATCAGCACCAGCTCCCCACTTTTCAGCGGAGCGCTGTTGGCACAGTAGTGCATGACCAGCGCGTTGCGGCCGCTGCCCACGATACTCGGATAGGCAGGCTCGCGGGCACCGGCGGCAGTAAACGCGTGCAGCAGCTCGGCTTCCAGGTGATATTCATACAAGCCCGGGCGACACTGCTGCATCGCGCGGCGATGGCCCAGCGCACTGATCTCGGCAGCGCGAGTCATCAGGCGGATTTCTGCCGCACTCTTGAACAGACGCAGGTCGTGCAACAGCGGATCGAGGCTGACCATTTCCGGCGCGCCGCGAGTGCCCGGCGCACAGCCAATGGTTTGCAGGTAACCCTGCAGGCGGCGGTCCAGTTGCGGGAAGCGCCCCATGGTGTAATGGATCAAGTCGCGCCCTTCCAGCAACCCCGGCAGGATGTCATCCAGGTCGCCAATGGGAAATGCATCGCACAGACCACACTGTTCCGCAGCCCGCTCCGGCCCCAGGCGCGGGCCATCCCACATTTCTTTTTCCTCATCCCGCTCGCGGCAAAACAGCAACGCCTGCCCCTGCTCGCGCCCCTGAATCAGGACCAGCAGAGATTCGGGTTCGTTAAAGCCGGTGAGATAAAAAAAATCGCTGTCCTGGCGAAACGGAAAAAAGGTATCCCGGGAGCGCAGCTGTTCCCGGGCTGCCGGAACAATCGCAAGGCTGTTCGCCGGCAGGCCTTCAAGCAGGCGTTGCCGGCGACGGGCGTATTCGGACTTGGTAATATTCATCAATTCAGGTCACTGACTTAATGCACCGTGGGACCATCGGGCTTTCCATTTTCGCCACCGCCCGCGCCATCGCTGTCCCCGTCATGCTTGCGCGCGCTGCCGGCAGCTTCTTTGGCCTGCTGCCCAGCATTGCACTCGACAAACACATTCAAGGCTGCCATACGCACATACTCCTGCACTTCGAACAGCTGGCGTTCCTGCTCCGCGTCACTTTCCATGGCGCTGGCATCCAGCTGGGCAATTTCTGCAATATCCTTTAATGCCTCGCTACTGGTAGGCAAGAGTTCCGCGGAAAATTTGCCGATGCCAAATCCGTGCAGAAATCCGGCACACCACAGGCACAGAGTTTGCCCGCGCTCGGCCAGGTCGTCGCTGGAGCTGAGGAGTAACTGGAAAGAAAAATCGCTATCGGAAAGCTCCGTCAGGCTGTCCTGCACCAGGTTCTGCGCATCTCGCGCAAGGTCTGCAGGCACCGCGTCCAGATCGAGGAACTCGGCGAGTTCCTTCTGCCAGCGGGATTTATCCGGGCGTTCGCCGGTGGCCAGTAAACCGCAGATAAAGCCATGCAGTTCGCTTGGCCCAATATGCCCTCCCGCAGCCACAATCTGGTTGGCGAGGTTGTCGAACGAAATTTTTGCTGAGGACATAACGACTCCTTCGGCGGCGGGACTGTTGCAGATATGCGCTACGAGCGCCTGAAACCGACCCCGCTCTTAAAGCCCGTCTCTGCAAACAGCGGTCAACATACTGCCGACATTTTGATCAAAACTATTTTTGCGGGAAAAGCGCCCCGCGCAAGGGGATCGAATAAGCGATTACCCCATCGAACCGGCGAAGTTACCCGTGCCAGTTCATTGTTCCGGCAAGGGGTAATTGACCCCCCAATACACCGGCAATATAGTAGCGGAATCCCCCGGCGCCCGCAGTCGTGGCCCCGGACTTTTTGTTGCCAGTGTCCAACCGCCTGGATAAACGGCTGGACGAATCAAACCGCAGGGAAAAGTCACGGTTAGAGTGCGGGACCAGTGAGCGAATAAGAATAGCGCGCACAATGGAACCAGCGCTCACGGCAACCGCTACCGGTCGACACTGACCGGCCACGGGGTAGGCAGCGCACCGAATACGCAGGATATATGGACAAACTACAGGCGTTAGAACACAAGCTGGACTCGCTGATCCAGCAGTACCAGCAACTGGCTGCAGACCACCGCGCGCTGCGTGAGCAGGAAAGCCAGTGGCAGCAGGAACGCCAGCGCCTGATCAAAAACAACGAAGTGGCTCGCGGTCGGGTTGAAAACATGATCAGCCGTCTGAAAGGCCTGAACCAAGAAAACTGATGAGCAGCAAATCCAACAATTTTGCCGTAGCCGTAACGATTCTGGACAAAGAGTATCGCGTTGCCTGCTCTGAGAACGAACAGGCTGGACTGCAGGCCTCCGCCAAGCTGCTCAACGAACGCATGGCCAAAATCCGCAATAGTGGCTCCGTAATCGGCGCCGAGCGTATCGCGGTAATGGCTGCACTTAATATCGCCCACGAACTGATTCAGGCCAAGGCAGAGTTGGCGCGCCAGCCGGTGGAAGAGCAGATGCTCGACCGCCTGCACGAAAAAGTTCAGGCTGCTCTCAGCAAGTTCGATAACCTCTAAGAATTCCGGCCATCCTCTTCCGCATTCGCCCTGCGCACTTGACTATCGTTAAAAAGCTCTTTTTTGCTGAAAAGTGCGTTTAGCCAAGATTGTTCTCAAGAGGTATAATCTCTCTCGCCCTGAAGTGTTGGCCAGTTGACTATGTCCTCGAGCCGATAATTCCACCCTGGAGGTTTCCAGCGGGTGTTGGTGCGCAAGTCCGCCCCGTAGCGGAAAGCCTAATACATTCCGGAAGCCGCCACCTTGAGCCTTACGGTTCAAGGCTATGTCATCAGCCGCATCTTCGGGGCACCTTATTTCCTTCCCTGTGCGCCTTGCAGTGACCGCCTGCACCGTCGCCCTACGCCAGGCACTGCCGATGCCCGCGAATCCAGCCTCCATCGAAAAAACCAATGACGCCAGGCCAGTTGGCCCACAATACAAGACACAACTGCGCCGCAAAATTCGCGCCGTGCGACGAGCACTGAGTAGCTTTCAGCAACGCCATGCCAGCCTGCGATTGTGCGCGCGCCTTGCGCGCTGCCCGGAATTGAAGCGGGCACGGCATATCGGCATCTACTGGCCGATGGATGGAGAGATTGACCCGCGGCCGCTGCTGGAGCGATTCCCCAACAAGCGCTTTTACCTGCCCGCCCTGCCCCGCCCGGCCCGCGCCACCATGACCTTTCTGCACTGGCCCGGCGCCACCCTGCGCTATCGCAATCGCTATGGGATTCCCGAGCCGGTGATCGGGCGCAGCGAGGCCCGGGATCCACACAAGCTGGACCTGGTATTGCTGCCTCTGGTGGCGTTCGATCCCAGTGGCGCCCGCCTCGGTATGGGTGGCGGCTATTACGACCGCAGTTTCGCCTTCAAACGACTGCGCCCCGGCAGCAAACCGCAACTGCTGGGGATCGCCCACCAGCTACAGTGTGTGGAGCGGCTACCGGTAGAGAGCTGGGATATACCATTGACACTGGTGGCAACGGATCAGCGGCTGTACCGCTGCCGTCACGGTGGTTGATACCCCCAAAAAAGTAAACGCCAACCAACAGGCACAAAAAAGCCGAACCCGGTAAAGAGTTCGGCTTTTTTGTTGGCATTCTGCCTACGGGCGCAACACAACCACCTGAAGTGGCTGGAGGGATCAGCGAGTGACCACTCCCTGCTGCAGGGCTGCCGGGGCTTCTTCCTGTTCCTGGTCGGAAGAAAAAACCTCGGTCAAGCCGGAGCTACTCAGCAGTACGCCCGCAACAAAGACAACTACAGCGAGTGTCAGTGCGTCGGGTTTCATGGGGACCATCCTGTAAGATCAAACTTCTTGTTGTTTTCGTATTCTTTATCGACTGACGATCTTCGCCGCCAGCGGTGAGTTGGACCCGGTACAGCGTGAAAGTTCCACTGCCGGGGAAAATACTTCCCCTTCAGCTTGCCACTTCAGACAGGGTAAAACCTGCTTTCAGCCCGTTTCCAACTGGCCCAATAGGGCCAAAACACCGATCAAAAGATACTCGATCAGTGGCCAAATAGTAACCCGTCAAGCAATTTTTTTTGAGAAAACCCTCACATTTTGCGAAATGCAAGTTCGACAGATCTTCGAGACTGAACTACTCGCCGCAAAATCTAACGACCAGATCACGAATTGGGTGCCCCGTCCCGGGGGGCTAGCCCCGTGACAGGAACAGACGGTAGGCCGGGTTCCCGGTTTCATCCCAGAAGGGGTAGTGCAGCTGCTCGAGCAGCGCATTCAGCGCCGGGCGCTCCGCCGCAGTCACTTCCAGCCCCACCAGCACCCGTCCGTAAGCCGCACCGTGGTTGCGATAGTGGAACAGGGTAATGTTCCAGCGCCCGGCGAGCTGCTCAAGGAAGTTGCGCAGGGCACCCGGGCGCTCGGGAAATTCAAACCGGTAGACCACTTCACTCTCGAGATCCGGCGCACGCCCTCCGACTAAATGGCGGATATGCAGTTTTGCCATTTCATTCTCGGTGAAGTCCTCGACCTGGTAGCCCTGCTCGCGCAGACGCGCCACCAGCTGCTGGCGATCGGAATCGGTGGTCACCTGGATTCCAACAAAGATATGTGCATCACCACCGGCGCCGCCGCCAGCAAACCGGTAGTTGAATTCGGTGATGGAGCGATCGCCCAGATCCCGGCAGAACTGCAGATAGCTGCCGGCTTTTTCCGGGATGGTTACCGCCAGCACCGCTTCCCGCTTCTCGCCGATTTCGGTGCGCTCGCTGATATAGCGCAGGCGGTCGAAGTTGGTGTTGGCACCGCTGCAGACGGTGGCCAGGGCGGCATTTTCACAGCCACTCTCATCCACATATTTCTTCAGTCCCGCCAGCCCCACGGCGCCGGCGGGCTCGGCGATAGAGCGGGTGTCTTCAAAGATATCCTTGATCGCCGCACAGATCTCATCCGTGGTCACGGTGATCACTCCATCGATGGTTTCCCGCAGTACCCGGTAGGTTTCCTCACCGATCTGGGCCACCGCAACACCATCGGCAAACAGGCCCACCTGGGGCAGGCGCCGCGCGCGGTTGCCATCGTCCATGGCCAGCTTCAGGCAGGCGGCATCTTCCGGCTCCACCGCGTAGACCTTGATCTCCGGGCGCACATACTTGATATACGCGGCCATACCCGCGGCGAGGCCACCGCCCCCCACGGGAATAAATACCGCATCCAGATTCCCCGGATGCTGACGCAGCAGCTCCATCGCCACCGTGCCCTGGCCGGCAATTACATCGGGATCGTCGTACGGGTGGATAAACACCAAGCCGCGCTCTTCCACCAGTTCTCTGGCCCGCGCCGCCGCTTCGTCAAAGGTATCGCCGTACAGTACGACTTCCGCGCCACGCATGCGCACCGCATTGACCTTGATCGCCGGGGTGGTGGAGGGCATCACAATGGTCGCGCGCACGCCCAGCCGCTGGGCACCCAGCGCCAGGCCCTGGGCGTGATTACCCGCAGAAGCACAGATAACACCCTTGGCGCGTTGCTCCGCAGGCAGCTGCAGCAGCTTGTTGTAGGCACCGCGAATCTTGAACGAGAACACCGGCTGCAGGTCTTCGCGCTTCAGCAAAATACGGTTGCCAAGGCGGTGAGACAGCTGGCGCATGGGATCCAGCGGTGTTTCGGTGGCGACATCATAAATACGCGCGTCTAAAATGCGCTTGATATAGGACTTGGGCATGACGGAAATCAGCAGCCGGTAGATGTTTACGAGCCCGCCAGTCTAATCGCTGCGCAGCAGCAAAGCCACCCGAACGCCACTTTTGCGCGCAAAAATATTCAGAAGCGGGCATTTTGATGGCAAAAATTGCACAAGGACGCAAATCCCCCAATGAATCAGCCTATCAATCAGGATCAGCTCAAGCAGGACGTCGCCCGCGCGGCGGTCGAATACATCACCCCCATGCTGGAGTCAGACACTATCGTCGGTGTCGGCACCGGCTCTACCGCCAATCACTTCATCGATTTTCTGGCGGAGAAGAAAGGCCTGTTCGACGGCGCTGTCGCCAGCTCGGAGGCCTCTGCTGAGCGTCTCAAGTCCCACGGCATTCCGGTTTACGACCTGAACGCGGTAGACAGCATCCGTGTCTACGTCGACGGCGCCGATGAAACCAATCCGCTGCTGCAATTGATCAAGGGGGGCGGCGCAGCCCTGACCCGGGAAAAGATCGTGGCAGCCTGCTCCGACGAGTTTGTCTGCATCGCCGATGAGAGCAAGTGGGTGCCCGTGCTGGGCGATTTTCCGCTGCCGGTGGAAGTTATCCCCATGGCCCGTTCCTATGTAGCCCGGGAACTGGTCAAACTGGGCGGAGACCCGGTATACCGGGAAGGCGTGACGACCGACAATGGCAATGTCATCCTCGACGTGCACAATATGCAGATCGCCAAACCCCTGGAGCTGGAAGACGCCATCAACAATATCACCGGCGTGGTAACCAATGGCCTGTTCGCGGCGCGACCGGCGGATATCCTGCTGCTCGGTACTGCCGAGGGGGTCAAGACCATTACGTCGAAAATCTAAAACTGAATTACCGAGCCGATGACGCAAAAAAATAAAAAACTGAAACTGGCGCTGCTCGCCCTGCCGCTTTTGGCGGCAGGCTGCGCCACCACACCACCCAGCAACACCGACGATATCTGCGAAATCTTTCGCGAGAAGGACGATTGGTATCACGACGCGGCCAAGTCCGCACGCAAGTGGAACACCCCCATCGCTACCATGATGGCCACCCTGCACCAGGAGTCCCGCTTTGTGCACGACGCCAAGCCTGAGCGCACCAAAATACTGTGGTTCATTCCGGGCCCACGTCCGTCCGATGCCTACGGCTATTCCCAGGCTCTCAGCATCACCTGGCGCAGTTACGAGCGCGCCACCAGCAACTACGGTGCCGACCGCGACGACTTCGCCGATGCCATCGACTTCGTGGGCTGGTATCACAACACCAGCCAGCGCCAGTGCAGCATCAAACCCAACGACACCTACCACCTGTACCTCGCGTACCACGAGGGTCAGGGGGGCTTTAACCGCCGCACCTATCGCAAGAAAAAATGGCTACAGGGCGTGGCCCACAAAGTCTCCAGTCGGGCACAGAGTTACCAGCAGCAATTGAATAGTTGCGAAGCTTCGCTCAAAAAGCGCAAAAAATTCCTCGGGCTTTTTTAAGCGCCAGGGAACTTTTTCGGGCAGCCGTCACACACTGGCGGCTAAACGCCCGGGTCAGCTGCAATACCAACTACCCTTTGCAGACAGTGCTTTGCTGTTAGCGCAAAAATGCCAAGGCTCTGTAGCCCTCACACAACGCTGGGCGTGCACTCCCGCACAGATGCGTTTTACTCCGTAACAGAGAGGTGCTTCATGAAGCCGACCGCCATCCTTTCCGCCCTGTTCGCACTGGCTCTCGCCGCTTCCACGGCATTCGCAGAAAGCGCCGTGAGTGACGCACAGTTACAGAAATTTGCCAATGCCTACCGATCGATTGTCACCCTGAGCCAGGAATATGCGCCCCAGCTCAAGGCCGCAAAGGATGCCGCCGCAGCGGAAGCCATCAATGTCGAGGCCCAGTCCAAGATGCTGGCCGCCGTCGAGGGAGCCGGGCTGAGCAAAGAGGAATATCAGGGTATTGCCTCCGCGCTGCAAAAAGATCCCGCGCTGCTGCAGAAAGTCAACGCCCTGCTGAAAGAGCCCGGCGCGCAATAAACGTCAGCGCGCATCCGGCGCCGGCACTCTGTCCGGCGCCAGTTCCAGCACGGCGGCAATTTCCTGCAGGTGCGCCCGCACCCAGCCGCCATCTATAGATCCCCAGTCCTTCAGCGTGTAATAACCGTCGTTATTGCGCACCCCCTGCTGCACAAACTCCACCCGGGTGCCATGCCCCGGCAACCCCTTGGCGATCAGGTCCTGAATCGTGCGCCGGGGCCAGCCGGTAACCTCCTCCAGCGCCGGATTGTTCGGACGCGGCAGCCGCTCGATCAGATAGGCGATCAGCAGGCGCCGGCAAATGGTTGGGTTGAGTTCAGTATTGGAAGCCAGGCCCATATTCCCTCTCTATGGAATGAAAACGATCGATGGCAGCATTTGTAGCACACAACGAACCCATGACGCGTCGATACGGGACTTTTTATGCACCTTTTTGCATAATCCCCGCTTCAGGTGCGTAACAATAATGCACTCCCAATCACTGACACCGGAGCCAGGTAGCGTGACCGTGGAGACAGAAAACACCCCCTTTGCCAGCGATGACCAACCCCCTCGAGACAGTACCTCCGGGGCCAATACCTCCGGGAACAGTACCGTCATGGACAACACCTCCCGCGACCAGACCTCCAGAGGGTATGCCGAGCGCGGCATCCTGGCCGCAGCCGTGTTTGCCCACCTCGCCGGCGCCCGTGCCGCCGGTGTGGACTGCGACCGGCTGCTACTGGATGCCGGTATAGACCCGCAAACCACGCTCTCCCGGGACGCCCGTATTGGTCGCGAACAGCTGGCGCGCCTGCTGCGCCTGCTGTGGGACCAGCTGGGAGACGAATCTGGTGGCTACCTGACGCGCCCCTGGCTGCCGGGTACCTTTGCGATGATGGGGCACGCCACCATCACCAGCCCAAACCTGCGCCGCGCCCTGCGGCGATCGGCGCGCTTTGTGGCCATGGTCAGTGACGACCTGCATATCAAACTTGTGGAAGATGGCGAAGAAGCCCGGCTGATCTTCCACCACGGCAACCAGAAGCAGCTGCCCAACCAGAACTTTGTCGAATCTCTCGCGGTCATCTGGCTGCGTTATTTCAGCTGGCTGATCGATCGCACCATTCTGCTGGAACGGGTTCACCTGGCATTTCCGCCGCCGGATTACGATGAGGAGTACAACGATATGTTTCCCTGTCGACACTACTTCCATCAGCAGGAAACCAGCCTGGTGTTCAACACCCGCTACCTGAACATGCCACTGGTACGCGACGCCCAGCAGCTGAGCGATTTCCTCGCCCGTGCGCCCGAGTGCCTGCTGGCTCAATACAAATCCGACAACAGCTTCACCGGCCGCATCCGCCGCATGCTGCACAGCGACAACAGTATCGAAAACCTGTCCCTGGACGACGTCGCCGAGCGCCTGTTCACTTCCCCCCAGACCCTGCGTCGGCGTCTCAAGGACGAGGGCAACAGCTGGCAGGACATCAAGGATTCAGTGCGCCGGGACATGGCCATGTACCAGTTAAAACAGCAGGAAACCGCAGTGGCGGAAATTGCTGAGCGTCTGGGCTTTTCCGAACCCAGCGCCTTCAACCGCGCATTCAAAAAATGGACCGGGCTCGCCCCCGGGGCCTACCGGGACAAATATCGCTGAGCGCGTCACACGCTATAAAAAAACCCGCGGCATGCCGCGGGTTTTTTCGTTGGTATCGGCAAGCGGAATTACCGCTGCCAATGTGCCGATAAAGAGGACCGCTACTCGAATGCAGTGACCTTCACCGCGATGCGGCGGTTTTTCTGCTTGCCTTCCTCGGTGTCGTTGTCCGCAATCGGATTGGCAGAGCCCACTCCCGTTGCGGTAATACGGGCCGCCTCAATACCGGCCGCCACCAGCATCTGCATCACCGCCTGGGCGCGGGATTCAGACAGTGTCTGATTGGCCGCGGCATCGCCAGTGCTGTCGGTATGACCTTCAAGGGCAACGGACAGTCCCGGATTCTCCTGCATGATTTTGATCAGCGTCTGCACATCTGGCAGGGAATCCGCATTCGGCATACTGCCGTCCGTCGGAAACTCGATGTACAAGGCAAACTCGCGGCTGGGGTCGCGCTGGGCATTGGCCAGATAATCCCGGAATTCAGTGCCGAAATCACCGGTCGTCACTGGCGGAACCGGAGAGGTATCCATAGGTTCGGTCGTATCCGGCACCGGCTGCATAGGTTCTGCCGGCGTCTCGTCAACAATGACTTCTTCCTTCTGCTCGATCACCGCACCAGTGCCGTCATCCAGCTTCTCTTTCTTGGCGCACATATTCAGCGCCCAGAGCACGCCAAGGGCGATCAATAGCGGCCACAGCCATTTTCCCCATCCACTTTTTTTCACCGGCGGCGGCGGTGGTGTACTGCGGGCACTCTGGCGGGGGGTGGTTTCCACCACTGTGCGCTCGGCGAGTTCGTCAAGATTTGCCACACCCAACTGCTGCAACAGACCCGCGGGCAATTTATCGCGCACATGGGCTTTTTGCCCCAGTAGCAGCGCGGCCAGGCCCTCCATATTCAGACCTTTGCTCTTCACCAGCTTGCCCAGCAGCGACATAATTACCGGCGCCGCAATACGCAGTAAGCCGCCGCCGCTGCTCGGGGACATTCCCAGTGCATTCGCCACACTGCCAATCACGCCGTCGCGCTTTTGCCCGAACAGCGCATCGACAATGCTGCCGCCCACATCCTGAAGGCTGGTCATCTTGTTTTTGTCGGTAAAAATATCCACCGGCGATGACAGATCGAGATCGTTCGCCTTGGTCGCCATATTGAGCAGCGCGCCCAGGCCGCTTTCGCTACCGGCCTTGTTCAACATACCGGCGAGCACAGAAGCAGCACCCGCGCTGAAGGCGGATTCACTTTTGCCATCCGGCAAGCCCAGTGCGCTACCCAAAGCGCTCAAGCCCGAAGATCCCAAATGGCGAACAGCCATTTCAATGAGATTGTCAGCCATTTGCATACCTCACAATTGCGGTTGGCGAATTCACTCTCTCAAGTGTACGGCAGCCAATTCAACTGATTAGGCTGATTCTGAATAAGGCCGGAAAGGAAAATCAGGATTGTGTATGACTCCCCCGCGGCTGGCGTCTTTTTCCAATCCAGAGCCACACAATCTGGGCTAATTTAGGAGGAATCATCCGGCTACCACCGCAATCGGTATCGATAAAAATCCAACAGAGGCTGCCATGATTCCGAGAACCGTGTATTCCCCCGAACACGAGCAATTCCGCGACAGCGTGCGTAAATTCCTCGAAACCGAGGCCGCACCCTACCATCACCAATGGGAAAAGGACGGCCAGGTCGACCGCGAGCTGTGGCGCAAGGCGGGAGCCATGGGCTTTCTGTGTCCGCAAGTACCGGAGGCCTACGGCGGCCTGGAACTGGACTTTGGCTATAACGCCATCGTCGACGAGGAAATCTCCCACCAGGGACTGACCGGTATCGGCTGGGGCCTGCACTCGGATATTGCCGTGCCCTACATCGTCAATTACGCCTCCGAGGCACTGAAACAGAAATACCTGCCCGGCTGCATCAGCGGCGACATCGTCACCGCCATCGCCATGACCGAACCCGGCGCCGGCTCAGACCTGCAGGGCGTGCGCAGCACGGCCATCAAAAACGGCGACCACTACCTGCTGAACGGCTCAAAAACCTTTATCACCAACGGTCAGCACGCGGACCTGGTCGTCGTCGTCGCCAAAACCGATCCCGCGGCCGGAGCCGCGGGCGTCAGCCTGTTTCTGGTAGAAGCCGCCTGGCCCGGATTCAAAAGAGGCACCAATCTGGAAAAAGTGGGCATGAAAGCCCAGGATACGTCCGAACTGTTTTTTGACGACGTAAAGGTGCCGACAGAAAACCTGCTCGGCGGTGAAGGTCAGGGCTTTATTTACCTGATGCAGGAGCTGCCCCAGGAGCGCCTCAGCGTTGCAGTGAATGCCATCGCCAATTGCGCCGCCGCCATCCAATGGACCATCGATTATGTGAAGGATCGCAAAGCCTTCGGCAAACCCATCGCCGCCTTCCAGAACACCCAGTTCAAACTGGCGGAACTGGACAGTGAACTGACCGCGCTGCGCGTTTTTGTCGACCGCTGCCTGGAACTGCATTACGAGGAAAAACTCGACGTCGCCACCGCGGCCAAAGCCAAACTGCTGGCCACCGATTTTCAGTGCAAGCTGCTCGATGAATGCATGCAGCTTCACGGCGGTTTTGGCTATATGTGGGAATACCCGATCGCCCGCGCCTGGGCGGACGCGCGGGTACAGCGCATTTACGCCGGCACCAACGAGATCATGAAACTGATCATCTCCCGCCACTTGCTGAAGGACAATTGATCTGGCAGCCGCCCACAAGCGTAAAGCCCGGTAACCTTCTAGTGACGGGCACAATGCCACCGTGAAAACCCTGCGTCTGATCCTCGGCGACCAGCTCAACCACAAGCACTCCTGGTATCGCTGCAACGATAAAGACACTCTCTACTTTATCGCCGAAATGCGCCAGGAGACCGACTACGTCAGGCACCACATCCAGAAGGTGGTGGCTTTTTTTGCCGCCATGGAAGCCTTCGCACAGTGGTTACGCGACAGCGGTAAACAGGTTATCCATTATCGGCTCGATCACCCTGACAACCGTCAACACCTCGGAGCCAATGTCGCAGCACTTATCGAACGAAACAGTATTGAAAAATTCGAATACCAGCTCCCGGATGAATACCGACTGGAACAACAGCTAGGCCAGCTGTGCGACGACTTGAGTATTCCCTGCGAGGCTTTCGATACCGAGCACTTTCTCACTCGGCGCGAGGAACTCGGCGAGTTCTTCGCGGATAAAAAACGTCTGTTGATGGAGAGTTTCTATCGGCACATGCGTCGCAAGCACAATATTCTGATGGAAGGTGACAGGCCTGCCGCGGGAAAGTGGAACTTCGACGCGAGCAACCGCAAGAAATGGAAAAGCCAACCGCAGATACCGCACGAAAAAGGATTCCGCAAAGATGTTCGGGAAATCCTCGCCCGGATCAACAATTCCAGCGTTGACACCTTCGGCAATATTGATCCCGAACACTTCAACTGGCCCACCACCAGAGAAGACAGCCTCAAAGTGCTGCGCTATTTCTGTGACAAGCTGCTGATTCACTTTGGCGATTACCAGGATGCCATGGACCCGGACGAGGTGTATCTGTTTCACAGCCGCCTCAGTTTCGCCCTGAACAGCAAACTCCTCCACCCCCGTGAAGTCATCGATGCCGTGATCGTTCACTGGCAACAGAACCAGAAGATCATCTCCATCAACGAGGTGGAGGGTTTTGTACGACAGATTCTGGGATGGCGGGAATATATGCGCGGTCTCTACTGGCGCGAGATGCCCGGTTACGCCCGCTGCAACCGGTTGCACAACCACAATAAGCTGCCGGATTTCTACTGGACCGCAGAGACACAGATGAACTGTCTGCACCACGCCATCAGGAACAGTCTCGACCATGCCTACGCCCACCATATCCAGCGCCTGATGATTTCCGGAAATTTTGCGCTGCTGACCCAGGTACATCCGGATCAGGTAGACCAGTGGTATCTGGGTATTTACATCGACGCCATCCAATGGGTGGAAATCACCAACACGCGGGGTATGAGCCAGTTTGCCGACGGTGGCCTGGTAGCCACCAAACCCTATATCAGCAGTGGCAGTTACATCCGAAAAATGAGCAATTACTGCGACGGCTGCCGCTATAACGTGCAGGAAAAAACCGGTGATAACGCCTGTCCTTTCAACAGCCTCTACTGGAATTTCCTCGCAGAGAAGCGGGCGCATTTTGCCAACAATCCACGGATGACCATGATGCTCAGCCTACTGGACAAGATGGATGCCGAAGAACTGCGCCGGCTCAAAATACGGGCGAAGCAGGTTATCCACAACCCGGACAGCTTCTGAGGTAAGCGACGCTCGCTGTGGATCTAGTCCATCTTGCCGGTCCTATACTCGAACCAACACAGCGAGCCCGCGCGCGGAAAAAATATCCCGGCCACAACCGGATCCACGGATGGAAAATAATGACGCGAGAAATACGAGAGACACGAAACCTTAGGCAAGCGATCAAATACGCCCTGCAGTTTCTCGCCATTGCCCTGATGACAACTCGAGCCTTCGCTACTGATCACATACAGGGATTGGTGGAAGGCGCAGACAGCCCCATCGCAGCGGCAGAAGTGACACTCTGGCAAGCCACGTCCACCGCTCCCCGAAAGCTGGCGCATACGGAATCCAGTGCAGATGGACGTTTCGAACTGCCCTTTTCCGGAGCACCCGCTGATAGCGGGATTCTTTATCTGACGGTTTCCGGTGGTCGTCCATCCGCCGGTGCACCCGGATCATCCAATCCAGCAATCCGTTTACTGCTGATTCTCGGCTGTGAACCTCCGGCACAAGTGACCATTAATGAATTAACCACCATAGCCTCCGCGTGGACCGCCGCACGTTTCCTGCAGAATGACACGCTAAGCGGCCATCCACTCGGTCTCAAGATTGCCGCCGGTAATGTGCCGAACCTTGTAGACCGCCAAACCGGCGGACTGGGCCCCGTTATCCAGAACCCCCTTAACAGTTCACAGACGCCAACGCTGGCAAGATTCAATACCCTGGGCGCCCTGCTGGCAGCCTGTATCCAATCCGTGGACCACTGCGAACGACTATTCGAAGCGACGACACCGCCGGGTGGCACGGCTCCCAATAACACCCTCAGCGCTGCGGTAAACATCGCCCGCTACCCCTGGTACCAGGCGGAAAAACTCTTTGCACTGTTTGATAGCTTTTACCCCCTGGCCACCGACAAACGCTGGCGCGACACACGTTTTATTCCCTATCTCAATTTCGCGCCCAGCGCCTGGACACTCTCGCTGGTCTACACCGGTGGCGGCCTCAATTCGCTGGGCGGCATGGCCATCGATGGCGAAGGCAATATGTGGGCGGACGATAACTTTCTCGTCGGTGCCCAATCCACGATTTTTGCCGGCTTCGGCGGCGGACTCTCCAAACTCGCTCCCGATGGAAAGCCGCTTTCGCCAATGACCACCGGCTTTCGCGGTGGCGGTATCGACGGACCGGGATTCGGCATCGCCATTTCCGCCGACGACAAGGTGTGGGCCACCAGCCTCGCGGGTAAAAACATTTCTGTGTTCGACCGCGTAACCGGCAAACCGCTGTCACCGGAAACCGGTTACGACTTCGACGGAAAGCTAGGTGCCATGCAGGGAATCATCGTGACCCCCTCCGGCGATGTATGGGCTTTGGATAATGCGCGCGACCAGATTGTCCACTTGCCCGGTGGCGACGCTGCCAGAGGGCGAATTCTCGGCCGCACCGTCAACGGCAAACCCATTGACGGTACCCTTCAGGTCAAGGCGCCATTTCACCTGGCCATCGATCAGCAGGACCGCATCTGGGTGACCAATAGTGGCGGTGACACTGTCACCCGCTTTCACGCCAGTGATCCGGGCCAGGCCGAGCAATTCAAGGTGGGCTTTGCGCCCCGTGCCATCGCCATCGACAGTCGCGGTAATGCATGGGTTGCCAATACCGTTGGTCATCCCAGCACGAAAGAGAAACTCGCGTTTATCGAGGCAAAGCTCAAAGCCAGGAGGGAAAGCCACAAAAAGGGCATATCGGAAGAAGCCAAGGCCGCCCAGGAATGGATCGACCTCTATGAAATTATCACGCGATTCCCCGGTGGCGATGTTTCCCTGCTCAGTCCCGAGGGGAAATTGCTCGGAACCTTTGACGGCAATAAAAGCATCGTCGGTGCCTGGGGCATTGCCATCGACGGCAACGACCAGGTATGGATCGCTAATTCCACCGGCCGCTCGATCAGCCAGTTGTGCGGTGTTCAAACCGACACCTGCCCACCGGGCTTCACCACCGGACAGGCCATCTCCCCAAAGCCCGGTTATATCGGGGGACTGCAAATTGTCACGGATGTGGCAATCGATCCTGCAGGTAACGTCTGGGTGGCCAACAACTGGGACAAACCCGACGAGGGTTTCAAAAAACAACCAGATGAAGCGCTGTCGACACGTTTTGGGGGTAATGGCGCGGTGGTGTTCTTTGGCCTGGCGGCGCCGGTGAAAACACCGCTGCTTGGTCCAGTTCAGATTCCCGGGGAATAGCCCCGAAAAATATAAACGAGCGTTACAAGCCGACCAAGCTGATCGGACTTCCCTTACATCCGACGATTTGTTGTCGATAAATTTGCGCAAATAAAAAAGCACACCGCCAAAAAAGTAACTACTTTGTAGAGTGCTATCGGAAAAACTGCAGTAACGGGTGGGGCGAACATGTATTTTCCGATACAGGAAGAGCCTGCGCGTCCACTGTAAAAGCCCGTATTTCCCGCAAATAAACACATATAAAGAGGAAATAAGCGATGATTTACACCAATCCCGGGCAATATGGCGCCCTGATCAACTTCAAACTCCGTTACGAAAACTTTATTGGTGGCGAGTGGGTGCCTCCGGTAGAAGGTATTTACATGCCCAACGTTTCGCCGGTTACCGGTGAAGTGTTCTGCGAAGTCCCTCGCTCCTCCGCCGCGGATATCGACCTTGCCCTGGATGCCGCCCACGCCGCGAAAGACGCCTGGGGCAAAACCGCTGCCGCCGAGCGCGCCAATGTGCTGTTGAAAATTGCCGATCGTATCGAACAGAACCTGGAAATACTCGCCGTCGCAGAAACCTGGGACAACGGTAAGGCGGTACGGGAAACCATTGCCGCGGACATACCCCTCACCGTCGATCACTTCCGCTATTTCGCCGGCTGCCTGCGCGCCCAGGAGGGCAGTATGGCGGAGCTGGATGAGCACACCGTCTCCTACCATATTCATGAGCCCCTCGGTGTGATCGGCCAGATTATTCCGTGGAACTTCCCGATCCTGATGGCAGCCTGGAAACTGGCGCCGGCACTGGCGGCCGGCAACTGTGTGGTGCTGAAACCCGCAGAACAGACCCCCGCCTCCATTCTGGTGCTGATGGAGCTGATCGGCGACCTGTTGCCCCCCGGGGTGGTCAACGTGGTCAATGGGGTCGGCGAAGAGGCCGGCCAGGCGCTGGCCACCAGCAAGCGCATTGCCAAACTCGCGTTTACCGGTTCCACCGCCGTGGGTGGACATATCCTCAAATGCGCCGCCGACAATCTGATTCCTTCCACCGTGGAACTCGGCGGCAAATCCCCGAACATCTATTTCGCCGATGTCATGCAGCAGGAAGAGGCGTATATCAGCAAGGCGGTGGAAGGGCTGGTGCTGGCGTTCTTCAATCAGGGCGAAGTGTGTACCTGCCCGTCGCGGGCACTGATTCAGGAATCCATCTACGACGATTTCATGGAGCAGGTAGTGGCGCGCACCAAGGCCATCCAGCGCGGCAATCCGCTGGATACCGATACACAGATCGGCGCCCAGGCATCTCTGGAACAATTCGACAAGATCATGACCTACATCGAGATCGGCCAGCGCGAAGGTGCGGAAGTGATTTTCGGTGGCGGCGCGGAACAGCTGGGCGGCGACCTCGCCAAGGGCTATTACGTACAACCCACCCTGCTCAAGGGCCACAACCAGATGCGCACCTTCCAGGAGGAGATTTTCGGACCGGTGGTGGGCGTCACCACCTTCAGGGATGAAGCGGAAGCACTGGCCATCGCCAACGACACCGAATACGGCCTCGGTGCCGGTGTGTGGACCCGGGATATGAACCTAGCCTACCGCATGGGCCGCAATGTCCAGGCCGGGCGTGTATGGACTAACTGCTACCACCAGTACCCGGCCCACGCCGCCTTCGGCGGTTACAAGAAATCCGGCATCGGCCGCGAGACCCACAAAAAAGCCCTGGAACACTACCAGCAGACCAAGAATCTATTGATAAGTTACGACACCAACCCGCTCGGATTTTTCTGATCCATCATTCAGATACCCGAACATGAAGAGGGGAGCTCAAGCTCCCCTTTTTAATCCGCGGTATTTGCACCCGCCCGCCCACGGTATGAACAAGCCTAAGACAGCCAAGTCGCACCTTCGTGGCCAGCATGTTATAAATCATGCCAGCCACCAATATACTCAAAAATTGCCGTATTAAAAAAGCACGCTTATGCGATTTTTTCAGTCTATATGTTTTTTGTTTCTTCTCAGTTTTACCTTGCCTGGTCTTGCCGAGGAACGCCGTGAAGGTATTCCGATGTCACCTATCGGACAATATATCGGAAACGGTTACATCATCATTCCCGCAGAGGATTCCGTTTTTTTCGGTGGGACAATTACAAAAGAGTCCGTAGATGCGCTTATCCAATCACTCGATCAGGAAGCCGCAGTGAAAGACAACCGCTGGCTAACTATCGCCAGTGGCGGAGGTGATATTTACGCAGCAATGACTCTGGGGCGCTACCTGCACAGAAACGAGATGAATATCAACGTGGCCGGAATTTGTGCGTCCGCCTGCGCCGCCTACATACTCCCCGCCGGATTCCTTAAAGTGGCCACGTCCACGGACGATATCCTGTTTCATCGCGGCAGTCGTACAACTCCAGATCAATCCAGACAGGACGCCCTGTTTGCGATGGAAAGCATCGAGCAAAAATTCTCGCAAACCGGTGCAGCCAGTGTTGCCTTCGACCAGGAATATATGTTTGCACAACTGCAAAAAATCAGGGAAACGGAAATAGCCTATTTTGATGAAATCGGATTGAACCGGGACTTCAACAGCTGCTACCTGGCCCCGGCCATCCTCGATGAATCCAGGCAAAAGAATATCAACTGGTGGACCTATCCCCGGGAAACCCTGAAAGCGCTCGGCCTCAGTAACCTGATCATAGAGCCATCCACAGATGTTTCCGACACTGCAAAGCAGATCCTCCACGTGGCCATGCTGCAAATGCCCGCGGAGCACAGAACGGTTGGTGAAGTGTCCAGTACTGACGGCAGCGCTTGCCGGTTAAGCGGCATACTGAACAACTGGCCAGGGGAAGGTGAGCGGTGGATTCATCCGCGGATCGATTCACAGTTTTATTTATATGCATATTTTTCGTTATTCACCGAGCTTTTGGATGGCGTATTCTGCACGGACTGTACTGGTGTAGAAGGGCTACCATTCAAAAAGCCTAGTTATACAATGAGCTTTGGGGATAAAGAAAAGTTGTTGATCAGCGGCGAGGTTGCATTCTACAGCGTCCACGAATTATTCGATGACTTTGGGGATAACCATAAAGTATTGACGCTTGATGGCGTGGCGCTAGACCGTGATTCCGCAAGGCTACTCGGTATATCCCTTGCAAAGTCGAATCAAAACATCGAAATCAAACAGTGTAATAAAACCTGCACAGCCTACCTGCACGCACCCTATAAAGGCACTGCCTGCGGCGCAATCCGCAATATCACACCAGAAGATTTGGAAGCCGCTCTCGTTGATAAAGAAGCCTACATTCGCGCAGCCCGAAAAGGGTACCTGGCCACATTGCGCGAGTGGCTCGACTCTATCCACGCAAATTACGATATCAGCGAATTGGAATCTCTCAGCGAGAAACTCGCTCAAACCAGCCTGAATCGCTACTTGGATGAACAGAGAGAACTGGACAAAAAATATCAACAAGACATTCTTTCATCCACCTGCAACTCACCCGAGCTGGCGTCTCAGTGACACCTCAATCTGGCCACCGCAGTAACCCCGCCCCCAGGTCTCGCGCCTTTCCTCAAGGAAGGGCCGGATAGCCGGGCGGGCTTCCACCCGTTTTACCAGCGCGGCAATACCCGGGGCATTTTCCAGAAGATCTTCTTCGAGAGCCGGGAATGCATACACCATGGTACCGAACAGGGCTGCGGTGGCGATGTCGGCGACGGAGAGTCTGCTCCCCAACATAAATCCCTTGTCGTCTTGCAGGCCGTGGTCCCGGCCGGTAGTCTCGAAAATCTGCATCCAGTCGGAAAGACGGGCAAAACGAAAAGCCTCCCAGCTTTTTTTGTCCCACATTTTCAATCCGTGGAAGTTGGTGATTTCCAGCAGGATATCGTTACAGTCGAGAATGGTCTTCAGCGCCAGCGTGCGTGTTTCTGCACGCTTGGGAATAAGCTCATGCTTTTCTGCCAGATACATCATGATCGCCGGCATTTGTGCAAAGTATTTCTTGAGTGCGCAGTCGTAAAGATAGGGAGAAGCCATGCCCGGGTTGTGTATTTTCAGGCTGCGCTCGGGATAAATTTCGCTGGCTTCTAACCGCTGATAGCCGGCACCCACCTCCTGTAACAGCAATTCGATAAATACACCGCGGAACGGCAGGTCCCAATAATAAAGTCTGTAGTCCACAGATTTCTCACTCGGCAGTGCCCGTGGCGCAGTCATAGTCAAACTCACGGCCGGATTTCATGGTCATCAGCGCCAGCCTGACGCTATAGGTATCAAACAGATCAGGAGACCGATCACAAGCTCTACGTAACAAACCAGCACCGGTTGCGAACCGAAACGCATATTCGGGACGTTTACCCGTTCGTTCCAATGTCAGCACGCCGAGATAAGTGATCCTTTCCGGAATGACTTCGAACCTGATCGCTTTCGCGAAGTGCAGATCATCACGGGTGCAGTGCAGGTTATTGGAGCGGTCCAAGTGAGAGATTCCATATGAACCCACCAGGATTTTCTGAATTGGCTGTTGCGAAGACAGATGCAAGGTCCCTCGCCGGCCTGTCAAACCAAGCCAGTAATCCTTGCGCGCCCCTTCGTCCATGGAATAAAAGTCAAACACAACGTATCCATACTCCGGGCTGGCACACGAAGCCAGAAAAATGCAGAACAGAAAAAATAGCTTTTTCATCGAAGATGGTTCGTTTTGAACGGTAGCGGTGCAATCAGTAATTCACTCACCAAAATGGTGCAAAGGCTGCGGTATCCTATTTTTAGGCCAAGGGGATATCGGCCAGAGAAAATCCGGCCACGAACGATAACTTTCCCGCTGTCTACTATAGTCAAAGCGGCGTGCCTTATGGCTTGTTCGGCTTAATCCGATGGTATCCAACCACTTTGTCGAATCTAATTTTCACGGACAGATCCACCTGCATCGAGTTGGGTATGCAATTTGCGTAGTGCAGATGGCGATTGATGGTCAAAACTGACAAACCTGTACTCCTGACCATTATTTTCCAGCACGCGTGGATGTCAGGCGGATCTGGTAGGAACCCGGGTTCAATAAATACCCGGCTATCTGCGGTCCCATGAATAACCGAGGCTAGTAATTAAGAAACAGGACCGGTATTTTCAGGCCGGTGTCGCAAAATTTTTTGTGCCGAGTTGCTGCGTAAATTCCATTCAGCACTCTGATCGACCAATCAATGATCACAATAAGAGAAAGTTCCACAAGAACTATTGGGTAACCATCATGCTTTGTAACCTTCCCCTCATTCGCCGTCGTGCCTGGCATCTCGGGCCTCTTTTCACCGCCTTTCTGGCACTTGCCGGTTGCGGAGCGCCGTCAGATCCCAACAGCGAAGCCAGCAAGCCCGCCGCGGTGCAACTGGACCCCACCAGGCTTGCCGCAGACCAGACACTGGTACGAGGGAATGGCTCAGAGCCGGAAACTCTGGATCCGCACAAAATGTCCGGTGTCGTTGAATCCGGCATTCTGCGTGACCTGATGGAAACCCTGGTGATCGCAGCTCCCGACGGCGGTGTGCGCCCCGGGGTTGCCGAGCGCTGGGAGACCAGCGACAACCAGCATTACACCTTTTATTTACGCGAGGATGCCAAGTGGTCCAACGGTGAACCGGTAACCGCGCAGGATTTCGTCTACGCCTGGCGCCGCGTCACCGATCCCGCGACAGCCTCCAAATACGCCTGGTATCTCGCCGCCGGCAAGCTTCAAAATGCCAAAGACATTACCGAAGGCAAGCAACCGGTGGAAAACCTGGGTGTTGAAGCAGTGGATGACCACACCCTGCAGGTAACCCTGGAAGCACCCGTGCCCTATTTTGTGGCAATGCTGGTGCACGCCTCCACCTCACCAGTGCACAAAGCCACCATAGAGAAATATGGCGATCAGTGGACCCGGGTAGAAAACTATGTGGGCAACGGTGCGTTCAAGCTGTCGGACTGGGTAGTGAACGAGCGCATCGAATACATCAAGAATGAACAGTACTGGGATGCGGACAACGTAAAACTGCAAAAGGTACGCAACCTGCCGATCGCCTCCCCCAATGCCGAGCTGAAACGTTACGAAGCCGGTGAAATCGACTTCGCCTACCAGATTCCCATCGAACATATTAAGCGTCTGCAAAAAGAGCGCGGAGAAGAGGTCAAGACCACCCCGTATATCGCCACCTACTACTACGAGTTCAACACCACCGCACCGCCCTTCAATGACCCGCGCGTGCGCAAGGCACTGGCCTATGCCATTGACCGCGACATCATGGCGTACAAAGTCATGGGTCGTGGCGAACAGCCCTCGTTCCACCTGACCCCAAGTATCGTCCAGGGCTTCGACGCCCCGCCCACCCCGTGGAGCCAGATGAGCCAGGCGGAACGCGTGGCCAAGGCCAAGGAGCTGCTGGCGGAAGTCGGTTACACCGAAGAAAACCCACTCAAATTCAAATTGCTCTACAACACCAATGAGAACCACAAGAAAGTGGCCGTGGCCATCACCGCCATGTGGAAACAGGCATTGGGTAACGTCGAAGTGACACTGGAAAACCAGGAGTGGAAAACCTACCTGGACACCCGCGCCAATACCAATTTTGATATGGCCCGCGCCGGCTGGATCGGCGATTACAACGAACCTTCCACCATGCTGAAACTCCTGCTCAGCACCGGCGGCAGCAACTACAGCAAGTACAATAATCCGAATTACGACCAGCTGATGGCCGTAAGCTCCAAGGAAATGGATATCGACAAACGCGCGGCCTATTACGCTCAGGCCGAGGAAATCCTGGCGGAAGATATGCCGATCGCCCCCATCTACCAGTATGTCATCCAGCATATGGTGAAGCCCCATGTCGGTGGTTACGCCGCCGATCCGCTGGACAACTACTACTCCAAAGACATGTGGATTATCGAACACTGATGAAATGTCAGCCCGGGAGCGCACTGCCGTTCCCGGGTGTATTCGGTAATAAGGCAGGGATGTGCTGTTGGACACCTGAATTTCCAGCAGCACCATCTCGAATAAAAATATAAAGAAATACCACTTATGTTGAAATTCATCGCCAAACGCGCGCTGGAAGCCATTCCCACATTGTTTATTCTGATTACCGTCTCGTTTTTCCTGATGCGCTTTGCTCCCGGTAATCCATTCTCCGCAGAAATTGCCATGACCCCGGAGGTGATGGCGAATATCGAAGCCAAATACGGCTTCGACAAGCCCGTGTACCAGCAGTACTTCAATTACCTCGGCAGCCTGCTGCAGGGCGACCTGGGGCCCTCGTTTAAATACAAGGACTTCTCTGTCAACGAGCTGGTGGCCCAGGCGCTACCAGTGTCCGTCAAAATCGGTTTGTTCGCGTTTATTGTCGCCGTCACCTTCGGTGTCGGTTTCGGCACCATTGCCGCACTGCGTCAGAACAGTTGGCTCGACTACACCATCATGACCAGCGCCATGGCCGGTGTGGTAATTCCCAGCTTCGTACTCGCGCCGCTGCTGGTATTGATCTTCGCCATCTGGCTTGAATGGTTACCGGCTGGTGGCTGGCACAATGGCGCTGCCCAGTATGTGATACTGCCGGTCCTCGGTATGTCCCTGTATTACATCGCCTCCATCTCCCGCATCATGCGCGGCAGCATGATTGAAGTACTGAACTCGAATTTTATCCGCACCGCCAAAGCCAAAGGGCTGTCCATGCCCTATATCATTGTGCGACATGCTCTGCGCCCGGCGATCCTGCCGGTGCTTTCCTACCTGGGCCCGGCACTGGTCGGCATCATTACCGGCTCGGTAGTAATTGAAACCATTTTCGGCCTGCCCGGTATCGGTCAGCTGTTCGTTAATGGCGCCCTCAACCGCGACTACTCCATGGTGCTGGGCCTGACCATTCTGGTGGGTGCCCTGACCATTACCTTCAATGCGATCGTCGACATTCTGTACGCAGTGGTCGACCCCAAAATCCGCTACTCCTGATTCGAGGCTTACCTGATGTTATCCACTACAGCCAATAAAGAAGCGGTTGGAAATTTTTCAGATCAGCTGGAGGTGAAGGGACGCAGCCTGTGGGACGACGCCCGCCGGCGTTTTTTCAGCAATCGCGCGGCCCTCGCCAGCCTGGTCATTCTGGGGTTGATTACCCTGTTCGTATTTGTGGCGCCGATGTTCAGCCAGTTTGCGTTTGACGATGTCGACTGGGCTGCCATGCACGCAGCGCCGTCGATGGCGTCCGGGCACTATTTCGGTACCGACTCCCTCGGACGCGACCTGTTTGTACGTATCGCCATGGGCGGGCGCATTTCTCTGATGGTTGGGGTTATGGGCGCAATGGTAGCGGTATTGATCGGCACCCTGTACGGCGCCGCTGCCGGATTTATCGGTGGGCGTACCGACCGCGTGATGATGCGTACCCTGGAAATTCTTTACTCCTTTCCATTCATGTTTTTTGTCATCCTGCTGGTGACTTTCTTTGGTCGTAACATCCTGCTGATCTTTATCGCCATTGGCGCAGTCAGCTGGCTCGACATGGCCCGGATCGTGCGCGGCCAGACCCTGAGTATCAAGGGCAAGGAATTCGTTGAAGCGGCTACGGTATACGGCGTTTCCAAGTGGGCGATGATTACCCGTCATATCGTCCCCAACGTGCTGGGCATTGTCGCCGTTTACGCAACGCTACTGGTACCGCAGATGATTCTGTTTGAATCCTTCCTCAGCTTTCTCGGGCTGGGGGTACAGGAGCCGATGACCTCCTGGGGATCGCTCATGAACGAAGGCGCACAGACGATGGAAATTGCCCTGTGGCAGCTGATCGCGCCGGCCGTATTTATGGTCACCACCCTGTTCTGTTTTAACTTTATTGGCGATGGTCTGCGTGACGCGCTTGACCCGAAAGATCGCTGAGGAGTGCGCCATGAATTTACTCAACGTTAAAAATTTGCGCGTGGAATTCACCACGCCGGAAGGCGCGGTAACCGCCGTCAACAACCTGAACTTTTCCCTGAATGCCGGTGAAACCCTGGGCATTGTGGGGGAGTCCGGTTCCGGAAAAACCCAGACCGTGTTTTCCATGATGGGCTTGCTGGCCAAAAACGGGATTGTCAGCGGCAGTGCCCTGTTCAAGGGGCAGGAAATCCTGGGCTTGTCGGATCGCGAGCTCAATAAAATTCGCGCGAAACAAATCGCGATGATTTTCCAGGATCCCATGACTTCCCTGAACCCCTATATGAATGTGGGTAATCAGCTGGCGGAAGTACTGGTAAAACACAAAGGGCTCAGCAAAAAAGCCGCGCTCGCGGAATCCGTGCGAATGCTGGATGCGGTCAAGATTCCCGAGGCACACAAGCGCCTCAAGATGTATCCGCACGAGTTTTCCGGTGGTATGCGCCAGCGCGTCATGATTGCCATGGCGCTGTTGTGCAAGCCCGAGCTGTTGATTGCCGATGAACCCACCACTGCACTGGATGTAACCGTACAGGCACAGATCCTTACGCTGCTGAACGAGCTGAAGCGGGATTTCAATACCGCAATCATCCTGATCACCCACGATCTGGGTGTGGTGGCGGGTGCCTGTGACAAGGTACTGGTGATGTATGCCGGACGCACCATGGAATACGGTAGCGCCGATGATATTTTTTACCGCCCCACCCATCCGTACAGCGAAGGTCTGTTGAAAGCCATTCCGCGTCTGGACATCGAGGGCGACACATTGCCCACGATTCCCGGCAACCCGCCCAATCTCCTGAACCTGCCCACCGGCTGCCCGTTTCAGGAGCGCTGCCACTGGGTACACGAACGCTGCCGTCAGGATGCCCCAATCCTCGATACCTTTGACGGCGCACGCATGCGCGCCTGCCACGCCGAAGCCAAACAGATTCTGGAGACCAGCGCATGACGACCGTAGAAAAAGAATTGTTGCTGGATGTCCGGGACCTGAAGGTGCACTTTTCCATCAAAAAGGAAAACGCCTGGCCCTGGAGTAAACCGTCCAACCTGAAAGCCGTGAATGGTGTTGACCTGCAACTCTATGCCGGGGAAACCCTCGGTGTGGTGGGCGAATCCGGCTGCGGTAAATCCACTCTGGCGCGCGCCATTATCGGCCTGATCAAAGCCACCGATGGCAACGTACTGTGGCTTGGACAGGATCTTACCGAACTCGACGACAAGGCCCTGCGCGCGACCCGCAAAGACATCCAGATGATTTTTCAGGATCCGCTGGCGTCCCTGAACCCGCGCATGACCATCGGCGATATTATCGCCGAACCTCTGCGTACCCTGCGCCCGGATATTCCCAGGAAAGAGGTGGCTGACCGGGTCCAGGCCATGATGATGAAAGTGGGCCTGCTGCCAAACCTGGTCAACCGGTATCCCCACGAATTCTCCGGCGGCCAGTGTCAGCGTATCGGTATTGCCCGCGCGTTGATTCTGGAACCCAAGCTGATCATCTGCGATGAGCCGGTATCCGCGCTGGACGTTTCCATTCAGGCACAGGTGGTCAACCTGCTGAAACAACTGCAGCGTGAAATGAACCTGTCGCTGATTTTTATTGCCCACGACCTATCCGTGGTCAAACACATTTCTGACCGGGTCGTGGTGATGTATCTGGGTAATGCGGTGGAGATTGGCACCACGGAAAAACTGTTTGCCGCGCCCCAGCATCCCTACACCCAGGCGCTGATGTCTGCGGTGCCAATTCCGGACCCGGAAAAGGAGAAGAACAAACAGATCCAACTGCTCGAAGGCGAGCTGCCATCGCCGATCAACCCGCCAAGCGGCTGCGTGTTCCGCACCCGCTGCCCCAAAGCAAGCGCAGACTGCGCGCAGCAGATGCCGACCTTGCAGGGCAGCGCAGAACACCAAAGTGCCTGCCTCCTTAATCATCCGTCTCCCGCCACCACCTGAGCGGAATACTCTCCAGATCGCTGCCTTTTCCAACGGAAGACACGCAGCCAAAAGATCGCACCGGGCTTTATCCACAGCCCGGCTGCGAACTGAGAACCGCTGCTACCAGCTCTCAGAAACGCTGACCCATTCACTGTCTATTCAGATCACCATTGTTACTATTCGCGCCAATGGCCTAGATCAAGCCTAGATCAAGAAGACAGTGGATATTCAGTATGAAATTCAATACCACCGCCCTCGCCGCGCTGATTTGCGGCACGCTCACTGCCAGTCTCGCTACCAGTGTCCACGCCGAACCCCCCGAAGGCCGCGGCTGGAAAAAGCACCACAAGCATGAGCACCACGAGCGCAAGGAAGAGTACTGGGACGGCAACTGCAAGGTCGAGCGCAAATGGAAGCGCAACGGCGACTATGTGGAAGAGCGCAGCTGCAGAAATCAGCGTGACTATTCCGACCGCAACCACCATCACCACCATGGACGGCAACCTGTCCGTGTGGTGGTACTGCCCCCCTGGTTCAACCAGCAGGCGCCGGAGCCAGAGTACCGCCCGGAATGGCGGCCGGCACCGCAGCCCACCACCGCCACCCGCTGTAACAGTGACCGGGTCGGCAGCGTACTGGGCGGCCTGATCGGCGGTGTTATCGGCCACCAGATTGGCGATGGCCGCGGCAACACCGCAGCCACTATCGGCGGCGCCATTGCCGGCGTGCTGATTGGCGGCAACATCGGCAGCAAGATGGACCAGCGCAACCAGGCGTGCGTCGGACAGGTACTGGAGTTTGCTCCCGAGGGCGAACGCGTTACCTGGCAAAACCAGAACGGTAATGAACAATACACGGTAACCCCCGGTGCTTTCGAACAGCGCGGCGACCAGTACTGTCGCTCCTTCGTCACCGAGATTGTCGGGCAGGGCGCCCAGAGCGCGCAAAGTGTTGCCTGCCGTCGCCCGGACGGCAGCTGGGCACCGGCCTACTGATCCCCATCAATCCAATTGCACCCCAGCCACCGGCGATCGCCCCCGTGGCTGGGGCCAGCCCAATCAACCTCGACTAACCGCCGTAAATCACTGCGTCAGGTATCCGGTAGCGTTCGGGACCAACGCTAATCAGGTGGTTGTCGTCCTCCCGTGTCACCGTGAATTCGCGGTACCCTTCTGCTTCCGCGGTGTCGGCGCCTGTTGCAATCCCCATCCTGAAGAACAGCGCCCGCGGATAACCGTTTGCCCGCGTGATGACCACGGTGGCAAAGCCGCCACCTGCGCGGGCTACGCCAAAGTCGCACCAATGATCACCACAGGGAATCTTGCCCGTTGCGTCGAAGTCTCCCCGGCCAGCGCGCAGCGCCGAATCGTCTAGGCCCGCAGGCATGGTGCCATCGGGAGCGATCGCGGGCGTCAGGTAACCCGCCGCAACGTAACCGACCGGGCCGCCACCAAAACGCTGTACATAGCACCAGAGCTGCTCGCCAACGGCTTCACACCCCAGGTTGTCGAGGCGATCACCATCCGCAAAGCGCCCAATAACATCTGCAGAGGCGGAAGCTGCCTTCCTCAGTTTCAGACCGGATGATGCACCGGCCACCTCCCACACTCGCGGGCCGCCATCTTCAACACTTGCCGTGGGCGGAATCGGGTCGAAAATGTAGATGCCGGCATCCGCCAACAGGCTGAGAGAAAGCCTGCCATCCTGAATCATGTATCCGCGCACCATCGGTGCGTCTTTCGCAAACTTCCCGCCCAGATTGTGGCCCCCACAAGCGGCCAGTGTCGCCGCTACCTGGCTCAGTTCAATCTGTCCATTGGACGGGTCAGCCGAGGGTTTCAGTCTCCACTGCGCGCTCCCGCGGTTGCAGTCGAGCTGCATCGTCGCTGTGCCGTCTGCGCCGAAGCGGATCTGAACGCTGACCGGCGTATCAGGCCGAAGTGACCCGACACCATCATTCATCGAACGAAATTCCGATAAGCGCCACGCCGTGTCTTCCAGTACGCCGCCGTGAACCAACATCGCGCCTGCGAAAAATAGAGAGCAAACAGCCGCCATTCGTTTTACGTGGCAGAAGAGCGCGGACTTTACGGGTTTTTGCTTGCGGGTTTTGCACATATCATTCTTCTCTGTTAGCGGTTCCCGGTTGCACTCAGGCAGACTGGCCTGACGCTGAAGTCTATAGCAGTGTAATATCCGCTCGATCGGCAACGTATTGCCACAGCCGTTTTTGCTGTCCATATTATCCGGCTTCTGCCTGCAGAAATTACCGGCCAGACAAACACAACCGCGCTTAGGAACCCCATGAGCGAAACGGATACCCTGATGGACCAGGGCACAGCGGTCAGTGCGCCCGAACCTGACTCGCAAGAACCGTCGAATACCACAGCGCCGGAAGATACATACGCGCTGCAGGAATCCCCTGTCTGCGGCAATTGTGAAACACCGCTGCTCGGCCCCCACTGCCATGCCTGCGGCCAGCCGGCCAAAAGCCTGTTGCGGCACTTCCCGGAATTGATCGGCGACTTCTTCGGAAGCGTATTCGGCCTCGACTCCCGCATCGCCCGCACCTTCGGCCCCCTGCTGTTAAAACCCGGATTCCTCACCAACGAATACTTTGCCGGCCGCCGTGTGCGCTATGTAAGCCCGGTGCGGCTATTCGTATTCCTCTGCCTGACAGCCTTTTTCGTTGCACAGCTCAGTAGCGACTGGAATGATTTTTCCCCGGTCGAGATTAGGGACAGCGACCAGATAACAGAAAACTTCGATATGCCTGCGGTGGAGGGCGATATATCCACCGCAACCACGGTTGAGGAAGTCATCCGCCTGCGTGACCAGGCACTTGAGGAACTGCAAACGGCCGCGGAGGAAGAAGACCAGATACCAGGTATCCGCGGCATGCTGAAGGGAATGGAGCATGTGATCCGCGACCGCGCGCAACAGCGTATCGCCGAACTGGACCCCGCTGCTGCAACCACCGCCGCCAACGCCGTCACCGAATCCGGCGACCCGACATCAGAAAATAGTTTTACGCCACTGCAGATCGACGGTGCACCCGAACCCGTCAATGCCTGGCTCGCCCGTCAAAGTGAAAAACTGAAAGACAATGTAAAGCGCATACAGGACGATCCCAACCTGCTGAAGGACGCGCTGTTCGGATCCATCCCGTCCGCACTGTTCCTGCTGCTGCCGTTTTTTGCGCTTCTCCTTGGCATCCTGTATCTGTTCAAGCGCCGCCTGTACATGGAGCATCTTATCGTCGCCCTACACAGCCACGCCTTCCTGTCGCTGGCGCTGCTGCTGATGGTGATCCTGTTCGACCTGCGCGCCTGGCTGACCGAGCCCGAGACGCTTAGCCACCAGTTGTTCAGCACTGCCATTGTCGCGCTGGGCTGCTGGATGCCGATCTACCTGTTACTGATGCAGAAGCGCGTCTACGGCCAGGGCTGGTTTGCTACTTCGGTCAAGTATGTCTTGCTTGGCTCCTGCTACCTGATCCTGCTTCTAACGGCTACGACGTTTACCGCGCTGGCTAGCGTGGCCACCCTTTGAGCGAATTTTAAAGCACCTCAAGGTGAGTAATTACAAACTCACCATCCACATACAACGCCACGCCCGATACGTAACTGCTCACACACGTTTTTAGTGCGACTTCAGTAGCTACAACACCATGTGTCCTCATGTTATAAAAGGCGCCACTTGTAATGTGACATCACCACACGGCAAGCGATACCAGTGCCGGGGCAAGCTTTATTAGCCCTTTCCATAGAAAACGAATCCCGGATGAACAATGCTTAAATCAATAAAAATTATTTCATTATCACTGCTGAGCGTAATTGGCGGCTGCGCAGCTTTGCCGCTGACTATCCCCGTGACACCAGAAGAAGCCTCAGCCATCGGCAAGTCCACCGTTACCATTACCCACCAACAGACTCAGGGCTTCCTGTTCAATACACCAAGCACTGCCCTGGTCAACGCCGGTATGGCGGAGTGGGTGGATCCGTCAAAGGCCATTACCTGGGGCGGCGTTCTCAAAGGTAATCGCGTGCCTGACTTTACCGAATCCGTGGCGAACGAATTTAAAAACCAGGTAACTGAAAGCATTGTATTCATCGATTCAGGGCAGACAGAACCTCTGGATCAATCGGCAGATTTTTCTCGCCTGACAAGCAAATACAATACCGACTACATTCTTGAAATCCGGACATTCTACGGCGGCTTTTCGTACGGCCCACTGGCCTGGGACACCTATAATCTCAACTACTCCGCCGATGCCGTTGTCGTTCGCACATCGGACCAAGCAGCGGTGTGGAAGATGAAATGCGATATAGGACCAGAGGAAGGAAACCCGTTAAAGGTTCCCGGTGAAGACTTCCTGAAGGAAGATGGCGAGAAATTCCGAGCGGCGGCGGCCTATGCCACTACCTATTGTGGCAAACAACTCGCGCAGAAATTCTTGAGTGCACTGGGTAAATAAAGCCCTCAAGAATTCCTCAGCCACTCTTTTATCTGCAAGAACAAGAGTGCCCCGGCAGCAAGCGGGTTAGCGAGCTGCCGGTAAACCAACACACCGCTGGTTCACGACAGGCAGCCCAACTGGATGTGACAACTAATCGCTATCCAGAAGCGTCAACTCACCCAGTCCCAGATCCTGCAAACGATCGAACTGGGTTTCGCGATCCCCCACCACCAGCCAGATCATCGAACCGGGCAGCATGTAGCTTTCGGCAATCTTCTGTACGCGTTCCAACGTCATCCCCTTTGCCACCGCCTCACGCTCCCGCACATAGTCTGCCGGCCAACCGAATTCACTCATGTTCTCCAGCAGACCCAGCTTGGCGCGGGCGGTTTCAAACGCACGGGTGTTGGCGCGTACTAAATAGGAGCGGGACACATCCAGGTCTCGCTCGGTGTAGGTGGGACCGTACTGTTTGAGGATATCGTTGATCAGCTGCACCGATTCCGCGGTGACATTGGCACGCACGCCGCTGCCGATGGCGAACTGTCCCTCGTCTTTACCGCCGCTAACATTTGAGCGAATGCCGTAGGTGTAACCCTTGCCCTCGCGCAGTTGCTGGGTCAGGCGCGAGGCAAAACCGCCACCGCCGAGAATGTAGTTGGTGAACACCGCCGGATAATAATCTTGCGACACCGCCGGCATCGCCAGGCGACCGATGCGCAGCACCGACTGTTTGGAATCCGGCACATCCACAAAATAAATCCCGGGTTTGGCCGGCTCGGATTTCGGTTTGGGGATGGTTACTGGCCTGGCGGGCCACTGTTTTGCCAGCGGTTTGGCTGCGGCCATAAAGTCTGCCTGCGCAATATCCCCCACCACATGGACACGCGCCACGGACGGTGACAGGTAAGTTTTGTAGTAGGCCTTGAGATCTTCCATGGTAATGGCCGCTACCGAATCCTCGGTACCCAGGCCACTGTAACCACGAATACTGTCCTTGCCGTGCAGCAAGCGCGCGAACTTTTTGCTGGCGATGGCATTCGGTTCCGCGGCGGCGCGTTGGATCTGGCTGGTTACGCTTTTCTTCGCCAGCACCAGTTCCTTCTCATCCCAGCGCGGTTCCAGCAGCATTTCCTGCAACAGCGCAAACACCTTGTTGAAGTTCCGCGCCAGCGTGGTCACGTCGAAACGGAAAGACTCCTGCCCGGCAGAAACACTGATGCTCGCACCGAGTTTCTGGATTTCTGTTTCCAGTTCCTCCGGGGTACGGTTTTTGGTACCGCGCTCCATCAGCATGGCGGTCAGGTTCGCCACGCCGATTTTATCCAGGCGCTCCTGCAACTGGCCGCCATCAATCACCAGGCTGAACGTAACCGTTGGCACTTCACTGTTTTCGATGCCGAAGACTTCGATACCGTTCGCCAGCTCGCCCTGCCACACATCCGGCACCGCGGTTTCCGCCGCACTGCCATAAGCCGGTTCTGTGCTGCGGTCGAACTTCGACGGTGTTTTCTCGTACTCCGCACTGGCGGACGTATCGAACTGCGCTTCGGCGCCGTTGACGATCTGCTCTTCTACCACTTGTGCCTCGGTGGAATCCGCCAGTGCCAGCGCCTTTTCTCCACGGGGCACAAAGCTGGTGGCCACGTACGGCTTACCCTTGATGTACTTGTCGTACACCCGCTGCACATCCTCCGCGGTAACCGCCAGCAGCCGCTCGATATCCTCGCTAACATACCCCGGGTCATTCGCGTAAATCTGGTACTGGGCCAGCTGGAAGCCCTTGCCCAGTACACTGGAGAGGCTGTTGTAAAACGCCACTTCCTGGCCCGCCTTGATCCGCTCCAGATCTTCCTCGGCGATACCCTCTTTTTCAAACAGGGCAAAGCCTTTCTCGATCCCCTTATACACATCGTCCAGATTGCCGCCGGCAAACGCCTGTACCTCCAATTGCATCTGCCCCGCCAGCTCGGATTCATACGCAGCCATAGCCACATACGCGGTCAGCTGCTCGTCTTCCACCAGCACCCGGTACAGGGGCGCGCGTTTGCCGACGGAGAGATATTCAGACAGCACCGCCAGCGGATAGCTGTCCGCGCTGTAGCGCGGCACCGTCGGCCAGGCCATGCTCAGCTGGGGCTGGCGGGCGAAGTTGTCCTCGTAATAGAGCCGCTTGGTTTCCTTCAGGGTGACCGGCTGCTTGGGCGCGCGCTCGATGGCCTCGCCCGCGGGGATCTCACCGAAGTACTTCTGCACCAGCGCCTTGGCCTGCGCCGGATCAAAATCCCCGGCCACTACCAAGGTCACGTTGTTGGGCACATACCAGCGGCGGAAAAAGGTCTTCACATCGTCCAGGGTGGCATTGTCCAGATCCTCCAGCGAGCCGATCACCTGCCAGCTGTAGGGGTGGCCCTCCGGGTAGAGGTTGCGATCGATCACATACTGGCTGTGGCCATAGGGGCGGTTATCCACACCCTGGCGCTTCTCGTTCTTCACCACCTGCTTTTCTTTCGCCAGCACCGGATCGGTCACCGTATTGATAAACCAGCCCAGCTTGTCCGCCTCCGCCCACAGCATTTTCTCCAGCGCGTCCTTCGGCACCGTCTGGTAGTAGTTGGTGACATCCCGGGAAGTGGAACCATTGGCCCCGGAACCGCCAATCCGCGCACTCATCGCATCCAGCCCGCCCTTGCCCAGGTTCTCGGACTCCAGGAACAGCAGGTGCTCGAACAGATGGGCAAAGCCGGTGCGCCCCTCCTTCTCCCGCGCCGAACCCACATGGGCGGTCAGCGACACCGCCACCACCGGATCGGAGCGGTCGATGTGGAACAGCACATTGAGGCCGTTATCCAGCTGGAACTGTTCGTACTCAATGGAGAAATCGGGCTTGGCTTCTTGCTCGGCCGGTGCCTTTGACGCCGCCTCTGTTTGCGACTTCGGCTCGGACTGGGTACTGGAGCGGTCGCAGCCGAACAGGCCGAGAGCCGGGATGGAAAGTGCGGTCAGCAGCGCCAGGGAGGCGGTAAGGTTGCGGGGCATGGGGCGATCCTTTGCATTGTTATGCAGAGGAAGATAGCAGGAGTGGTGGGCTTGGGCGATGGATAACGGGAGCCTGAGTTCAATTCAGACACTGATGAAAAAACCTAAAATCCTACAATATGCTTTCAAAAGAACTCGCATATTTGTGACCGCACTCAGTGTCGCATAAGGTATGGAAGCTGACTCGCAGGTTCAAAATAGCAAGTCCCAAAATCTTAGTATTCTAGAAAAGCAGGTAATCGAACTAGTGCGCGAACCAATATGTCCATCCACACACAAACATTTACGAGCGGCTTAACTTACCAGTAAACGCCTAATTTGCTCGCACAGCTCTATGTAAAGGAAATAAGCAGTAGTTACTGCCGAATAACCACACTCAGGTATGTAACCACTCACACACCTGGTTTGGTTTACTCTAATACTACTTATCATGATATAACTTGCGGAAAGCAAAATGTGACGCAACTCACAACTTTTCGCGGTATAAAGAAAGTCGTACGGAGCCTACAAAAGAAAAGCCAATGAATTACCTATGCAGGCTGAAAAGTAGGCGAAATCTCACCTTTAATTTCCCAGAGTCAAAAATCTAGATCAGATCTACCGGCTTTGATGACTTCGAGTCGTCTAGTGCTTGGACATACAGAACAAGAAGTGGAATATGGTTATGACAAAAAAGCTTGGTTTCTTCGCGTACCCATCCAATCCTGCAGAAATAGGTCAATGCATAGAAAGTGCTGTGGATGAACTCAACAAATCCCAACCTTCTATTGCGGTAAAAACTTGGACCCAGTTAGATATTGTCGGGCACTTTATTTCCAGCGAAGTATTAACTGGCATCGACCAAGCAGATTATGTAATTGCGGATATAACCAGTTTAAATTTCAATGTTACTTATGAAGTTGGTTATGCCATCGGACAAGGCAAACGAGTCTTGCTGGTTCGAAACAAAAGTATCAACCCCTCAGGCACAAAAATTGAAGACGTCGGTATATTTGACACTTTGGGATATGTCCAGTACCAAAACTCAGGCGAATTAAAAAAATTCCTTCTCGGTGTAACGACCAAAAGCCCTATTGAAATACAGTATAAGCTCAACCGAAGAGCCCCTGTCTATCTTTTAGAACCACCATTCAAAACTGACTGGTCAGGAAGAATAATTTCACGGATTAAAAAATCTGGCTACATTTTTAGAAATTTTGACCCGAATGAGCAACCAAGATTGTCAGCGTACGACGCCATAAATCAAGTAGCATCGTCGTATGGAATCGTTATCCCTTTACTTTCATCATCTTCTTCCGGATATGAAATACACAACCTTAGAGCCGCATTCATCGCTGGCTTAGGTGATGGAATGAACAAAGCTCGGTGCTTAATACAGAATGGCGATGACCCAGTACCTCTAGATTACAGAGATTTCGTCAACGTCACATATCACCCAAATGAAGTTAACGAGGTCATTGCTGAATTTGCGAGCAATGTCGCCAGAGCCTTCCAAGAACAAACAGAAGAAAAAATATCTCGCGAGCGATCTTTCCTCAAGAAGTTAAACCTTGGCGCAACATCAGCAGAAAATGAAATGCGCGATCTGAACGCTTACTATTTGGAAACAGACCAGTACTTAAAAGCACTAAGAGGAGAAGCGCACCTAGTAGTTGGACGAAAAGGATCTGGTAAATCAGCAATATTTCTGCAGGTTCGAGACCTAGAAAGGGATAGAAACCGAAGTAAAAATATCGTACTCGACCTAAAGCCTGACGGATATAAATTAATTAAATTTAAAGAAAGAATGCTCTCTTTTCTCGAAGAAGGCACCTATTTACACACCATCACAGCATTCTGGGAATATGTACTCCTATTAGAAATAAGCTATAAAATCATTGAAAAAGACAAGAACCGTCATCTACATGATCACATACTTTATGATGGATACAGGAATCTAGTCCAACTATACAGCGCCGACGAGTACGACTCTGACGGAGATTTTTCCGAAAGAATGTCGAACCTAATGGAAAAAATATACTCCGAGTATGAAGCCATCCATTCAGGCACAACTCAAGTTCGCCTATCTTCTTCTGAAGTTACTCAACTACTATATAAGCACGACGTTAAAAGATTAAGACAAGAACTAATTGAGTACATGGAGAAAAAAGGCACACTATGGTTGCTCTTTGACAACATTGATAACGGGTGGCCAACTTCAGGATTAGAACATAGTGACCTACTCATAATTCGCGCCTTGATAGATGCAACAAGAAAAATCGAGCGAGTTTTCGGAAAAAAAGGGCTCGATGTTAAAACTGCTGTTTTCTTGAGAAATGACGTATATGAGTTACTTGTAAAAGAAACAGCCGACAGAGGAAAGGAAGCCAGCGTCCTACTTGACTGGACTGACCCTGATCTACTACGTGAACTTGTACGGCTTAGAATCGTGGCAAATGGCTTAGATGGGAACCTGGACTTCCAGAACGCCTGGCTAAAAATAATAACAAGCCATTTCAAAGGAGAAGAGTCATCACAATACCTGATTGAACGATCACTTATGCGACCACGCTTTCTTCTTAACCTAATCAATCACTGTAAAAGCTTTGCAATCAATCTAAACCACGAAAAAATTGAAGAGTCAGATATTGAAAAGGGCCTAATTGCATATTCCTCTGACCTTCTACGTGATATTGGCTACGAACTAAGGGATGTCGCAACCGAATCCGAAAACATACTTTATGCGTTTATAGGAACACCGCCGATTTTAAGCGAAAACGAAACTTTAAATCTAATAAACCAAGCAACGAATTGCGAAACAACTTCGGAAAAAATATTCAACCTACTACTTTGGTATGGATTCCTCGGTCTAAAAATCAATTCAGACGAGCCAAAATATATTTACGACTTCAGTTACAATAAAGCCCTAATGGATGGCGTAAAAAACAGATCCACATCAACTCAAATATGCATTAATCAAGCTTTTTGGCCAGCACTAATGATTGATTCATGAGCCAGCCGTAAAATACAAGTATAGAAATTGATAGCCACAATCCGGCAATAGTACTAATTTGGATATCACTTCTATACCTTGTCCAATTCACAGAGAAAGCCTAACAGCACAAAGCGAATAATTTTCGATTTAAATATCAACCAGGCTATTTCAATTTTTTTGGCTTGTTCCCATCGACTTGATAGCCGCCATTATTAAGCCAGCTTGCGTCAAAGGACTTTGGAGTGAAGCTACGGTCAACTTTTTTTTGCTAGCTTCTTGCAAATATATTCTAGGCGGCAATACGCATAGGGACACGCTCTTCGTGTCCCGCCTGCGCATTTTGGCCAGCGTGAATTTTTGACATGAATATAATAAGTTAAAAATTACGTAATGGAGCCACTCTAGCCAGACCTACATTATGGCTGCATGATAAAATCAGTAGCAGAATTTTACTGTGAGTTATTTTATTAGATCCGACAGTCTGGAGCGGCAAGATTACCAGTTGCAATAGAGCATCCCCCCCACAAGGAAAAAGGAGCCCGCCATCTACAAACCAACAGCACCTATAAAGCCCTCTAATAAAACGATTCCGCGGAATTTCTAACAACACCCAATACAACAGTTCAATCCAAGAGCTATAGAGAATGTGGCCGAGTGGCTCACGCACTATCAGGTATTAAAATAGTGACTGCACTCTTCAGGCCAATAATTTCTGTCACTGCCCCGATACAAATGTTCGAAGATGGAAAAAATCTTAAGGGAAAGACTAGCATAACCAACCTGACCTGACAGATTTCCGTCTTAAAAAACCGGCAACTGTCAGATCACAGCTAAACAACTATGAATAAGGAGATAAATTTTTGAAATTAGTACTTAATTGAAATTACTAACCCAGTCAAAGCAAACAAAAACACACTGAGAGCTAGCAACTTTACTGTATCCAACTCATTGACTAGAACGAGAAGTTTACACGCCTTTGAAATAACTACTTTCATACACACAACCCTATTCCTGGAGGTCAGTAGCACCAACTTCTTGTGCGCGAGCTAAAAGAGCGTTGAACTTGCCCCCTTGGAAGCGATTCCGGTGGCGAAGAATTATCTTGTATGGGTTGTAAACAAGAATAAAGCTATATTCACCACTTGCGCCCTCCCGAGCTGAAATAAAGCCAAGCTCTTCGAGCGTCTTCATTCTTTGCTTCCATGTAGTAACAGCTCGCTGGCCACTAAAACCACTTTCAAAGGCCATATGCTCCATACTTTTCACGTCTAGCATCGACTCGTCAAATACACGACACCAGAGACTGAGATACACACTTGATACTGGCTTTCCCTTACCCGCAAGTTCATCCATTATTTGGAAGATATGAGGGAAAGTGCGAGGTATTGTCGTGAAACCATCATGCTCCTTGCGATTCCAAAGATCCTCCACCTTCAAATCAGGCCATAGTTGCGCCCGCAACTCTGTGCGCTTTTGGGTCATTTTTTTTGCTCGTGTACTCTGCTGTTTTGCATTCATCCTTGTTAACTCCAAGCTGGTGTTCAATAAGTGCCATTATTCAAAAAAATCCTTTTAAATCAAAGAGTTAAATAGAAATCGATCGATTCTATATTCGAATATCAGGGTAGATTGAAACTCTTGAAATGCTTTAATAATTACATCTCAGACTTTCAACTGTAAAATAAATTTCTCAAAAGCCAAAAAAACCTTTGGAATTCAGTAGGTTACGCTTCTCCCCCAGTGCTCCTGGGTGATCTGGTTATGAGGTGTTCCGGTGCTCCGGTGCTCGTGGGGGAATACAAAGGGGGGCTGGCTTGGCAGGTGAACGAGAAAAAAGGCAGGTTCAGCGTGCGCGGATACAAGTCGCTGCTGATCAGTTATCCACAGGAGCGCAACGGCTTGGTGTTGCTGACCAATACGGCGAAAGCGCCGTGGTTTGAAATTGCCGGCAAGTTGACGCAAACCTTGCGGGACACGGGCATCTGGCAATAGCTCCCCACATATCACGATTGCGGTGTCCCCGTGCAATGTAGGGCTTTACTTCTCGCAGAAACAACAGAGCCCGGTGACCGCCTGTGTCAGTTTCAACACAGGCAGTCACCGGGCTCTTTGCGTTTACGGGCTAGCGCTTACTTTTTCAGGGCCTTCGCCAGTACCCGCCCTAGCTCCGCCGCAGACTGCGGGTTCTGGCCGGTAATTATGCGGCCGTCCTGCACTACGAAGCTTTCCCACGCTTTGCCTTCCTGGTAGTTGGCGCCGAGTGCGGTCAGTTCGTCCTGCAGCAGGTAGGGCACTACCTCTACCAGGCCTACCGCTTTTTCTTCCACATTGCTGAAGCCCGCGACCTTCTTGCCGGCAATAATCGGCTTGCCGTCTGGGCCGGTGACGTTCAGCAGTGCCGCCGGGCCGTGGCACAGGGCCGCCACATAACCGCCGCTCTCAAAAATGGCGGAGGCAACGCTGTTCACCGCGGGGCTCTTGGGGAAGTCCCACACGGTGCCGTGGCCGCCAGCGAACAGGATGGCCTGGTAGCGCTTGGGGCTGACGTCCGCGAGCTTGCGGGTGTTGTCCAGCAGGCTGCGGGTTTGCGGGCTGGCGAGGAACTCGAAGTTCACCGCGTCGTCATCCGCCAGGCTGCGCGCGTCCACCGGTACCGCGCCGCCCTTGATACTGGCGATTTCCACCTCGAAGCCCGCCTTTTTGAGCTCGTGGTAGGGGTGGGTCAGTTCCGACAGCCACAGGCCGGTTTTCTCGTCGGTATCCCCCATCTGCTCGTGGCTGGTGGCCACGATCAGTACCCGCGGCGCGGCCAGGGCGAGACTTGCGGACGATAACGCCAGTAGCGCCACAACGATCGAAAACAGTTTCTTCATGTAAGGTCTCCAATAGATAGTTTGCGCCGGCAGCCGGCCCCGCACGGGCGGGCCGCTGCCGGATTGGGGCTATGCTAGGGAAAATCCTGATAAAAACCGGGGTCAGAATAAAAAAACCGGGGTCAGAAAAAAATTGGAAAAATTGGGGTGGAAAAATTGGGGTCAGAGTAACATTTAAAAATTGTAAAAATTGGGGTCAGAGTAACATTTTGACATCAAAATATGACAAAGGCTTCTTCCAGCTCAAGATTACGCCTCCACAAATAAAAAAAACTTTACTCCGATCCCAAATATTCGGACTGCTCTGATCGCGGCTATAGTGAAGTCGCCCTGTTCAAGGGAATGTTTGGACAGGCGCAGGTCAAGCTTGCCGGCAAGCTGTGGCTACTTGCCGGCGCATACGACCGCATTCACAACGTAACCCTGCACACCCACGATGGCGCCACACAGGTAGATCATATTACTTCCCCTTCTTAATTCTTGATAAAACGACCTTTTTTCGTGCAGAAAAATTTACGAAGCTCGCACTTTTCTTAGATGTATTTTAGATAAATAAGCCATCCGACTGTCGCTTTGATGAATGTGGCGCCTCACATCATGACTTAACTACAGACATAGACAAATAGAACATTAAACGCGTCCTAAATGAATTTATTACAAGCTATTACAGTGTGTTCCACAAAAAGAATAACTGTGATATACAGCCCAAATATTTTCGTGATCTAGCTCACACTTTCATCGAAAATAGGCAAATTGCATGGGAATTGATAACAAAGATTTCTTTAGAGGTAAAAGCAGTCGCCATTTAATCAGGCGACACACACATTTTATGCCAGGAAGACAAAATCAATATTTGGGAAAACTGAAATGCTAACGTATAAAGAAATTTCTTTAACTGAAGACCAAGAGGAAGAATTTCTCGAAGAGATATTGACTAGAGAACACTTCTTGGGCCACGTCGCTTACGAACACACAAATGACAAATACAACCCTACGCTATATCAAAAGCTATTCAACTGGCATCCGGAGCACTTTCATGAAGAAGAAGGAGTAAGGCCT
Organism: Microbulbifer bruguierae; assembly: GCF_029869925.1. Classification (NCBI taxonomy): domain Bacteria; kingdom Pseudomonadati; phylum Pseudomonadota; class Gammaproteobacteria; order Cellvibrionales; family Microbulbiferaceae; genus Microbulbifer; species Microbulbifer bruguierae. Next base: position 3,415,356 of record NZ_CP118605.1, on the reverse strand, counting down.
TCGATAATTCTTGGGCGAAGAGGATCGGGTAAAAGCAGCTATCTAAACAACCTTTCTCATAAAGAAAATGTTATTGCTATATCACTAAAGAGCTGGGAAGCATTAGAAGTAATAGAAACGCAAATACACGAAATACTTGAAGGAGGAAGATTTCTAATAGAGGCTGAAAAAGTCTCTGAAATTTGGCGGCTTATTTTCCTCACAATAGCTACAAAGGAAATCGCCAAATATAGAATTAGCGACGAAAACCTAAAAGAAATAATTAAAAAATTTCCAGTAAAAGACTTCGCCAAGATAACTCTCCCAAATTTAATCTTAGACATAATGTCAATTTTTAGGACTAAATATCTTAGCAAACAAAACCTTAATGTGGACATCGTACTTCAATCTATGGGAATTGGTTGCGAATCTCTAGATCGATGGGAAACGCTAATTTCAAAAGCGGCGAAGGGAATCGGGAAATACATCATAATCATGATTGATAATCCTGAAAAGCTGGAACCCGACGACGAACTACTAGATGCTTCTTACTCTGATCAAACCAGAGCCAGAAGAATGGCATATACCGGCCTGTTAACCCTACTTGCGCATTTTAACAGAGGGAAAGTTGGGCTTCAGATTAGATATTGTGTTCCCGCAGAACAATATTCTTACCTCAAAGAGAGATCAAATGCGATCCTAAAGGATTATGCCAACATACGCTTACTTCAGTGGTCAAGTGGAGATTTGTTATCTTCGGTTGCGCACAGATATATGGTCTGCTTACAACTTCACAAAAATAATCGAGATGAAGAAAGATACAAAGAATTAAAAGAGATAAAGATTTACACAAGAGAAGGCGCATATAAATTTTTCAATACCATACTTACTGGATCCTTAGTGAACGACAGGAACTTCGAAGAGGACCCAGTTGGGTATTTACTTCGACATACCCAATTACTCCCTCGCCAATTATTGGTCTACCTAAATTGTGCGATAAAAATGGCCATATTGGACGATCCGACAACGGACCTAACTAGGTTAAATTGTAAATACATTAAACTAGCAATCAAATCTCGTGAGAGATTTTTAGCCCAGGAAATTATCGATTCCTACCAAATGGCCTTCCCTGAAGGACAAGCCATGTTCGAAAAGCTAATTAACTTCCCAATAATTTGTAGGCTTCAGGAAATTCAAAACTATTGGACAAGTTACAATGCGAAAGGGATACTAAAAGACGCCATTGTATACCCTCAGGTTTCTTCAGGATTCAATCGGTTTTTTAACTTCTTAATTGAAACCGGAATTTTAGGAGTTGCAATTAAATATTCTGAAACCAACAAATATGTTAATACAGAATATGAGTATACAGTCCCAAATAAATTAACAGCACAGTCAGAAGAGGTCGTAGCTGTCCATCCAATTTTTTCATGCATTACCTGTAAATCTAGCCATGAAAAACTTGGGAGACACACGGCAATATATCCTAAGGGCTCGTCAATTGATGACATTCAAACAAAACATGAAATAGCGAGCAAATTTTTGAATTGATCGATCATCAATCAGGAGGAAATATATAGTGCACAATAAATTAATTCTGCAACCCCGAGAGATAGCAGCCTACAGGCCACGCTTAAACAAACCAAATGCGGTAATTTATCGCTACAAAAGTATTATTCGGAATAAAGTAACGCTTAACATTTAATGTTGAATTAATCTTAGCTGGTATTTCTTATCAAGTTCGCTATCGTTAATACTTGCCGTTGCAGACTTTTCCAGACAACTTCTCAGGCATCTCTTTATTTGAAAAACAATCAAAGTTTAAAATCAAACAGGAAGTAACTAAATTTAAATTCGGTTTAAGCATTTTTCACACCTCACTCCACTCAAAAATCACACCAGAGAGTGATTAAAATAGAGGCCAAAATGACTAACTTTTCTGAAAAAATTTTTAACCAAATTCTCCATTTCAATAAGAAAACTGCATGGATCGACCTAGATATGATTTCGCAGGCATTGGCCGAGGATGAAGGAGACCTAAGGCTAGCTTCAATGCATTTATTGGATCACATTCTTGATGCAGACAACATATCAGTTGAATTTAAAGAGTCTTATTTACGCGAAATAGGAGAAAGAATAGAAAATAGAATTGCCATTGAAAATGTATCTGAAGTCATCTCAGGATTTGACAACAAAAACAAACATAATTTTTCTTCGATACTTGGTGCAGTCGGAATAGATGACATACATCATACCGTAAAATCTATATCATCAAGAAAAAATTTATCCCCAGTATCAATCCAAACACAACCAAAATCTCTCACCATAATAGTTCACGGAACATGGGCGTCATCAAAAACATGGTGGCAAAAAGGTGGAACATTTTGGAATTATGTAAACACTCTAGTTCCAGATCTTTACCAAGGACAGACTCCCTTTAAGTGGAGTGGTGATAATCGACATACAAAAAGAAAAGCCGCAGCTAACGATCTTGTAAATTGGCTAAGCGGCATTCAAGACGTAGATATAATTGCGCACAGTCATGGCGGAAATGTTGCCATTGAAGCAACAAGAATAGGCTTGAAAATTCGGAAACTAATCTTACTGGGAACACCAGTTAGATATGAATATGTACCGTTGATGAAAAATATTCAGCAACTATATTGTGTTTTTTCTAAAGGCGATTTTGTGCAAAAAATAGGAGCCCAATTAAGCCCTAGAGGTGATGGCCGCACTATGGCTGACAGCAATAAGCTAGTAAATTGCTACGCAGACAATAATGGAAATAAAAAGAAACCAAGTCATTCAGAACTTCATGAGCCTCAGACATGGCAGCATAGCGAGCATATGGCGGGAATTCTATAAAGCGAGGTATTTAAAGCTCCACAAATTTCAATTTGGGAAGTACGTCCTAATTTTCGAAGTTCAAATATTCATAAAAATGAGCAAAAGAGGCGCGAACTTCGGAAATCGGTTCTGGAACTACTTTGCTTTTCCTACTTTAAGGACAACAAAAATAGTTTTCCAATAGGCGCTTCTGTGCTGGAACCAATCTCCTTGTTCAATCCCTCAAAATCATTGAATCTGACCCTATTACCAGCTTCCAGCCATGGCTCGAATAATAGCTCCACAAGATTTCAATGATTGCCTTACGTTCAGCGGTCGGCTTTCCGTTACGTCGCCCTCAATCGACTTTATTCGATTCGAGAACTTTTTTTCTATTTGCGCATTCTTGATGTCGGGACATTTGGGGATAAGAACAAGGCCCAGAAAGCGTTCGGGATCCGAAAAGCTTCCTCAAAAAATTCGATATCTCCTTCAAGTACAAGATCGCTAGCTACCTACGCCCAAACGTATGTAAGCACCTACTCTGTGATTGCTGTCACTTATACAACCTCGCCAGCCCCAAAACGGAATGTTATAAATGGCGCCACCCTTGAGAAGGGCACCTTGTTACAACTCAACCAGTGTTTCAGTCGCTATAACACTACGTTTATCTATCCGAAAAGAATAAACAGGTAAAGAATGAGAGCCGCCACCCGCACATTCAGCCAGCGTAGCCAAGCTATCCCAGGCACTGAGTATTAATCACCTTATGAAGGACCATATCTCGAAAGGTGCCTACCTAAGGGCATCAAGTTTCAGGTCTAATTTGAATACCTGGACCTGAAGCAGACGAATAAATAGTTACAACAACCAAGAGAGTTCAATCCGTGAAAAAAGTAATTTTTATAATCACGCTACTTTCACTCCAATCCTGCGCTATATTGTCAAACCCTAAAACCCCAGATGAATATGTTGAACGCATTAAAACATCCAGTTTAGGGCGCATAAACACCGTCACCATCAATAGCCCAATAGAAAAGGTGTTAACTGAATTGGGAACGCCGCTATACGCCTGTTACGATGGCACTTCCGTTACCTGGCAACAAAACACCATGGTTAGCGGCAGAGACTGGAAGGTGTCTCTCGAAAATAAAGAAAACGGGTTAAAACAGTTCGCTCTTCTGGCCAAGGAAAAAACCATAAGTATTGGCCAACCAGAAAATGGCATGATTAACGCCGTCGTTCAGGTACGACCAATATCCTCAACTAAAACAGAAGTGACTGAATATCATGCCATCGGCAATGACAGCACTGGAGAATTGCTTTTAGCATGGGCACAGGGCAAAGAAGAAGAATGCCCTTTCGATTTTTGAGCAGTTAACTTTACTGGGCGCAGCGGTACGCAGCCACAGGCTGCCGGGATGCTGCGCTCGCCGTTGCCCGCTGGATTAGAGTTTCAGGCATCAATAATGAAAAAAATCGTAATTCTTGGCCTGTTGGTATTCGCAGGATGGAAATTATACCAAGATCAATTCTCGGTAAATGGTAACCGGTGGGGAGACTACGATGTAGAAAAGGTCGGTCGCTCCACGGATGGCCTGGACATTATCAAGCTCTCTCCAGCAAAAAAACCCGCGGAATCAAGCCAGGTCTCGCATCAAAAGTTTAAATGTGATGGTCGGCAGCATTGTAGCCAAATGAACTCAAGGGAAGAGGCTGATTTCTTTATAGAAAACTGCCCAAACACAAAAATGGATGGAGATCATGATGGCATTCCCTGTGAGAACGACTCCAGATTCTGAGTCCGTCAAATCTAGCAATCGCAGGGGTATGCTACGGTGTGGGCTTGTCGGCGTGAGATTGCATTGCTGACCAACGCCGCAAAAGCGCCGCGGTTTGAGAAAGTCGAGAAGTTAACGCAAACGTTATTGGACGAGAGTATCTGGCAGTAGCACTGCCTGTAACCACTATTTGTTTTGTAGAGTTTGAATGTACTTTATGCTTTTATCTACACAATCTCCGCTGAAATAATCCATGTCGCCCAAAAGTTTTTCGTCAAATTTTTCGTCTACCTTCATGCCGGCAATTTTTAATTGATCAAGGCGTACTTTGACCTTTGGGATATCTGGCTGAAAACCAGATAAGCCTGGCGTATTCCCAGACTGTAGAAGTCTATCTTTCATCTCCGATGATCTGTTTTTTATCTGGGCGTAATCCCCTTCTTCCAATGGAATCGAGATGGAATTATTTGAAAGGTAGTCTTGCGTTATCGAATAAGGAACTAGGTCGCCCAGCTGTATTGCGTACAAATCCAGCGTCAACACATCCAGGAGATAGCCTTTTGCCTTCTCTACATCACCTTCCAGCTGTGCCGGTTTTATTCGAACAAGCTTACTCGCTTTTAACTGCGTTAAAGCAATCCCCGTAACACCCTGGGCCAATGCTTCAGTCGCAGCCCAATTTTTTACGGACTTTTCATGTTCTCCGGCAACGATTGTCAGTGCCGCGACAGTGTCACCTGACCTGGTTAGCGAGATGAGCGTATCCAGATCATATCCAACATGGGTTAAAAACGCCTTTCTCTCGTATCCATAGTTTGAAAAGAACTCCTTAATATGTCTTGATGTTTCCATTGCTGAATATTCGTCTAGCTGCAGGTGATTACACCAGTCGTCCTCATCAGAGAGATCGGTTGTTCCGAATACGGTTTCAATAACCCCCTTCTCAATTGGTTGATCCAAACCGGGTAAATCCGCAGGTTTCCCTAAAGGCTCTGAAACTTCGTTATCGGGGAATTTTTCCGCGCTTTCCGTGTTTTCCAGTGGTAAGACCGTTTTCTTGTTTTCGTCTTCCGACAAGATAAAAAATGCCGTAATCGCACAAAACGGAATAAGCGCCAATAGCTGTTTTTTGTACCGGATAATTTTCATAAAAGCTTGTCCCTGCTAATTTTGTACCCACTGTCGAATTCGCCCCCTGTGATACGACTACCTTATACCAACGCGATTATTCGTTGGCTGGAACGGAGGAAATGCCATGTCCAGAATGATGTTCGTAAACCTGCCAGTGACCGATCTTGGGAAATCCGTCGAGTTTTTCTCTGAACTCGGCTTTGAGTTCAACCCCAGGTTCACCGATGAAACTGCCACCTGCATGATCATTGGCGAGAGTAACTTTGCCATGTTACTCACCCATGAAAAGTTTCTGAGCTTCACCCCCGGTCTTGCGATCTGCGATACCCGCACCAGCACCGAGGTGCTGGTGTGCCTGTCTGCGGAGAGCCGCGCGGAGGTGGATGCGCTGCTGGACAAGGCGGTCGCTGCGGGAGGCTCTGATTTTCGTGAGCCGGAGGATTACGGTTTTATGTACGGCCGCTCGTTTCGCGACCTGGATGGGCATATCTGGGAGATTATGTGGATGGATCCCGCGGCAATAGAGCAAGCGGACGGATAGCGGATAGTGAGGAGTAAGTGGGCGGCCGCTCGGGGCCGCCTTTAAAAAATTATAAATAGCAGACCACTTCTGTCAGGCTTTCTCCATCAGCGCGTCGTCTTTTTCGTTGGCGCGACGGTAGGCGTCACGGTCGGTGACCCGCTGCGCGTAGTCGATGAACTCTGCGCGTTTTTCAATGGTGCCAAACTGCACACCCCAGTTGATCTGTGATCCCACATACACATCGGCAGCGGTAAAGCGCTCGCCGGTTACGTAGCTGTGGCTTTTAAACCAGCTCGAAAGATTATCGAGCACAGCCCCGTAGCTGCCGTAGCCCACCATCGTCTGCTTCTTCGCATCCGGTTCTATACCGAAGGTCTTGGAATCGATGATCGCCGCCTCTAAAGGTCCGGCGGCGAAGAACAGCCAGCGGTAATAACTGGCGCACTCTTCCGCCAGTGGTGCCAGCCCCGCTTGCGGAAAGGCATCTGCCAGGTAGGCGCAGATGGCGGCGCATTCGGTGACGACTTCGCCGTGATGCACGATCGCCGGCACTTTGCCCATGGGATTGATCTGCAGGTAGGCAGGGGCTTTCATACTGCCGCCGTATTCGAGTACTTCGGTGCGGCAGGGCGCACCGGCTTCCTCCAGCATCCAGCGTGCGATACGACCGCGGGATTGGGGGTTGGTATACAGGATTACTTCGTCATTCATAGCCGCTCTCCGTTGCTTTCATTACTCATCATTGGTCGGAACTCTTCATTGAGTGGGTGTGTGATCGGAACGCCAGCACTGTAACGGCCAATTAGGCTATATTCCGTCCTAATAAATTACGCAGGATGCAGGTTATGCCGAATCCGACGACACGCGTGCTGGCGCTGCTGGAACTGTTGCAGATCCACGGCAATGCCAGTGGCAGCGAGCTGGCACAGATGCTCGGGGTGGATGGCCGCACATTGCGCCGCTATATCGCGACCCTTGAGGAAATCGGTATTCCACTGACGGCGGAGCGCGGGCGGCATGGCGGTTATCAGCTGGTGTCCGGCTACAAGCTGCCGCCGATGATGTTCACCAATGACGAGACCCTGGCCATTTCCCTCGGCCTGCTGGCGGCGCGCAGCCTCAGTGTAGGAGAAGTTTCCACTGCGGTCGCCAGTGCCCAGGCCAAGCTTGAGCGGGTGATGCCGCAGAAGCTGAAGCAGCAACTGCGCGCACTGGATGACAGCGTTACTCTGGAGCTGGTGCCGAACGCGGCAGCGGACAGTGTCACCCTGGCAACCCTGGCGGCCGCAACCCAAAACCGCTGCCGCACAGCATTCGACTATGCCGGAGGTAGCGGCAGCAATAATGGTAACGAGCGAGCCACGCAGCGTGAGTTCGACCCCTATGGCCTGGTGTTCCGCTACGGCCGCTGGTACGCAGTGGGCCACTGCCACCTGCGCGAGGAACTCCGCACATTTCGTCTCGACCGCATGCAGCGGTTACACCGGCTGGAAATTCCCTTTCAACGGCCACAGAATTTTGATGCCGCCGCCTACCTCACCCAAAGCTTTTCCAGTATGGAGTCGGGCATTGAAGCGGAGTTGCTGCTGCACACAGACCTTGCCAGCGCCAGTGCCATGCTCGGCGACGAAGTAGGACTGCTGACCCCCAGGGGTGATGCGGTGTTGTGGCGAGCGCACACCGGCTGCCTGAACTGGTTCGCTTCGCAACTGGTGCAATTGCCCATTACCTTCGAGATTCTTAATCCGCCGGATCTCAAACGCGAATTGCGTCGGCATGCGGAGAAGCTACTGGCAATAACGGTGGCGTGATCGGCAGGAATCATGCAACGCGCGGTCTGCGCAATGTGTTTTCCCGTACCCGATGAAAAGACGTCGGTAAAATCCTGGTTCTCCCTGACAGTCGCGGATTGCATTCACGCTGGCTTCTGCTTAAATGACAGACGCGAACAACAATAAATACCAGGTTGAACCTTTGGATAATACGCTTGCTCTACGGGTTCTCTTTGCACACCGGAACCCCGCCCATGTCGAATAGCAGCGCCAGGCCTGACCTTCTCGATATCGATTCCCACACATTCAAAGACCTTGAAATTTTTACGTCCGATAACGGCGGCGCAAGTCTGTTCGATTTCTGCAATCGGACGCGCTCCGTTGGCGGTGCGGCGCTGCTGCGACGGCGTATGCAGACCCCCTGGGCGTGCGCGGAGCGTATTGCGGCAACACAGGCGGCGGTCCGCTTTATTACGGAGTCACGGGCACTTTTCAAACAAATGCCGTCGGTGTATGCGGTCGAAGGCACGCAGGATTATCTGGAGGAAATTCTACCCAGCCTGGATTTCCGTAATCGCCTGGAATTTGCGCTGGGTGCGTTTCAGGTCTGGGCAAATCAGGACAGCCACTATTTCAGTATTGTGAAGGGTGCCCAGGCAGCCTGTCGTATGATCCGGGCACTGCGTAGTTTCGTCGCGCTGCCCGCGCTGAAATCAGCCCCGGGTGAACTGGGTCCGCTACTGCAGCAATTGCGCGCGCTGCTGTCTCGCCCCAACTTGCGCATGGTGCCGGATTTTGATGTGGCGGGCTGGGGCACCTGGAAAATGCTCAAGCTCGACCAGGCACTGCGCGTCAAGGAAAAAGACACGCTCAACCGGTTGTTGGCACTGAATTATGAGATGGAGGCACTGGTGTCGATGGCTGATGCCAATGCCGAACACGGGTTCGTTATGCCAGAGATTTGCTACGGCCCGCTGCACGTCACGGCCGAAGGGCTTTACCATCCCTATCTTGCACATCCCGTTGCCAATCCTGTTTCACTCAACCAGCAACACCGTATTCTGTTTCTCACCGGCCCCAATATGGCCGGCAAGACCACTTACCTGCGCGCCTTTGCCACTGCGCTGTATCTCGCTCACCTGGGTATGGGCGTGCCAGCACAGTCTTTCCAGTTTGTGCCAGTGCAGTGCCTGTTCAGTTCCATATCCCTGACCGATGACCTGTGCCGCGGAGTGAGCTACTTCCGCGCGGAAGCGCTGCGGGTGAAGGCGGTGGCAGAGGCCGTTGCGCGGGGAGATCGGGTGCTTACTCTGATGGATGAGCCGTTCAAAGGCACCAATGTAAAAGATGCATTTGAGGCCTCGCTCGCCATACTGGAACGTTTCTCCACCCGGGAAAATTGCCTGTTTATGTTTTCTTCCCACCAGATCGAACTCAGTGACCACCTGCATCGACTGCACAATCAGGTAAATTGCCGCTACTTCGAGGCCGTGGAGAGCGGTGAGCGACTGCACTTCGATTACAAGTTGCGCCCGGGAATTTCCGATCAGAGGCTGGGGATGCGGGTACTGCGGGAAGAGGGAATCTTCGAACTTCTGGATCAGGCTACCGCGCCTGAAATAGAATTTTCGCCTGCTGAAGATGGCATACCGTAGAACATCCTGCGCTGGTTCACCATTGAACCTGAATCAGCGTTGAAACTGACCCACCATAGAAAATAGTGGCGCTGCTGAATAGATAGCGACAACGCTGCACAGCGGGTTGGCGCATCCTTTGCATCATTTGCTAGTCGTCACGCCGGCCACCCTTGGCATCGATACAATATGCGGCCCCGGATCACAGCCCCGAGATACGGCCCCGAGAACCTCCCCGTTCGTGGTCCACCAGATTTGCGAGTTACCTATGCACCCTGAATTCCTGCAACAAATGCTGCCCACCTTCTACAAGTCTGCGGAACAGCCGGGCAACTGGTGCCAGGCGCTGGATCTGATCAAGAACGAAATGCAGCTGGGCAGTGTGGTGGTGCAGATGCTCAAGCGCGATGGCAACCGCCTTAACCAGCAGTGGGTTGTGCGGGATTCCACGTCCACCGAACATGCAGAAGCCCATGACTGCTTAGTAAACAATGCAGACAATCCGCGCCTCGATCTCAGCCATGCAAGGATGCCGATGGCAGAAAGTATCGTTATTCGCAATGAGTGCCGCTCCACTGCGCAGGTTCCCAGTTTCAAGGCACTGCGCGAACGGATGCAGATGCTCGGCCTCGGGCGCCCGGCGATTCTGGGCGTGCAGCTGGGGGAGGACCGCAACCTGTGCATGATTTTGCACCGGCGCTACGACGACACCCGCGAGTTCAGCGAGGATCAGGAGCGTTTCCTGCACCTGCTCACGCCCCACCTGAAGCAGACGGTCTCTCTCGCAGAAAAAATCGGCCGGCTGGAAGCACGCACAGAATTTCTTTCCCAATCCCTGGACCAATTCAATACCGGGGTTGTAGTGCTCGATCGCCAGGGTGGCCTGCACTGGAGCAACCACTGCGCGCGCCAGATTATCCAGCGCTCTCGCCATCTGTCTCTTTCTGGGAAGAAACTGCGCTGCGCGGCCAACGGTGACCAGCGCCTGTTTGCCGAACTGATCGATCGCGCGGGCCGCGAGCGCGGCTCCCGGTTTGTGGGTTCCATTGGCGCGGCCTGGGATGCGCCGTTGCAGTTACTGGCGCTACCCATGCCTGCGGCAGATTCTGCGGCTGCGCCCTATGTCGCACTGTACCTGTCCGAGAGCGAGGTCAAACTGAACCTGCAGGCGGTGGACATTGTGCAGCTGTTCGGCCTCACGCCCGCCGAGGCGAAGCTTGCGATCGCGCTCTGTGAAGGTGACTCCGTCACCGAATATGCGGCGAAACTGGGAGTCGCGGTGGGTACTGTCCGTGTGCAGCTGAAGAGTATCTTTTCCAAGCTGGGGGTTCACCGGCAGCCCGAGCTGGTGCGCATTATCGGTTCATCCATCTCTGCCAAGACCCTGCACAGCCTCAACTGATTTTCCTCTCTGTGTGTGGCGCCTGACCTTTGGCGCCACGCACCTCCAAATTGCTCTATTCCACCTCGCTCTCCTCGACTAACCGCTCTCTCTGTCTCCCGCATATCTCATATTGGATATGACACTCCGCTCGCCCATCCATAGCATCGAACAGGGTTCGAAAATGATGACTGTGACAGCAGACGCTGTCCGGGCTTTGCCAGGAGTAATGGACAATGACAAAAAAACCAACCAGACAATTTTTCGCCAATGTTGCCGGTATTCTATCCATCGGCCTGATGCCGACATTGGTACACGCCAAAGTGACCCTGGAGCCTTTGGTGGCACAGGTTGGGCCCGAGTCGGACGTGTCGGTGGCGATCCAGAATGCCCGCTGGCACATGAACGATGGCGACATCAATGTGCTGACCTTCCGCAGCATGGATACCCTGTTCACCACCCGTAAGGTCGCCCGCTCCGGCAACCCGTTCGCACTGCCCCGCGAGGACCGCACCCTCGACTTCAGCTACCGCTTTGAGGGCAAGACTTACACCCCGGACGAGTTCCTCGATCGCACCTACACCAACGCCATGCTGGTGATGAAGGACGGCAAGATCGTCTACGAGAACTACCTCAATAACAGCAAACCGGATACCCACTTTATGGGCTGGTCCATGACCAAGTCCCTGACCTCGCTGCTGGTGGGCTGCGCCCTGGAAGAAGGGCGCATCCGCTCCCTCGACGACGACATCACCGACTACCTGCCAGAGCTGAAAAAAGGTGCTTACCAGGGGGTTTCCATCCGTCAGGTACTGCAGATGCGGTCCGGTGTGGATTACGAGGAGAGCTATGAGTTTGACAGCCCGGGAATCGCCGCACGCAATCATATCCAGGCACTGGTGAAAAACGTGGTGCGCTTTGCGGACGTGGCGCGGGATATCAAACGCGCACACGCGCCGGGGGAAGTGTTCCAGTACAAGACCATCGATACCGCGGTACTCGGCCTGCTGCTGGAGCGGGTGAGCGGCGGCAGCAACCTGGCTTCCTATATGGCCAGCCGCCTGTGGGAACCACTGGGGGCTGAATTCGATGGCTTTTTCATTATGGATGGCGAGCCGGGTATCGGGCGCGAGTTCAGCGGCGCCGGGTTCAATGCGGCAATGCGGGATTATGCCCGCGTGGGGCTGATGATGCTGAATCAAGGCAAATTGAACGGTAAGCAGATCATTCCCGCCGACTGGATCAAGGAATCGACCAAGCCCGCCGGCCCGGAAGAAGGCCCGATCGATTACGGCTACCAGTGGTGGACTGTGTCCAAAACTCCCGCCTATTCCGCCATCGGCCTGCAGGGCCAGTTTATTTTCGTCGACCCGTCCACCAACACGGTGATCGTCAAACTCAGCTATTTCCCGCCGAACGACAAGGACGAAGCTGCGATGCGGGAAAGCTTCAGTTTCTTCGAGGCCGCGTCCAAGTGGCAGCCTGAATAAGCCGGTCAAACATCGGGGAGTAAAGCGGGCGAAGCGGTACTCGTCCATCGCAAATAATAAAGCAAGAGACCAAGGAGTATTCCGTGAAAAACCACCAGCTATTACTGGCCACACTATTGGGTTCCGCCAGCAGTTGTGTACTCGCCCAGGCCAGTACACCCGAGCCGGAAACCAAAACCCGATCCATTACCGCTGTCGAAGAAATTGTGGTGACCGCCCAGCGCCGGGAAGAGAGCCTGGAAGATCTGCCGATGTCGGCGACGGCACTGAGTGGCGACATGCTGAAAAACCAGGGCGTCGCCACACTCAAGGATTTGCAGACAGCGTCACCTTCACTCTCCATTACCAATACGGGGCCGACCCTCAGCGTGAACATCCGCGGTATCGGGATCGCGACCAACACCCCGAATATTACTGCCGGGGTGGCCACCTATGTGGACGGCCTGTTCCAACCACCCATCGTGCAGTCCAGCAGTTTTTACGACATCCAATCGGTGGAAGTACTACGCGGACCGCAGGGAACCTTCGTGGGAAACAATTCCACCGGTGGTGCAATCTTTATCAATTCAAAATCACCGGACCTGGAGACCATCGGCGGTTACGCGGAAACCTCCGTCGGCAACTTCAATAACCTCGGTTTTGAAGGCGCGGTCAATGTGCCCGTTTCCGAAACCCTCGCCGTCCGGCTTGCGGGTTTCAAGAGGGACCGTGACAGTTTCTATAAGGATACCGGCCCCTACGACAACGACGCCGGCAAACTGCAAGAGTACAGCGGGCGCCTCGGTGTACTCTGGGCCCCGGAAAATTTCGAACTGCTGTTCAAGGCACAGACCAACAAACGGGATACCGGCGGCTATACCGCAGCACCAATCGCCGGAACGACCTACGGCGATTTCCGCACGGGAGATGCCTTTACCCTGGCATTTGACGAGGACGTGTCCTACGAAGATCGCGGCGACATGTACAGCCTGAAACTGGATTACACGCTGGCAAACGGCATTGTGCTGCGTTCGCTCTCGGGTTATCAGGACAAGGAAATCAACAATGTCTCCGACCTCGATGGCTCTTCGGCGCCGGTGATGGCCAATGGCGATATTGTGGAAGACTATTTCGCCAACGAAAAACAGCGCAGTCAGGAAATCAATATCATCTCGCCGACAGACGGCAAGTTTGACTGGGTGCTGGGCGGTTACTATCAGGAAACCGATATCGACATCATGATTGTCGATGTCCAGGCCGGCTTCCCCACCGATATTCCCGGCGGGAATGCACGCACCGTGACCGGCTTGTTTGCCCAGGGTAACTATGAGTTCCTGCCATCCTGGGAAGTGCAGGCCGGCTTGCGTCACTCCACCTACGAGGTCACCGGCTGGGGTGGTATCTATGTGGGACGCGGCATCCCCGATTTCCCACCGGGCGGCCTGCAGGTGGGCGACCTGTCCGGTAATTATGAGGATGATCGTGTTACCGGCAAGCTGGCCTTGAATCACTATCTGGACCACGGCCTGCTCTACGCCCAGGTCTCGACCGGTTACAAACCCGGCGGCTTCAATTCCACCACGTCCACCTTTGACGCAGAAGATGTCACCAGCTACGAGCTGGGGTGGAAATTCAGTGCCCTCGAAGATCGTGTACGCACACAGCTGACGGCCTTCTACAACGACTATCGTGATTTCCAGTTCGCTGCACTGGAACCCTCTACCGGTGTGGAAGGTTCGGAAAACATCGCGGACATGACCATTCAGGGGATCGAGGCGCAGGTACAGGCACGCCTGGGTAACTGGATGTTCAGCGGCAACCTGGGTTACACCGATTCGGATCTTCCCGGGCAGACCTTTGTCAATGCCCGCGCCCTGCCCGGCAGTGCGCTGGGCCCGCAATGCCCCGCGGGTGTGCCATCAATGCCGCCCATCTGCTTCGACTATACGCCGTTTACGGAATCCACCGCCGGTGGCGAGGCGCTCTATGCGCCGGAGTGGACGTATAACCTCTCGATCAGTTACGAGTTCGATTTGTCCGGCGGACTCTACCTGACACCGCGAGTCAATTACTCCCATGTGGGCAAACAGTACACCTACCTCGCCTACTCTCCCGAGTCCGATGTGCTGGAAAGCCGCGACCTGCTCAATGCCTCCCTTGCCCTGGTCAGCGAACAGTGGCAGCTGGAAGCCTACGGCAGCAACCTGACCGACGAAGAGTATGTATCCGGCCAATTCGGCATTACCGAGTTTTACGGTGCGCCGCGCCAGTATGGATTGCGCCTGAGCGCTTCCTTCTGATCAACCGTGCGACCGCTGCGCGGTCGCTACTCCCTTTACCTGCGCAGACTGATTGCGCAGGTCTTTTTTGGCTCTCGAGTTTTTAACACCCGATTTTAAGCACCCAGTTTTGCCGAGGATTTATGGGCACCAACCATATGCGCAGCCACCGTTTTCCGGCCCTCTATTTTTTTGCCAGCACGATATTCGCGGTATTGGTTTCCGGATGCGCACAGCGCGCTGACCATGTGCTGCTCGGCGGTGAAATATATACGATGGATTCAACACAGCCCCGCGCAACCGCCCTCGCGGTCACGGATGGCAAGTTCTCTTACGTGGGCGATGAGGCTGGTGTTTACGCTCAGATCGGCCCTGAAACGGAAGTCATTGCTCTGGAAGAAAACCTGGTATTGCCCGGGTTAATCGACACGCACACCCACCCGGGCATCCTCGCCCTGTTTGCCTCGACGGATCTCGTCGCTGCCCCCGATCCGGAACCGGAAGCGCTCCTGCAATGGCTCGAATCCTATGCGGAAGAGCATCAAGAAATACCGTTTATTATTGCCGGCTACTGGCGCACCGCGGATTTCGGGATCGAGGGGCCAGACAGGGCCATGCTCGACCAGGTGGTGAGTGATCGACCCGTCGCACTGATGGACGACTCCGGACACAGCATGTGGTTAAACAGCAAAGCACTGGCGCTCATGGGTGTGTCCGCCGATACCCCAGACCCGGCGCCCGGGCTCGCCTACTACCAGCGCGGAGCAAACAACGAACCCACCGGCTGGATCAAGGAATTCACCTTTGCATCGATTCAGGAGCGAATTTTTGAAACCGCCGATCCGGCGGTGTTCGAGTCCAATCTGGAAAATTTTCTGAACTACCTGTCCAGCAAGGGCGTTACCAGCCTGTACGACGGCGGCAATCTCGGCTTGCACGATAAGGTCTACGGGGTGCTGGCACAACTGGATCGCGAAGGCCGCTTGCCCCTGCGCTATGAGGGCACCTACCACGTTCACCTGCCGGAACAGATTGACAGCGCCATTGCAGAAATAAAACGCCTGCGCGCGACTTACGCCGGACCGCACCTGCAGTTCAATGCGGTAAAAATCCATTTCGATGGGGTACACGAAATCCGCACCTCCGCCGTGCTCGACGACTTCGAAGACGACCCGGGTAACCAGGGTGGCACCCTGATTGAACAGACGCGCCTGATCCAATTTATCGGCGAGTTGCACCGGGAAAAGCTGGACCTGCACATGCACGTGGTGGGTGACAGGGCCACGCGACTGGCCCTGGATGCCTACGAGGCTGCGAAACAAAACGGCTGGGATTATCCGCAACTGACACTCTGCCATCTGGAACTGGTGGACGATGCGGATATTCCCCGATTCAAGGAGCTCGGCGTCATCGCCAACTTTACCCCACACTGGTTCGGGGATCTTTACCAGGGTGCCGAGTCCAGCCTTGGGGAGCGCAATACCCACAAGATGCGCGCCCGATCGTTTATCGAGTCCGGAGCCAAGGTGACCTTCTCCAGCGATGTGGTAGTACCGGACGAACTCGAACGTGCGAATCCTTTTCTCGGTATGCAGATTGGCATCAACCGGCAGGATTTAGCGGGCGGCGCGAATGCGAAGGTTATGCAGCCAATAGCGGAACGCCTGACACTGACGCAGCTCATCGAGGGATATACGATCAACGGCGCCCGCCAGCTGAGAAAGGCCGCCGAGCTGGGTTCCATTACCGTCGGCAAAAACGCGGACCTCGTTATTCTCAAAGACAATATTTTTTCCCGCGACCGCTATCAGATTCATAGCGCAAGAATTTCCCAAACCATGTTGGGCGGAAAATTTGTTTTCGACGACCAGCAGGTAACACAACACGATTAAGGAGTGAATGTATGGCTACCGATATTAAAAAAAGATCGACGTTACTGGGATTGGCGGGAGCGGTTGGCGCGCTGGGTATGACTGCGCCTGTTGCAGGCCGGGCGCGGGAACTGTTCAAAACACCGGAGGAGCGGGCACTGAAGGCAGAACTGGTACTGCAAATCCATGTCGAACTCGGCGAGACCGAAGATATGGGTATGAGTGCCGATGGCCACCGTATTAATTACCCGATTGTGGGCGGGCATTTCAGTGGCCGCGGCTTGCAAGGCAAGGTCATACCCGGCGGTGCCGATATGTCGGTCGAACGCAATGATGGGGTCACCATGATCAACGCCCTGTATCGCCTGAAAACCAACGACGGCGACACCATCATCATCGACAACGCCGGCATCTGGCGTCCCACGGAAGTCGGTCTGAAAAAGATGCAGTCCGGCGCGAAGCTCCTGGCCGAGGATTACTACTGCCTGACAACCCCCAAATTCAAAACCCCAGCGGGCAAGCACAACTGGCTCACGCAAAATATCTTTGTGGGCACCATTGATGATGTCAGTGACAATGCGGTGCTGATCGGTTGTTACCTGATGAACCAGATCGGATAACTGCAGACTTGAGAGTTACGGGAACCTGACCTCCTATCCCCCAACGGTGCAAAGACTGCCACCTATTCTGGGCTTTACTGTTACCATGCCGCGCTGAAACCTGTCGCCGATCATTTTTCGGCCAATGCCCGAACAGAGAGCCCAGATGACATTCCGCACCCTAGGATTGAGCGCCCCGATCCTGCAAGCCCTTGAAGACAAGGGCTATTCGACTCCCACCGAGATCCAGCGCAAGGCGATTCCCGCCATTCTGGAAGGTCGGGACATTATCGCGACTGCACAGACAGGCACCGGGAAAACTGCGGCCTTTGTACTGCCGATACTGCAAGCGCTGGGTGGTGAGCGCCAACGACGTGCCAAGCGTATTCGCGCGCTGATTCTGGTGCCCACCCGCGAACTGGCGATGCAGGTAGAAGACAATGTCCAGCAGTATGGAAAGCATCTGGCGGTGACTTCCATGGCGATGGTGGGTGGTGTTGACCTGGAGCCGCAAAAACAGCAATTGATTGAAGGCGTAGATATTGTGGTCGCCACACCGGGACGCTTGCTCGATCTGGCACGCCAGCGCGCACTCCATTTTGATGAGCTGGAAGTGTTGGTGCTGGATGAAGCCGACAGAATGCTGGATATGGGGTTTATTGACGATCTCGAAAAAATCATTGCGCGCCTGCCAGGGCGACGCCAGAGCCTGCTGTTTTCCGCAACGATGTCACGCCAGGTAAGATCGCTGGCCGATATCGTGGTCGAAATCCCTGTTGAATTTTCCATTGCGGGCAATAAGAAAACCGCCCCGAAGATTTCCCAGTGGTTGATTGCCGTCGACAAGCACAATAAATCGGCGCTTCTCAGCCATCTGGTGACGGAGCGCAACTGGAAACAGGCATTAATCTTTATTCGCACCCAGCACGGCGCGGCGAAGCTGGTGAGCCAGTTGGAAAAGCGCGGGATCAAAGCGGAAGCCATTCATGGCGGCAAGAGTCAGGCATCGCGTTCGAAGATCCTCGCCGATTTCAAATCCGGTGAGCTCAATATACTGATTGCCACCGGCGTTGCCGCCCGCGGTATTGATATCGATGAGCTTGAGCGCGTGGTCAATTACGATTTGCCCGACGATGTCGACGAGTACATCCACCGTATCGGCCGCACCGGGCGCGCCGGCTCTTCCGGCGAAGCGATATCGCTGGTCTCCAGGGACGACTTCAAGCGTCTGTGTGCCGTGGAGCGCCGGTTGGGCAAAATCATCGACCGGGTAATCATTGAGGAATTTCCGGTCGTCAAAGACCTGCCGGCTTCAAACCTGAATTTTTCTGCCAGGAAAAACAAGCCGGCGAAACAAGCCGGGCGGGCAACGAAAGCTGCTCAACCGGCCAGTACCAAGCCCGAGGCCAAAACCCCGTGGGGATCGATAAAGAAGTAAGCAGGCTCAAAGGGTAGGGATCGGCATACACTCCATCACTTCCACGCAGTCACCCGGGAAGATGCTGAAATGCGGGTGATGTTCAAAAAGCCTGGCGGCGTCTTCGTGGGACTCCGCCTGCACAATGACGTAGCCGGTCATGTTGTTGCTGGTGTCGGTGATGCCGTCGGGATCAATGCGCTTGGTCTTGCCCAGCGGGCCGCCGGCTGCGACAAGAATATCGCTGTGCTTTTCCATCCAGCCACCCCAGGCCGCCATACCTTCCTGCATGCGTTGCTGCTGTTCCTCTTCTGACAGGTTTTCCCAGCCTTTCATTGAATTCGGGGTGCCGAGGTACATGGCGAGATAGTTTTTCATGGTAACTCCTTGTAACGATTGTTTCGGTTGCGATACTTTCATTAACCGGCGTTGCCACCGGCTTCATTGTCTGTGTCCATCAATTCCCGCGCCGGGCGCACTTCCACCGAGCCGTAGCGGGCTGGTGGAATCTTCCCCGCGAGAGCGATAGCCTCGTTCAGATCCCTGGCTTCCAGCATATAAAAGCCGGCGAGCTGTTCTTTGGTTTCCGCAAAGGGGCCATCAGTGACGGTGACGCGGTTATCGCGTACCCGCACGGTGGTGGCGGAACTGGTGGGCAACAGCGGGCTGCCGGTAATGTAGTGTCCACTGCTACTCAGGTCCTCGACACAGGCGATGCACTCCCGGTTGAGTGCATCCCACTCCTGCTGGGATTTGTGCTCCATCAGTTTCTCGTCGTAATAGACCAGTGCCAGGTATTTCATGGTGGGCTCCTAGTGATTCAGTAACCGTCGGGCTTTCCGGCATTACGGCTCGTTGGGAGAATCGGTATTCACCATCCAGGCAATGCCGAAGCGGTCGGTGACCATGCCAAACCCTTTGGACCAGAAGGTTTCCTCGAAGGGCATGCTGATGGTGCCCTGATCGGCCAGCTCGCAGAACGCGGCGCGGGCGCGCTCTACTTCCGGAAAGCTGATTTGCACGTCCAGCCCCTGCGGCTTGTGATAGCGACCGGGAGGCACATCGCAGCCCGAGAGTTTGAGTTTGCCGATGGCGATAGTGCCGTGGATGACTTTGTCCTGCCACGCGTCGCCGAAATCACTCGCCATCGGCGAATCGCGGTAGGTCATCATCATTTGAAGATCACCGCCCAGCACCTCTGCGTAGAAGGTCAGCGCCTCTGCGCAATTTCCCTCGAAACTGAGGTGCGGACAAATGCTGGCGGGCTGGCGCTGCATTCGTGCGTCCATATCCTTGTGCACATCGAGTCCTTCACCCTCTTCAAAATCCGCCATTTCGTACAGCTGTCGCAGTTCCAGCGACACATTGCCGTCGCCATCGGAAGGCGGCCACTGTTTGACCCGCTCGATGGCTTCCGCTTTTGAGGCAGCTTCGAACAGGGTGAAGCCAGCGATCAGCTCTTTGGTTTCGGTAAACGGGCCATCGGTCACTACCGGCTGGCCATCGTGAAAATCGATGCGCGCACCATAGCTGCTCGGCTTCAGGCCCGTGCCATCGATGAACACGCCGTCATTGAGCATCTGTTCGTTGTAGCGCCCCATGGCTTCAAAATCGGCCTGGGTGGGCATGACTTCGGCTTCGGTGTTGGCGTCGGCTTTGCGAATAATCATGAATCTCACGGTAACGCTCTCCTGGGTAGTTTGGCCTTACAGACCGTTTTTTACTGGCGATCTCATTAGCGACCTCACTAGATAATCGAACGGGATTGGGGGAATTCGACAGCGAGGTGAAATTTTTTTAAACATTTTTTCCGAGAGAATCAGGCGTCATCCAGTTCCGCCAGACGACGGACCAGAAAGCGCTGTTCCGGTCCCTGTTGCGCCAATTCCAGCGCTCGCTGGTAAGCGGCGCGTGCTTCCTCTTTTTGCCCGAGGCGACGGTAAAGGTCGGCGCGGGCAGCGTGGGCCAGGTGGTATTCGGTGAGCAGGCCGCGCTCGAGCAAGTCGTCGATCAACCGCAGCCCCTGCTGCGGACCATCCCGCATCGCCACTGCGACGGCGCGATTAAGTTCAATGACCGGCGACGGGGTCATTGCCAGTAACGCGTCATACAGGCCGACAATCTGCGTCCAGTCGGTGACTTCCATGGAGGTCGCTTCCGAGTGCACCGCGGCGATCGCCGCCTGCAAGGTGTAGGGGCCAAAACGGCGGCTGGCCAGAGCGCCCAGTACCAGACGGCACCCCTCGCGGATCTGCTGCTGGTCCCACAATGCACGGTTTTGTTGTTCCAGCAGGATCAACTCGCCATCGGCAGAGACCCGGGCGGCGCGGCGCGCGTCCTGTAGCAGTAGCAGGGCCAGCAGACCCTCGGCCTCGGGTTCCGGTAGCAACTGGCGCAACAGACGGGCGAGGCGAATGGCTTCCGCGGTCAGGTCCTGACGAATCAGACTGTCGCCAGCGGAGGCGGAGTAGCCTTCATTGAAGATCAGATAGATGGCGTGCAGTACGCTCCCGAGACGCTCGGGCAGCTGGTCTTTTTCCGGAACCTCATAGGGAATATTGGCGTCTCGGATTTTTGCCTTGGCGCGCACGATACGCTGCGCCATCGTAGGCGTGGCGATGAGAAAAGCGCTGGCAATTTCTTCGGTGGTGAGGCCGCACACTTCCCGCAGGGTCAGCGCCAATTGCGCCTCCGGGGCAAGGCTCGGGTGGCAGCAGGTGAAGATCAGGCGCAGCCGATCATCTTCAATACCGTACTCTTCCGGTTCCTCTGTAGTCAGCTCCGCTTCCAGCCGTTCGGCAATATCCTCGTAGGACACATGGAAGCGCGCTTTGCGGCGCAACTGATCGATGGCCTTGAAGCGCCCGGTGGAAACCAGCCAGGCGCGGGGGTTATCCGGAATGCCATCCGCCGGCCACTGTGTTAGAGCTGCCGAAAACGCTTCGTGTAAGGCTTCTTCCGCCAGATCAAAATCACCAAGTATTCGAATCAGGGTGGCGAGTACCCGGCGCGATTCGGTCTGGTAAATTTCCTGTAGCTGAGCTTGAAATTGGTCAGGCATGAGGTTGATTATTGTTGGTTGCCAAGTTGCCCAAGCGTAGGCTATTTACCCTGGCGAAGATATGGCATCCTCTGTGGAGCCTTCACATAAACAGACAATATTTCCATGATCGACTTCGAAAATAAAAGCCTCTTCAAACTCAAGCAGAATGCCGGCTACGCCGAAAAGGTGGCGCCACTATTACTCGATGGCGAGGAAGTACTAGACTCGTTCAAGTCCATGCGCGACGGCATCGTGTTTACCAGCAAACGTATCATCGCGGTCAACGTGCAGGGCATCACTGGCAGCAAGAAGGATTTCACCTCCCTGCCCTACAAAAATATCGTTGCCTATTCGGTGGAGACCTCCGGCACTCTGGATATCGATAGTGAACTGGAACTCTATTTCTCCGAGCTCGGCAAGGTGCGCTTTGAATTCAGTGGCAAATCCCGGCTTATGGATATTGCACACTATATTGCGCGCTATGCGCTATAACACGCACTTGGAGCCTGGATGCTATGCGGCAACAAAGGGTGACGATATGGATCAGCCTGGTATTTTTCGCGCTGGTCGGGATCTCGGTGGCACTGGGAAAGTTACCACCACTGGTACTGATCGTGTATTTCTGGCTGAGCTTGCTCACGTACCTGATCTACTACCTGGACAAGTCCGCCGCCCGCAGCGGCAGCTGGCGCACCAAGGAGAGTACACTCCATTTGCTATCGTTTCTGGGCGGCTGGCCCGGCGCACTGATCGCACAACAGCGCTTTAGACACAAAACACGCAAGCAGCCGTTCCGATTTTTATTCTGGCTTACCGTACTCGGCAATCTCGGCATTCTGGTCTGGCTGCATACCGCGGAAGGTTCTGCTTATTTGAATATGCTACTGGGTAATAACCGGGATTTTCCTTTTTGACCCGCCCCTGCATGATCGCCCTATGGTGACAGGATGAATTTCCGCGCTTTGTTACATTAGCCCCTTGAAACGGCCAAAGTCGCCGCCATACACCGTGTGCATTCATACACCCGTCCCTAACACCCCCATCCCTGAATGAGAGATTGTCATGGCAAACCAGGAAATCACCGAGATCAAGCGTATTTTCACTTCCAGGCTGGATGTACTCGATCACATCCTGTCCGTTGGCGAGAAACACATTTCCGATAGTGCCGCACTGATGCAGGAGCGTCTGGCGGAGGACATGCATCCCTTCGGTGCCCAGGTTGCTCTCGTGTGCAGCCAGCCCCTTGGTTTCGCACAGTGGTGTGCGAGCCAGCCGATTGAAAACCCCAGCAAAGAAATTGACTCCCCTGAACAGGCGCGTGCGCTGATCCAGCAGACCCGGGAAATGGTTGACGGGATCAGCGTGGATGACAGCAAGCTGGATGAAGTGAAGCGCATCGGACTCGGCCCGGACCGCTACGCGGAATTGCCGGCTCGCCAGTACCTCAACGATTACCTGGTACCGAATGTGTATTTCCATATCTCCATGGCCTACGCCATTCTGCGCAAGTTGGGCGCACCTATCGGCAAGGCGGATTACATGACCTACCTGGCGCCGCACGTAAAACAGGCGTAAACGCACGTTCCCTATGGCCGGTAAGCTATTGCCGGCCAACACTCACTGTTTTGGCCGTCTACCGATATGAAAACCTTTCTCTACGGACTCGCGTTTGCCGCAGTGAGTCACGCCACTTTCGCCAACGCTGAAAAGCTGACTGGCTACATTATCGAAAACGACGCAGACATTGCCCGACAGCAACCCGGCCCACATAAGGGCGGCGGCGAGACCACGGCGTTTCCGTTCTTCGCCGGCGCATCCGATATGGAGCTGGTATTCCGCAAGCGCATCCTGCACCCAGGTGCCGCCATCGGCTATCACGAACAGCACAAGGACGAGATCTATTACGTGATCAGTGGCACCGGTGAGCTGACCATGAACGGCGAGAAATCCGAAGTCGGCCCCGGCACCGCGATTCTCACGCGCCCCGGTAGTTCTCACGGTTTGCGTCAGGTAGGGAGTGAAGATCTGGTAATTTTTATTGTCTACGGCAAAGATCGAAAGCAATAGCGCTGTGGCTAACATTTCACAGCATCAGGGATTACTAGAAAACCATGCTATGTAAGGCGAACCATTAAGCGCAATCCTGCTGATCCGCTAGACGATAAATAGATAAGCGAAAACTCCATTAAACGTAGCGTGACAAATAATTGGGACCATTAGCCCCTCATACTTCCTTCTCAGCAAACCAAGCACAACTCCCAGCAAGAAGATGTAGAATACCGAAAGTGAGGACTCCAGGGTATGCAGAGAGGCAAACAAAGAGGCTTGAATAAGGTTTGCCCCCCAAAAAGGTATATATCGTTGCAAGCCACCCAGTATTGCACCCCGAAACGCAAACTCTTCAATAACCGGCGCGGCAATGACCAATAGCCATACCGTAGCCAACCAACCATAAGTTTGATTGACAGCACTGATAACTATTCCCTGCTCCGTAAAGCGGGAAAAATGTTCGGTCACCTGTGGAAGATAATTTAGCGCCAGACCTAGTGGCAGCCGCATTGCGAGGCCGACGGCAACACCGACAAAAATTGCAGTTGCTATTCGTTGTTTGTCGGAAAACCATTGATTGTCAACAACGTTCCATCTCCTGGCGATCGGCAAGAGCAGCCCAATAGTAAAGATGGATCCCCACAAGGTAGCCATTGCAACCGTTTCTCTATCCTCAACCAGTTCTGATTCGTACCACAATGTGTCTCCCATGATATCCAATGGTCCGAGAACCAAATAGGGAACTATCATTCCGGCATAAACACAGCAAAGTGTGCTCCACGCGTTACTTAGCCCCCACCCCATCATGGGTAATGCTCTGTTTTTTCGGTGGGAATACACCATTGCTGAATAATGAATAACACAGAAGGGTACCGCGATAACCAAAATGGTTAATAGCACGATGGGAACAGACATGAATACCGTGCCAACATCTCTCAGCGACCAGGGCAAATCCGGATATTTGACAAAAAGGGCTATTCGATTACTGCCTATTGGGTCAACGCTTAACCCTCCATCTCGAAACCGCTGATAAGAATGTAGCGCAGAATCTTTAGTTCCATTTTCAAACTCAAACTTGAATCTCTCGAACAGTAACTGTTCAGCGCCGTATGAGGAATCGTCAAGATCCCTAAAAGCTTGTCTGGCTTCATTGTAAAGACCGACTCGCGCAAGATACTGCGCTACTTGAAGGCTGTTGCGCCCCTCTTCTTGCCGCATTTTTTCGTAAACGAGCAGCGCTCGTTGCTTATCGCCTGTATTCGCATAAATGGAAAGTAGTAGCTCCAAATCATCTGAATCCAACTCACCCAACCTGATCAATGCGTATTGGGCGATCTCAATCGCCCGTTCAATCCCATTTGACTGAGCATGAAGACTCGAAAGTCTCAGCCTGATTCTTGAACCAGAATCCAATGAGAGAGCCTTTTCGCCATAATGTATGGCTGCAGAAGGTTTCTCGTATGCATAGCGGAAGGCAATTTGCTCGTAAAGACGCGCCTTTTGTTGCGCAGTCCACATTGCATCTGGCATGGAGCTCGCTTCAGTAATTGCCTTGGTGAAAAATTCTTCCCCATATAAATAGTTCAACCTTCTCAGTTTCACTTCAGGATGATAGGCATATTTCGCATCAAGAGACTCTTCGCATTCCGTGCTATCCTCATACAAGAAATCGAATCCCTCCTCGTAACCCCATTGATCCGTAAAATCTTGAATAAAATCGCACTTGGCAATCCCGATAAGTACATTGTGTGGATTTTCTACTATTTTCTGGTCAATTTTATCTAGATTCTGCCGGTATCCACGCTCAATCACGTCATTTGCAAACTGGATAGTCAAATCCAGATCAAGTTGTTTCAGGAGAAGTTCTGAAGACGGCTCGCCCCCAACCGAAGCAAACAGCATCGTCGGAAGTAAACTCAGGAAAATAAATAGTTTTCTGAAGTTTTTCATTGTATGTACTGTTTTTTATTTTCATACAACGCTAATCGATCAAAAAACCCTTTAGCGACAGGCTCGGAACTTCGAACCTCTATCATTTCGATGGCTTGAGACTGCGTTTTAACAGCATCCTCGAAGTTTCCGGTAGCGGCATAAGCGGCCGCCAGGGTGTCCAGGTATGCCGGAGGAAGCTGACCTTCACTGTCGAGCATTCCCTCCATCACCCAAACCGAAAACTCTCCGTCACGAAACGGCTGGTATGAATGGGTAGCCATTGCCCATGCAATTTCATTTTTTTCTTTATTTTTCAGACTGCCGGCAAGCTCTGTCTGCTTTTCGCGGATTAACGTTTTTTTCTCAGATGAATCTTCTTTCCCATAATTTATTTGCAATTCGAGAATTTTCGCAGGCAAGCTTCCATTTTTGGCTGCCTGGGTTAGCCATTTTTGGGCGATAGATGGATTGTATGGAACATGTTTTCCATTCAAATACAAATTACTCAACAGGAATCCTGCGCGACTGTATTGCCTTTCAGCCAGATCGGTCAAAAGTAAAACACCAAGCTCTTTATTGGAACTTTCTTCAGCGCCCCATATAAGGCTTCTGGCGTATTGGTAAGCCGAATACCTATCTCCAAGCTCGGCTGCTCTTTTGAAATAACTCGCTGCGATATCTTTATCGCTGTCTACACCATCTCCGGATAAATGCATTTCAGCCAGAACTCGCAGTGCGTCAGCCTTGCCTTGCTGTGCTGCGGCTATAAATAATTGCGCAGCTTTCTTGGGATCCCTCTCTACATGTACGCCTTTAAGATAGACGTAACCAAGCATCGATTGAGCTTCGGCAAAGCCATAACCTGCCGCCTCTTCTAAATAGAAAATTCCCGTCTCTATATCTTCTTTGTTGCGATTCCAGCGAAGATAGTTGTCCCCCAGGTAAACTGGTGCTGCCATATCTCCAGAGTTTCGCCTACTTATCAGATCATCAATGATTCGCTGAAACTCTTTATCTCGCTCTGATTCAGTGGGTTTTTCGCTATCTTTATTCAATAGCAGAGGCTGTGAAAATATATATTCTGGCGCGGCCAATAAAAGAAAAACAAAAAGGATTAGGCGCATCGTTCCCGTCATGTAAAACGGAGCCCGAGCAGTCGTTGGCAGCGTGTTCATTATTAATTGTTCGTGAGATGTAAGCAGGGTAGTTTGGACGCAAGAACCAATCCTATAGGAGAAGAATCAAGGTCTGTCAAACCCGCAGCACACTATTCAATCGATATAGCGTCAGTAGCTTTGAGTACTTACTCCCTGTATATGATTCTCACGGCCAGGCTCACATATTCACAAAATTCACACACAATCCATTTGTATCGCTACTCCATTAACGGCTTCTGCATTTCCGAACTCTGAAACTGCAACTCCGCCAATCGCCGGTACAGTGGAGAAATCCCCAGTAACTCCGCATGGGTGCCCTGCGCTACGACCTGCCCGCCATCCAGCACGGCGATATTGTCCGCGTGCAGGATGGTCGCCAGGCGGTGGGCGATAACGATGGTGGTGCGGTTTTGCATCAGGGTCTGCAGGGCCTGCTGCACGTGGTATTCGCTCTCCGCATCCAGCGCGCTGGTGGCTTCGTCCAGCAGCAGAATTTTTGGATCCTTGAGAATCGCGCGGGCGATGGCGAGGCGCTGTTTCTGGCCCCCTGAGAGACGTGTACCCTGCTCGCCCAGATGGCTGTTGTAGCCGTCCGGCAGCTGCTGGATAAAGTCGTGGGCGTGGGCGGCTTTGGCGGCGGCGATGACCTGTTCATCGCTGGCATTCGGATTACCGTAACGCAGGTTGTACCAGACATCCGCGGTAAACAGCGCAGGCTGCTGGGGCACGACCGCCATCTGGCGGCGCAGGTTACCGGTATCCAGTTCGCGGATGTCGGTACCGTTCAATGTGATACGCCCCCGCTGCGGGTCGTAGAAGCGCTGCAGCAATTCCAGCAGGGTCGATTTGCCGGCGCCAGACGGACCGACCAGAGCGAGGCTTTTACCTGCGGCCACGTTCAGGTTCAGGTCGCACAGGGCGGGACTGTCTGGCCGTGAGGGGTAACTGAATTCAACACTCTCGAACGCCAGCTCTGCGGTTGTTTGAGGTGTTGCTTCGCCTGTGGATAACTCTGCCTCTGAGAAACCTTCGCTGACCGGTATCTCCGCCTTCACGTTCAGCAGATCCATCAATCTTTCTGTGGCGCCGGTGGCGCGCTGCAGTTCGCCGTAAACTTCGGATATGGTCGCTACGGCCGAGCCCATCATCACCGCGTAGAACACAAAGGCGGCGAGGTCGCCGCTGCTGATACGGCCGGCGATCATGTCGTTGCCACCCACCCAGATCAGGCCGCTCACCGCACCGAACATCAGCAGTATCACCACCGCCACCAGCAGTGAGCGCTGGCGCACCCGGCGCTTGGCGACGTCGAAGGCAATTTCCACTTCACCGCCAAAGGCCTGCTTTTCATGGTTTTCGCGGGTGTAGCTCTGTACGGTTTTGATGTGCTGAATGATTTCACCGGCGTAACTGCCCACATCGGCGATAGAGTCCTGACTGGCCTTGGAAAGTTTCCTTACCCGGCGCCCGTACAGCACGATCGGCAACAAAACCAGAGGCACCCCCACCAGCACCATCAGGCTCAATTTGAGGTTGGTAAACAGCAGCAGCACCAGCGCGCCCACAAACATCAGCGTACTGCGCAGGGCCATCGAGAATGAGGTGCCGATAATGTGTTGCAGCAAGGTGGTGTCGGTGGTGAGCCGGGACATGATCTCGCCACTGCGGTTGGTCTCGAAGTAGCTGGGGTGAAGGGTCACGATATGGTCGAACACTGCCTTGCGCAGATCCGCCACCACCCGTTCCCCCAGCCATGACACCAGGTAATGACGGGCGTAGGTGCCAAGCGCCATGAGTACCGCCAGCGCCATGATGACCAGAACCGCGTGGGCCAGCGCCTCACTGGAATCGCCGGTGAGGCCCTCATCCACCAATAGCCGCACACCCTGACCGATAGAAAGGGTGACACCGGCGGTAAACACCAGCGCAATCGCTGCGCCCGTCAGCACGCCTTTATAGGGCCGCACAAATTGCCAGAGCGCGACCATCATCTGGCGGGCGCTCATATTCGCGGCGGCGATGGAATCTGCCTGCGGCGCGGTGGTACTGGCAACGGGTTCTGCGGCGTTCGACATAACAGGGATACCGGATGATTGAGACGCTCAGTATACGGGTATGCTCCCTATCCCACAGCGCGCCCCGACGCCTTTCCGCCCGCCTGTCGCAACTCTAGCTACAACTCTAGCTACAACTCTAGCTACAACTCTAGCTACGACCCCAGCCGCAACCCCAGCCGCAACCCCAGCCGCAACGGCGGCAATCAGAATTTGTAGCCGACAGATAGCGAGAAGATATCCGGGTCCACGTCCACACTGATCGAGCGGGTCACGTCACCCACACCGGGGGTGGCGGTGGTCACTTTGGCATCGGCGGTAATCCAGTAGCGCGAGTAGGCGGCATCCACCATCCAGTTGTCGTTCAGTGCATAGCTGGCGCCGACCTTGAACACACCGCCCACCGCATCTTCGATCTTGCCCTTGCTCTCGCCGCCGAAGGCGGTTTCGTAGCTTTCGTAGATCTTCGAGTCCGTAAAACGGCTGAAATTAAGGCCAGCGCCAAGGTAGCCACTCAAGCGGTCGGTGAAATCCAGGTGGTACAAACCGACCACCGCCGGTAACAACGCCTTGCTCTCGCCCACCTGCCCCAGCTCGGTGGCAGTGCCGGTGGCCTTCAGGGTGACCGTCGGCGGCAGGCCGCCGGCAAACTGGACCGACCAGTTGTCGGTCACGAAGTAATCATAGGTAAAGCTGGCGACCGTATGGTCCTCGGCGGCCGCGGTAATGCCCTCGGGGGTCAGGTCTCCGCGCAGTTCGGTGGACTTGTTGTTGTAGACGACACTGGCCGCGCCCACCTTGACCAGACTGGTACCCGCTTCACCAGCCATCGCCGCAGTGCCAGCAAGCGCGGTACACAGGCCCGCAAACAGCGCGACGGCGCTCATCGGTAGTTTCATGGGAACTTCTCTCACATCGTTATCGATTATTTGTTGCCGCGCCCATGGCGTTACCCCGGCGGGGATACCACTTGAAGGACGAGTGACACAAAAGTCATTAATGGCACAATACCGCTTAAAATTTGTGCAACACTAGTCAAAATGGGACAAGTACCTGCGGTTGCAATTCGGTCACTTGCCCAGGAATTCCCCCAAATTCGGGGGGAATTCAACGATGGAGAGCGGCTGGAGAGAGGAGGAGAAGGGCTGGAGAGAGACTGGAGAATCGCTCGAGAGGGACTTATGGCCGATGGCTGGGTGGAGTCGAACATGTCACGGCGAGCCCGATTCACGCCCGCTTACCGTGGAGAAATGGCGGATTTTCTGGACAATTTGTAGACAGCCCGCGTACTTATCTATAAAGTGGCGCCCTGCTAGAAAGAAAGCCTTACATTTACAATCTACATTTCGCTGTTTTACTCGTAACACCCCGTCCTGCAGTTTTTAAGTCGCGGCTAATTTTCAAAGCACCACCCGCCTACCGAGGTACTTACACCTCGAGGCACTAACCCGATTCAATCTCAGGATTTACCAATATGTCTAATACAGTGAAAGGCACCGTTAAGTGGTTCGACGAAGCAAAAGGTTTTGGCTTTATCGAGCAGCAGTCTGGCCCGGATGTATTCGCACATTTCAGCGCCATCGCCAGCACCGGCTTCCGCACCCTGAACGAAGGCCAAGCCGTTGAGTTCACCGTAACTCAAGGCAAAAAAGGCCCGCAGGCTGAAAATATCGTCGTAGTCTGAAGACTTCGCTGATGTGAAAGCGGGCCCTTAGGGGCCCGTTTTTATTTGGGGCATATCGCCGTATAGTGCGCCCTGCCGCCGATCTCCCTGTGTATGTCTCGGCAAGCATTACCTGTTACCTGTCACACCCTCCTGGAATACGCTCTTGATTACCACCGCCAATATCACCATGCAGTTCGGTGCCCAGCCGCTGTTTGAAAACATCTCCGCGAAGTTCGGCAACGGCAACCGCTACGGTCTGATCGGAGCCAATGGCTGCGGTAAATCCACCTTCATGAAGATCCTGAGCGGTGCACTGGCCCCGACGGCCGGCAATGTCTCTATGGCCCCTGGCTGCACCCTGGGCATTCTGAGCCAGGACCAGTTTGCGTTTGAGGAATACACCGTGGTGGACGCGGTGATCATGGGCGACACGCGCCTGTGGGAGATCAAACAGGAACGCGACCGCATCTACTCCCTGCCGGAAATGAGCGAGGAAGACGGCATGCGGGTGGCGGACCTGGAAGTGCAGTTCGCGGAGATGGATGGTTACAGCGCGGAGAGCCGCGCCGGCGAGATCCTGCTGCAGGCGGGTATCGAGGAATCCTTCCACTTTGGCCTGATGAAACAGGTGGCCCCGGGCTGGAAGCTACGGGTACTGCTGGCACAGGCCTTGTTTGCGGATCCCGACATCCTGCTGCTGGACGAACCCACCAACAACCTGGATATCCACACCATCCACTGGTTGGCGGAAGTGCTGAACCAGCGCAAGTCCACCATGATCATCATTTCCCACGACCGCCACTTCCTGAACCAGGTGTGCACCCATATGGCGGACATCGACTACGGCGAACTGCGCATCTTCCCCGGTAACTACGAAGATTTCGTCGCCGCCTCCACCCTGATTCAGGAACAGCTGCACGCGGAAAACGCCAAGAAGAGCGCGGAGCTGGAAGAGCTGCAGTCGTTCGTCAACCGCTTCTCCGCCAACGCGTCCAAGGCCAAGCAGGCCAGTTCGCGAGCCAAGAAGATGGAAAAGATCAAGCTGGAAGAAATCAAACCCTCCAGCCGGGTGAAGCCCTACATCACCTTCCAGCAGTGCAAAAAACTGCACCGCCAGGCCCTGACCCTGGAAGACCTGTCCCACGGTTTTGACGGAGAAGCCCTGTTCAGCGGTGGCGAGATGCTGCTGGAAGCCGGTGCGCGCCTGGCAGTGATCGGCGAGAACGGTGTGGGCAAGACCACCTTCCTGCGCTGCCTGGTGGATGAGTTGCAGGCCAACAACGGGGTGGTGAAGTGGTCGGAAAATGCCGCCATCGGTTACTGCCCCCAGGACAGCAGCGCAGACTTCGACAACGACCTGACCATCTTCGAGTGGATGTCCCAGTGGCGCCAGCCCAAGCACGATGACCTCACCGTGCGCGGCATGCTCGGACGCCTGCTGTTTACCGCCGACGACGCCAACAAGAAAGCGCGGGTGTGCTCCGGTGGTGAGAAAAACCGCCTGCTGTTCGGCAAACTGATGATGATGGATACCAACGTCCTGATCATGGACGAACCCACCAACCACCTGGATATGGAATCCATTGAGGCACTCAACAAGGCGCTGCTGAAATACGAAGGCACACTGATTTTCGTCAGCCACGACCGCGAGTTTGTCTCTTCACTGGCGACGCGGGTACTGGAGATCAAGGACCAGAAGATGGTCGACTTCCAGGGCACCTACGAAGAGTACCTGGCGCACCGGGAGACCGCGGCGCAGGCGGCCTGACGCACGACAAACAAGTCGCCCACGGACAAAAGGCCGCAAAAGCCCGCGCTGTGCAAAACAGCGCGGGCTTTTTTATACGTCGTTTTTTAATGATCCCAGCATAAATAGAGCGAAGGCGTCGTCTATACGATTTCCTCGATAAAACCTAGTCATTCAAGTACGCGACCACTTACACACCTAATTCCAATCACCGCCACCCTTGCCCCATTACGTTCATATCGTGTTATAAAAG
Source organism: Microbulbifer bruguierae (assembly GCF_029869925.1). Taxonomy (NCBI): domain Bacteria; kingdom Pseudomonadati; phylum Pseudomonadota; class Gammaproteobacteria; order Cellvibrionales; family Microbulbiferaceae; genus Microbulbifer; species Microbulbifer bruguierae. The sequence continues at coordinate 3,382,793 of NZ_CP118605.1, read as the reverse complement.
ACGCCAAATAGTTGCGACAGGCATCACAAAACCCGTGTGATACCGGGTTTCTGCGAAGCGAACTGCCGGCAGAGGCATTTGCGCAAACCAAAAGGATCTTCGAACCAAACACCGCAAAACCATTAAACACAACACCAAAAGGGATATTTATGCGTATTGTATTGACCGCACTTGCCGCACTTATTCTGTCTGCTTCTGCCTCTGCGTTGGAATACGCTGGCGAGCACAACCAGTTCAGTTTTACCCCCGCGGTAGCCGTCAGCACCGGAAAAGTGGATTTCGATTCCAGTGCGGAGCGCGAATACTGGACCAGCTTTTCCGGTATCGCCGATTTTGACTATTTGCCGCTGGAGCTGGAGTTTCGCTACTCCCTGGCGGACTCCAAGGAAAGATGGCTCGACACCACCGCAGAAGCCAAGTGGAACACCTACGGTGTGGGCGCAAAGCTGGACCTGAGCTGGCGCTGCCAGGCGGCATGTCTCTACCTGATGGCGGGCTATAACTTTTCACAGCTGAATGGGAAAGTTTCTGCCGGAGGGTCGACGGTCACAGATACCGTGAATATGCACTACCCGCACGTGGGCCTGGGTTTTCGCTACCAGTTTACCGAGGACCTGCGCGCTATGATTGAGTGGCAACAGTTCAATATCGGCTATCAGAAATACAGGGACGAAGAGTTTGACCTCGGACACGCTCGTGCGTGGCAGGCCGGTATGGCCTATTTTTTCTAACCGCCAGCGATACAAAAATATTTCAAACTCTTGCACTACGCCCCCAAACGGGGGCGTAGTGCTTTATGGATACGCCACCACGGCAATCAGCCGACAGGGAGTTCTGCTTCTTCCGTCAACTGTGCTTCTGCCTCCACACCCTCACCCACCGTCTGCTTGGTCACCACCTCGACGGTCAGGGTCACGTAATTTCTATTTTCCTCGTAACAGCCCCAGGCGTCGTTGGCATAACAATAAAAATAGCCCGATCTGGTCGGAGTAATCGTCGTCTTCTCGCCAATCCGAAAAAACTGGTGTGACGGCGGCGTACCATCGCGGCCGGTTTCCGCTTCATTGGCGATACAGCCCATAAGGGAAAGCCAATGCGCGTTGCCGTGTCGCCGACTGAGCCAGAAATCGGACTTTTCTTTTTTGGAGAAAAATTTCCACACTTTCTCCGCAACATCCATGGCCGAGCGCAAAATCAATTCCGCTTCCGCACGCTGGAATTTTCCGTCGCGGCTGCCGCCTGGTCCGCAGACCACATTGCCGCTATTCCACATGCCTGTGGCGCTGAAGTGATACTCCTTGTCCTTTTCCAGGTAAATACCCGTCCAGTTCCAGGGGTGCTTGGCATAGATATCCTTCACCGCCTTGCCACCGGAAAATGCCACCTGTGTGCGGTAGGGAAACTGGGGATGACGCGGATCTTCGGCGATGGCTTTTACGAGGTCGGTATACACCTGGCTTGCGTCATCCAGACGGGGAATGGCGCGGGGACGGGACAGCAGCACTTTCATAAAGCCGGTATGGGAGTCGTGTATCTCGCCGGGCACTTTCACGTCCTGCGTGAGCATTTCCTGAAAACCCTTGCGATAGCGCAGTTGCGTGGCCACGCCTTCATCCGGCAGCGCACTGATCTGTTCCACCATCCATTTCAGGGTGAAATCCGCCAGCCGCGAATCCCGGTAGCCGCCGCCGATATCCGCATGTGCCCCGGGAAACCAGACCTGTTTTACCCGCTTGTCGAACGACTTCTGGGATTCGCCATCCCCCTTTTTCCACAGCGTCGGTGTAAAGCTGCTGCGCATCTCATCGATGGCCAGGGCCTGGCGTGCATGACTGACCTTGGGTAACAGGGATACATCGTGAAATTGATAGTCTTTCGGGTTATCGAAAATATTCGCGATCACCTTGTCATCGGGCACTCCCAGTGCACCAACCGTGTCCCACACACCGATAAAGTGAATCGAGCTATCCGACTTTTCATGGAAGGTAATCTGGTGAACATCTTCCAGCTCTTTGCGCGTCAGGTTTCTGCGATAACCCTCTTCGTAGATATCGTGAATGATCTCGGCGCGCGCGATGGCGTCAGCATCTTCTGGAAAGTGGGCAAAGCCATATTTACAGATCATGCCAGCCAAACTGCGCGCACAGAAGGCGCCGCGACTGAAACCGAACAGGTAAATGCGATCTTCAGGTTTGTACTTGTCACACAACCAGTAGTAGCAATCCATGATGTCGGTGCTGATGCCGATACCAAAAATCCCACCCAGAGCTTTGTCTACGGTACCAGCGGTACCCACGCCGGCCTGGTAGCGGGTTTGCTGCTCCTTCTCATTGTGGTCTTCGAGTGCGTTGAAAAGTTTGCGGACATTGGTCAGGGCAAGAACGCCCTCGTCCTTATTATTGGAATCATTCCATGTGCCGTCGCAGCACACGATAAGGTTGGCCATGTGTTGAACTCCCTTTCCGTGGTATTGGCAAATTGTTATTAGCAAATTGTGCTTTTATTCCTCCAGCGCTCTCCCTGCGGCAAATACCGCGCGCTGCACACAACCCGTTATTTAAACACCAATTTACGAATTATTTGAACATCAATTGCGGGTTCACCATCGATTTCATTTCCAGCACATTGCCGTTGGGATCCTGAATAAAAAACGTTTCCTGCTCATATTCGCTGCCGACAAATCGGCGGTAGGGTTTATCCAGGTATTCGAGGCCCGCGGCTTCGATACGAGTCTTCAACGCCTGGAATTCCTCATTGGGTAAATGCGCGCCAAAATGCGGCACCGCCACCGCGCCCATATCCACATCGTGGCGCACATTGGGCAGCTGCTCCTCGCTCTGGTGCAGGGTGAGTTCGTTGCCCCAGAAATCGATATCCACCCAGTGCCCCGCTTCGCTATTGCCGGTTTTACAGCCGAGCACATCGCAATAGAACGCCTTGGCTTTTTCCAGGTCGCCGGCAGGGATAGCGAGGTGCATGCAATTGGATTTCATGAGTACTCCGGCGGGCCCCTGAATACGCTGCGCCGACTGGTCGGGGTACCAGTGACACCTTCTCTGATCACATTTTGTACAGATTCATTTAGCAGGTTAGCAAACAGACTCAGGGAAAGGCTCGGCGTGGGGGCCGCGGGGAGACCGCAACCTGACCGGCAGGCCGCGGCCAGGCTTGGCATTCCGCAACGGTTTCCGGTAAATTGCGCGCTCATTTTTTGACCAGTTAGTGACTCATAAGTCCCTGACAGCGTTATCAAACTGCGGGACGGACTCTGCCAGCTGAATCTGAGGTATCCAATGAAGCTGACCAAGTCCCTGCTCCTGCTGACCACAGGCCTGCTCTCCGCGCCCCTGTCCTTCACTGCCTGCGCGGAAACCTTGTGGAGCGATAACAGTCTGACGGCGTTGCATGGCAAGGACTACAAGGTCAACTACAGCCTCGGCAGCGACGACAGCACCCGCAATGTACTGACCTTCGAGCACGTCAGCGGCCACAGCTGGGGCGACTTCTTTATGTTCGCGGACTACCTGCGCTCCGATACCGGCGCCGACGAGCTCTACACCGAACTGTCTCCGCGCCTGAGTCTCGGCAAGCTGGGCAACCGCGAACTGGCGTTCGGGCCGGTAACAGATGTGTTGCTGGCAGGTCAGTTGGAACTGGGACGTGCGGATGACCCGGATCACCTGCTGGCTACCGGGCCGGAGTTTGCCAATACGCTCGCCGGGGTGGGATTCGATCTGGCGGTACCGGGCTTTGCGTATTTTCAGGCCAACGTCTACCACCGCAACAACGAGGCCAAGGCGGACAATGAACAGCTGACCCTGGCCTGGGGACTACCGTTTACCCTCAGCAGCGAAGCCTTTCTCTACGACGGCTTCCTCGACTGGGCCAGCGCCTCGCGGGACGTACATCCGAGTATGAACTTCACTTCTCAACTCAAGTGGGATATCGGCGCGCGGGCGGGCAATCCGAAAAAGCTCTACGCAGGACTGGAATACGTGCACTGGAATAACAAGTTCGGCATTGAGGACGGGACCTTTGGCGTCGACTCGAATGAGCGTAACGTAAATCTCCTGCTGAAATATCATTTCTGATCGGCGCAATTCTTTATAATCCCCCGCCGAAAAAAATACACGGGGAGAACCTCTTGTTACAACTGCGCCGACTGATTTCTATTGCCGGGTACGTACTTACCGGGTGCCTGCTTGCCGCCTGCGCCAGCCCCGCTTACCTGGACTGCCAGCCGGGAGAAACGCCTCAGATCCGGGACCTGCTGTACTTCGGGACGCAAAAGGAAGGGGGCTTTGTCACCGACCATGAGTGGTCTTCATTTATGGAATCCGTGATCACGCCGCGATTTCCCGAAGGACTGACGGTGGTGAAAGGATCGGGTCAGTGGCTGGCACAAAACGGCGAGGTCATCCGCGAACCGAGCCATATCCTGTCCCTGATTTATTCCCACACTCGCGACAGGGATGCGGAGGTTGCAGAGATCATCCAGACCTACAAGCGGCAATTCGATCAGGAAGCCGTATTGAGGGTCAGAAGCCGGGCCTGTGTGTCGTTCCCCTGACAATATCCCTCATTCGCGATGCGCCGATCCAAGACAGTCCCACAAGGTTTTCAAAATTCTCGAAGGCTTCGGTGACAGTCTCTGGATCGCCACAAAATCACACTCGTAGTGATAGCGCTGCGGGCAGAGTGCGCGGATTTCACCTTTCTTTAAAAACGTCTCCGCGTAGTGGTCCGGCAGGTAACCGATATAGCGGCCGGACTGCAGGCAGTGGACGATGGCCTCCTGGTCGTTGACGGTGATCGCGCGCTCGAGGCCGAGACGGTTGCCCACTTCCATGTTCGGCGAGTGGTAGCCGAGGCCGGCGTATTTGCTCGCGCGGACGGCGTCGTCATCGATCGAGATATCCGCGGTGCCGAACAGCGGGTGGCGGTAGCCGCAGTAGAGATACATCTGCTCGTAGAACAGGTGCCGGTATTCGAGACTCGGGGAGCTGCGGTGGGCGGGGATCACCCCCAGCTGGAAGCGCCCCTCCATTACCCCGCGCTCGATTTCATTGATCGGCTCGATATGAATATCCAGGCTCACTTCCGGTGCCATATCGTCAAACTGGCGCAAAGCCTCGCCGATACGGGCGGCCGGGTTGGTCACCATCTTGTCGAACAGGGCAATGGCGATATGGCCGGTCATACGCTTGTGTACGTCCGCCACCTCGCCGCGAAAGGTGTCCAGGGAGGCCAGCAACCGCAGGGTGGCCTGGTAGATCTGGCGCCCCTCGCGGGTGAGGGCAAAACCGCCGCGGCCGCGCTGGCACAGGGTGACCCCCAGGCGCACTTCCAGGTCCTTGATATGGCGGCTGATGGTGGAGCGGCCCACATTCAGCTCCAGCTCCGCCGCGGAAAAGCCCCCCGCCTCTGCCACCGCACGGAATACCCGCAGCAGTCGCAGGTCGATATCGCTCAGTTGGCCGAGCAGAGTGGTTTGTGTTCTAGCCATGAGATTGTCTCGTCAAGTACCACTTTCGTAGGAGCCTGCCTACAGGCGAACGGGAAGCGTGCCGCTATGCGGCGGTTCGCCTGCAGGCAGGCTCCTACGAGAGGATCACGATCAGTTTCACACTCATGAAACTAAACATCGATAAATAGAAATTCATGAAACATTAAAGCTCATCTACATTTAGCGCAACTCGATAGTCAATGCCGCCATACGGACCGGAGAATAAGAATGAGCGATAAGTTTGCCGGGCTGAACCAGTCACAACTGGATGCCTACTGGATGCCCTACACGGGTAACCGTCAGTTCAAGAAGGATCCGCGGATCATCACCGGGGCGGAGGGCTGCTACTACACCAGCGCCGATGGCCGCCGTATCTTCGATGGTCTTTCCGGGCTCTGGACCTGCGGTGCGGGCCACAACCGTGTGGAGATTGCCGATGCGGTCAGCGCGCAGCTGCGTACTCTGGACTACGCGCCGGCATTCCAGTTCGGCCACCCCAAAGCGTTTGAGCTGGCGGAGCGCATTACCCAGTTCATGCCGGAAGGCCTGAACCGGGTGTTCTTCACCGGCTCCGGTTCCGAATCCGCAGAGACATCCCTGAAGATTGCCCGCGCCTATTGGCGCAAGAAGGGTTTCGCCAGCAAGACCAAACTGATCGGCCGCGCCAAGGGTTACCACGGGGTGAACTTCGGCGGCATCAGTGTTGGCGGTATCGGTGCCAACCGCGCGCTGTACGGCACCGCGGTGGATGCCGACCACCTGCCACACACCGTGCTGCCGCAGAACAAATTCTGCAAAGGCATGCCGGAGGAAGGCGCGCATCTGGCGGACGAGCTACTGGAAATGATCGCGCTGCACGACGCTTCCAATATCGCCGCGGTGATCGTCGAGCCGATGGCCGGTTCCGCCGGGGTACTGCCGCCGCCGGTGGGCTACCTGCAGCGTCTGCGCGAGATCTGCGATCAGCACAACATCCTGCTGATCTTCGACGAGGTGATCACCGCCTTCGGCCGCATGGGTGCCGCTACCGGTGCCGAGGCCTTCGGTGTGACGCCGGATATTCTCAACGTGGCCAAGCAGCTCACCAATGGTGCCGTGCCCATGGGCGCAGTGATCGCCAAGCAGGAAATCTACGACACCTTTATGGAACACGGTGGCCTCGATTACCTGCTGGAACTGCCCCACGGCTATACCTATTCCGCGCACCCGGTGGCCTGCGCCGCGGCGCTGGCGTCGCTGGATATTCTGGAAAGCGAAAACCTGTTTGCACGCGCCGCGGAACTGGCGGTGGTACTGGAAGAGCGCGTGCATCAACTCAAGGGTTCTCCCCTGATCTCCGACATCCGCAACTGCGGAGTGGCCGCAGGCCTCACCATCGAGGCCGCCCCGGGAGAACCGCTGCTGCGCCCGTACCAGATTGCAATGAAGATGTGGGAAAAAGGTTTCTACGTGCGCTACGGCGGCGACACTGTCCAGCTGGGGCTGCCATTTGTTGCGCAGCCGGAAGAGGTGGACACGCTGGTGAGCGCACTGGGCGACTCCATAGGAGAAGTCGCTGCAGGCTGATTGTGTCAGTGAAACCAGAAAAATAGTTACCGAATTAAGTAGAGGAAAACCATGAACACTGTCGGGCATTTTATTAACGGCCAGGTTATCGAAACCGCCGAGCGCACCCAGGACGTATTCAACCCGGCCACCGGTGAAATCAGCAAGCAGGTTGCCATTGCCGCAAAAAATACCGTGGAAGAAGCCATCGCCGCGGCCCAGGTTGCCTACCCGGAATGGCGCAATACGCCACCAGCCAAGCGCGCCAAGGTGATGTTCAAATTCAAGCATCTACTGGAAGAGAACGCCGACAAGATCTGTGCACTGATCGGCGAGGAACACGGCAAGATTCCTCACGACGCCATGGGCGAGTTAACCCGCGGCATCGAGAATGTGGAATTCGCCTGCAGCGCCCCGCAGATGCTGAAGGGGGAACACAGCCGCAACGTAGGTCCGAATATCGATTCCTGGAGCGAGATGCAGCCACTGGGCGTGGTGGCCGGCATCACCCCGTTCAACTTCCCGGCGATGGTACCGCTGTGGATGTTCCCGCTGGCCATCGTGTGCGGTAATACCTTCGTACTGAAACCTTCCGAGCGCGATCCTTCCTGCGCCCTGTTACTGGCACAGCTGATGCAGGAAGCCGGCCTGCCGGACGGTGTACTGAATGTGGTGAACGGCGATAAAGTCGCTGTGGATACCCTGCTGACCGCCCCGGATGTGAAGGCGGTCAGTTTTGTCGGCTCCACCCCGATCGCCGAATACGTCTATGCCACCGCCACTGCCCACGGCAAGCGCTGCCAGGCGCTGGGCGGCGCCAAAAACCACGCAATCATCATGCCCGATGCGGACATGGACAACGCCGTAGCCGCCCTCACCGGTGCCGCCTTCGGCTCCTCCGGCGAACGCTGCATGGCGCTGTCGGTTGCCGTATGCGTGGGCGACGAGGCTGCTGACACCTTTATCGAAAAAATGTCCGGCGCCATGCAAAGTTTGAAAGTAGGTGCCTACACCGACAGCAGCAATGATTTCGGACCGGTGATTACTGAGGCCCACAAACAAAAAGTAAACGGCTATATCAGCAGTGCCGAACAACAGGGCGCAACCATTGTGGTGGACGGCCGCAATCCCGACGTGGCCGGATTCGAGAACGGCTTTTACGTCGGCGGCACCCTGATCGACAAGGTACAGCCGGGAATGACCTGCTATGAAGAGGAAATCTTCGGCCCGGTACTGCTGGTAGTGCGCGCGGAATCCATGGAGCAGGCAATGCAGATGATCAATGAGCACGAGTACGGCAACGGCACCTGCATCTTCACCCGCGACGGCGAAGCGGCGCGTTACTTCAGCGACAACATCCTAGTAGGCATGGTCGGCATCAACGTACCACTGCCGGTGCCGGTGGCCTACCACAGCTTCGGCGGCTGGAAGCGCTCCCTGTTCGGCAGCCTCGGCACCTACGGCCCGGACGGTGTGCGCTTCTACACCAACCGCAAAACCATCACCCAGCGCTGGCCGTCCAGCGGTGTGCGTGAAGGTGCACAGTTCTCCTTCCCGAGCCACTGATCAAATAAAAAAACCGGCGCTTGCGCCGGTTTTTTTATGCCCCACACCAATTATCCGGCGACCTTGCGCCCGAACTTTGGCAGCAACCGGCCCACCTGCTGACAGTATTCGCCGTACTGCTCGCCCAGGGTACGACGCAGGGCGCGCTCCTCGAAAATCAACCCGATAAATACGTAAGCGGTCAGTGCGAACGCCATCACCAGTTTTTCCACGGTCATCACCGGCAGACTCCAGATACCGATCAGCATCCCGGTCATGATCGGGTGGCGGATATAGCGATAGAGACCACGCTGCACAAATTTCGGCGCCGTGAGCGGCTGCTGCCGCAGGAACTGCCAAGCCTGGCGCAAGCCAAACAGCTCGAAGTGGTCGATAGTGAAGGTCGCAGCAAACAGAATGCCCCAGCCGAGCGCGAACACGGCCAGCAGCAATCCGGACAATGCGCCTTCGCTCGCCCACACTACCGCGGGCATCGGCGACCAGAAATACAGCATGGGAAGCAAGTAAACGCCGGTCGCCAGAACATAGCTACTGCGCACCGTCGCCGCCGGAAAGTGGCGGCTGTACCAGTTTTTGAATCGCGGCCGTGCCATTGACGTATGCTTGTAGCCAAAACCCACTACCCACAGGGCATTCCACAGTAATGCTGCCAATGGGCTGTCGAACGCCGGCCCCTGCGCAATGACCGGCAGCCCGGCGGGCAATACACCGCCCATCCACAGGATCAGTGCCAAAAGCGCCGAAGTACCAATGGCATAGGAAACCACGCTATAGGTCATAACCAGTAATCGGGTCGCTAGAGGGTCATGCCCGCTTGCTGTTGTTTGCCGGTTCTCACTCAATTCCATTGACATGTTTTTCTCCCTGATTTTTTCGGTTGTTGAATTGCCAATTGCGAACGGCGCGTATTCTGGCAAAACAAAGTTTGGCCACCTAGTGCAGGATCTGTAGTATTCCACTACAGATTATGTAGCTGCCGTATCACCGATAAATTCCTTATTGAGGAACCAATATGAAGTACGGCCTGTTTTGCCCCGTTGCCAAGGCTGCGGAACTCCTCTGCGAGCGATGGACACTGCTGATCCTACGCGAACTTTTGCACGGCACCAGCAAATACAGTGAACTCCAGCGCGGACTGTCACGAATATCACCCACCTTGCTCTCCAAACGCCTGCGGGAACTGGAACAGGCCGAGCTGCTATACCGTCAAAGAATTGCTGGCGGCAAGGGGTACGAATATTTCCTGACCGAATCCGGTCGCGCTGTGGGACCATTGGTGGTCATGCTGGGTCACTGGGGACTCCACTGGTACCGCTCGCAGATCACCGATGACGAGCTGGATCCGGAATTGCTGCTGTGGGATATCCAGCGGCGCCTCGATGACAGTTACTTCCCTGGTGGCAGGGCGGTGCTTAAATTCCAATTCAACGATGTTCCGGCCTACCCAAACTGGTGGCTGATGGCAAATGGTGCAGAGCGCGACCTGTGCCACGCAGATCCGGGTCGGGACGTCAACGTCTACTTCAGTGGTTCTGCACGCACGCTGATCGAAGTGTGGGGTGGCGCGCTGCCGCTGGAGGATGCGCGGAATAACCGCAACTTCAAGATTGTTGGCGATCGCCAGCTGGTGGAGACGTTGCCGCGCTGGTTCCTGCTCAGTTCACTGGCGACCACCCCTTCCGCACTGCGTCCGCATACCGCCATCACCCAGTGACACCCCGGCACCCAAAGATTCATTGATACTCATTGACGCCCGCCCTTGCGGCGGGCGTTTTTTGAATAATGGCACTGATTTACTCGCCGCCCGCCACTTTGCAACTCCCAAAAGCGAACCGGTCACCGGCCCCCAAAATCGCTTCGCCGCGACACCTCACTCTGACTGGCGGCCCTCCGCATCGGCCCGCTCCTTCCGCCGATGGATTCAGTGCTTTCACCGATTACGCACATCCATAGAAATATTTTCGTGCATCCATATCGCTATCAACAGGAGGAATTTTCAATGCGATGGATAGCACTTTTAATCACACTTTTTCAGTTTGGCTGCACCGGTATCCCGGGTGGCACTGGCCGTTCACTGGTGGAAGTCGATACGGCCGCGCTGTTAACGTCAAACGCAGAAGCCGGGACAAACACGACAACGGCGCGACACGCTCCGGCACTGCTGGCCGTCAGTCCGGAAATGCGCGCCTTTGTGGACACCATTGAACCAGCGCTCAGCCCCAACCGGCGTTTTCATCTTATCCTGCGCGCCCTGCGGCAGGACGGCTTCCTGCTGGATTACGACCTGCACACCACCACCACCGCCGCCGAAGCCTTTGCACTACGTCAGGGAAACTGCATTTCGTTTTCTGCGCTGATCGTGGCACTTGCACGCGAGGTGGGACTCCAGGCGCACTTTAATCTGGTGGAGGCACCTCTCGGGCGCAGCCGGGTGTCCGGAGGCAACGGCGGCACTCTGGTGAAAAACGTCCTGCACATCAATGCGGAGGTGACCTACGGATGGTACAAACAAATTATCGAATTGAATTTCGAGCCGCCGACCCGCTACGCCCACAAGCAACTCAGCGATACCCGGGTACAAGCCCTTTATCTCAACAACCGCGCACTGGAACTTTCCCAGGTACAAAGTCTTGAGAAAGCCCTGACACTAACCCAGGAAGCGCTATCTATCGAACCGAAATTGAGCCTGCTGTGGAATACCCTCGGTTATATCTACCGCCTGAACGGCGATCTGGAACTGGCAGAGATGAGTTATACACAAGCGCTGAATCTGGAAGCGAACAACACAGCGGCGAAAAAGAACCTGCGCAATGTTTACGAATTGTTAAGCCGGCAGGCGCTGAGCCAGGATGCAAACGACAGGGGAGCGCAAGGTCAGGGATCCTGAGACTCGGAAGAGATATAGAAATAGAGAGACTGCGAGGCTTCGAGAATGGAACTAGGAGAGTTCCCGTTTCCTGTGGCATCATCCCCGCCCCGACCCACTTTCGGGTCTTAATCTCAAGGAGGACCTCCGTGACCAGAAAACTGATTTCCAGCGGTTCGGAATTCGAAAGCAAGATTGGCTATTCCCGCGCAGTGGTAGACGGCGACTACGTGTTTGTATCCGGCACCACCGGCTTCAATTACGCCAGCAACAGCATCAGCGAGAATGTGGCCGAACAGGCCGATCAGTGTTTTGTGAATATTGAAAATGCGCTGAAAGAAGCCGGATCATCCATCGCCGAGATTGTCCGCATGACCTATATTCTCCCCAACCGCGATGACTTCGAGCCCTGCTGGCCAGTATTGCAAAAATGGCTGGGCGAGGTGCGCCCGGCGGCCACCGTATTTGAAGCGCGCCTGCTCGACGACGCGATGAAAATCGAAATTCAGGTTACCGCGCGACTCTCTAAGTGAGGCTCTCCAAGTGAGTCTCGCCAAGTGAGCCGCTGACAGCACGTTTTCAGCAGGCTGTTGAAACCATTTTCACAGCCTGCCAAAAACCAACAGTGCTTTTGATAATCAGCATCTCAGATAATCGGCGCACTGAAACCGAACGCCAGTGTCAGGCTGCGCGCCTTCTCCCAATCCCGGTTGTCAGACCCCAGCTGCAAATGCCAGAAACCGCGGTCGTCTTTCAACTGCAGCAGCCACTGACCATCTTCCACTTCATAGCCCAGGTAGGGATTTCCCGGCACGTCACCCCAGCGCATCCCCGGACGGTAGCGCAGATCACCACTGAAATACTCGACATCCACCTTTACATCAGCGCCACCAGCAATATGCTCGGTGTAGCTTACCAGGCCGTACCTCGGCATCTCCTGCTGAAAGTCTTCCAGCAGGCGTTTGCCGGAAAACAGCGGATTCAGCTGCACTTCCCCCGCCACGTCCCGGTCTATGGTATCGAAGGCACCATAGGTATGCGGTGCCTGTTCCCAGCGGATGGCACTGTACAGGTCCTGCACTTCCAGCATGAGCGAACGCCGCGCGCCGCTATAACCAACGCTTACATCCAGCGCCAGCCCGTCACCTTCCGGTTGTTCAAACTGGTGCGCCAGCAACAGATCCTCGCTGTAGCGGTAATCCAATGCGGCGGTGCCAGAGAAAAAGCCATTTTCATTTCCGAGCTCGCCCGCCAGTGATCCGTCCTGGAAATCGCTGGCACTCAATAGCGAGAGATCCGTCTGCAGAAAATAACCGGACTCCCAACGCCAGCGCCGCTGTAACTTGAGGCCCTGGGCGCGCAACTGGGAGATCTCGAGCCGTACGGGAACCGCCCCTTCCGGCGCCGGCAGATTGTTTTCGTCCCGGTAATAAAGATCCGTGGTGGCGTTGTTGTAGCGCAGTTGGTAATCAAAGCGCTGGGTATAGGCTACCCCCCAGTCCCGATACCAGATACCCAGGTCCAGGCGATTGCGCGTCCAGGTACTGTCTCCGTCACCCGGTGGCTGTTGCCATTCATCGGCAAATTCCTTGATCGGCAAGGCTTCACTCACGGTGCGTGAAGAAAATGCCAAGTACACCCGGTTGTTGTTTTTATAGGCTTCAAGTGCGACTGACTGCTGCGGCACATTCACAAGTGCCAGAAACAGAAAAGGCCACCGAAGGTGACCTTTTCCGCTCCTGTGAGAGTCGCACTGCTTAGAGCAGTGTTTCAAATCCATTGTCGATCCAGGTAATCACATAGATGTTGTTTTCTTCAGACAGGGTGCCGTAAACGGTACCGTCTTTGGTGATCAGGCCAGCAACGGTGTCGTCTTCGAACAGCTCCAGCAAAAACTCGGCGCCGGTGCCGTCGCTGAGGGTCATGCTGTTGGTTTCTTCACCGGTGTAGGCAACGTCGATACGCAGCAGATCACTGCCCCACTGGAGGGTCAGGCTGGCATCCGCCAGTTCGAAACCGGTGCGTTTGATCACCAGCTCTACGTCCATTGCCGGCAGGTTATGGGAAAGGGTACCTGCGGCCTTCACGCGCAGGGTGGCTTTGGCGTAACGGTTTTCCGCATCGACGTCGAAGTCGGATTCATCCAGATACGCGGTGATGGTGCCGCTGGCCGCTTCGCCAAAAACAGACTCCAAATAGTTGGCATCCCACCAGTATTCGGGGCCCGCATCGTACCAGCCCTCACCGGGAACGTACGCCTCCACACCAGACAGCAGGTACTGGTAATCCGCGGTAAAGACCACGCGAATATCCTGATCAATCCCACTCTGGTCGGCAGGTACGCCACGGACACACTGCTGGCTCTCGTCATTCCACCAGCCGTAATAAGGGTCGGATTCACATGCGGTAGCATCAGTGGCTTCCGGAACCAGGACGTTTACGCCCCAGACATGGTAATCACCGTTACCCGGACAATAGGCAATGCCTTCGGTTACACAGGAGACATTGACGTAGTGTTCGAAGTAACCGCCAACATCCTGCGCAACGTGGGAGTAGGTAACGGTCGCCCGGTTGCCTTCCAGACCATGTACCACGGTGAGCGTGTTGCTTTCCGCATTGTAGGTATAGGTGGCCAGGTCCTCGCGTACCTTGCCTTCAGCGATGAACGCAAACTCGTTCACGTTGTCCAGAGTGAGGCTAACCTCGGCATCGAGAGAATTCTGGGTGCTCTTATCGGTAAAGGTGCCGCTCAGAGCCAGTTTCTCCGGCAGCAGAGACAGGAAGTAGTTTTCCGGACTGAGTGCAGCAAGCCCCTCAGATTTCTTCACTGCGGCTTCAAGGCTACCGTTAAAAGAGTGATCCGCATCTTCAAGAGAAACGTCAGCCACCAGACTGATCGCGTTGATTTGCGGTTCAACCTCGTCATTGGTAGAGAAGGCTTCCGCCAGCGTCAGGGTCAGTGCAGAACCTTCGTTAATGGCGAGGTCGGAATCACCCAGGCTGGCGCTACCGGAAATGGCCAGCTGGTTGGCAACACCACCCAGAACAAAACCGGTTTCCTCATCACCAGTTACCGTAGGCAGGGTAACGGTCATTTCTACCGCCACCTGATCTTCGGTAGTGCCGCTGTCACCGTCGATGTCGTACTTACCACCGGTAATGGAGAAGCTGGTACCGGATTGGCTGATAGTACCGGCCACATAATGCGTCAGGAATTCGGCAAGCTCAGGAGCATAGTTGCCACACTCCGCTTCGACGGCAACGGGATCCCAGACACAGTAGTAATCGTAGGCGTTGGCGAAATTATACGCAGCAGCATCCTGGACATCGGTAACCAGCGCGGCGCCGTCGAAAGTGACAGCTCCGATCTGATCCACCAGAGACGCCAGCAGGTAGTGGAAACCGTCCGCAGCAGCGGCTCTTTCCTCACTGAAAACCTCGGCCGCCATCTTCATCTGTACGACGACATTGTCAGCGTTATAACCGTCGGATGTTTCATCCAGTTCCGACTGAATCGCTTCCACCGCTTCGATAGAGACCTTGCGTGTAGTAGCTACCAGCGCCTTGGCCTGGGCCAGGTTGTCTTTCAGATCTTCAGCAACTTCCACTTCAGGCTTACAGGTACCGCCTTCACAGTTTTCTGCGATGGCAACCTCGGCGTCGTCCTGAGCCGCTTCTGAGGCGTCAGCCACGTCGCCCGCCAGAGCGGTGTTATTCGCGCTGGTCGCGGTCGCAACGGATTCGATGTTTGTACTGATCTCCTGGAGCTCAGCCGCATCCACCGTATTGGAGACGAAACCTGCACTCAGTACCTGCAGTTGTCCGGCGACGTTCCCATCGGCCGAGGCTTCGATCGCCGCGTTGAGCAGGGCAAAACGCAGCTCCTGCTCACCGGCTTCAGTCGCGCTGGTGAGGTCGATCGGGGCAACGGTGCTGGGATTGGCATCCAGGCCGAAGGTGTCTTTTACAAAGGTATTGGCGGCACTGATCGCTGCCTGAGTCAGGGGGGTACCCGCCTTTTCTGCCACCAGAGTGGTCAGCGCGGTAATGCCGGAAGAAACCTCGGTTGCGGTTTCATCGACGAACACCACGGAGCTCAACTGATAATCCAGCGCGTATTTTTCACCGAAGGTGATTTTGCCGTCGGTATTGGTGTCTTCGTCGTTGGCACCTGCCACACGACACTCGGCAACGTCACAGGTGACGTAAGCGAAGCCTTCACTCGGTGCACTCAATACCAGTCGCACCGGACCGCTGTAATCTTCCAGCTCGATGGCGTAGGTGCCGTCGATACCGGTGGTGGTTTTGCCGAGGGCGCTGCCGTCTGCAGCAAAGGCTTCCACGTCCGCACCAGCAATAATGCCCTTGGCCGCGGTACCGCCTACCGGTACACCACTGCCGCTGCCGCCGCTGGAACTGCTGCTGCTTGAACCACTGCTACTGGAACTGCTGCTGGAGCTGCTGCCGCCACTACTGGAACTGCTGCTGGAGCTGGAACTAGAGCTGGAGCTGGAGCTGGAACTACTGCTCGAGCTAGAACTGGAACTGGAGCTGCTCGAGCTAGAGCTGCTGGAACTACTGCTTGAGCTGCCGCCATTGTCCGACGAGCCGCCACCGCCGCCACAGGCAGCCAGCGACACGACCGCAAGGGCCAGCGCGAGTTTTTTGTACATGGTTTTCTCCCCCATTATTTCCGCAAAGAATCTTCCTGAACCGCGTCACCAAGCCCACCCAAACCCCTGGAAACACGGCGAATTTCCGTCTTTAAAGTTTGCTGCGCGTGCACTCTTGTGAGGCGCAACTTTGTGATACAGCTCACACAAAATACACGAAGGCGCAATAATGCACCGTAAGGAATGGCGTCACAATAGCCCTTTAGAGCTATTACACGTCAAAAAACGAGAACAAAGTCTCTTTTTGTTCGGCACCTGGAGGTTTTCTGAGCAATCTTTCGCTCTACTGCAGAATTTTTGTGCGGCAGAAGTCCCGGTATTCGAGCCACTCTTCCGCGGGTGGAGGCCAATGGAAACGGCTAAAAAACCAACAGAAATCACTTGACGCCAAATCCCTCCTGACAGTAAAAATGCGCACCTCAATTTGTGCGTGTTCTTATCCGTGACATGGGTTTCTTTCGACGTTTTCAGAACTCTCGGTTTCGCAGACACCCTGCAGCTGAAGCCCACTGAAGTATTCAAATACAAAGCGGAAATTGCCGAAGCGGAATGGGTTCTGTTCCCGGAATACTGGCAACTGAACGCCCTGACTTATGGCCTGAAAGCGCGCGTTTTTCCGAGCGAGCCCAGTTACCGTCTGGGCCACAACAAAATCGAAATGACCCGCGCTTTTGAACTGGTTGCCCCCGCCAATACCCCGAGCACCCATATCCGGGCTAACACCCCGGAAAACGCCGACGACCTGTGGCAGGCGATGGACCATCCGTTTGTCGCCAAGCTGCCCAAGGCCGCGCGCGGTTGCGGGGTGTGGCTGATCGAAAATCAGGAAGACTGGCGGAGCTATCTGGAAAAGACCGATGTGCTGTACGTGCAGGAATGGCTGCCGATCGACCGCGATATCCGTATCGTGATCGTCGGCGACCAGGTGGTGACCGCTTACTGGCGACTGCAGGCAGCCCAGGGCTTTTACAACAATGTTTCCAAGGGGGGCCTGGTGGACCACAGCCCGGTACCCCAGGCCGCCATCGACCTGGCCCTGCACCTTGCACGTACCCTGAATATCAATCACGCAGGCTGGGACATCGCCATGGTGGGCGAGCACCCCTACGTCATCGAATTCAATCGCCTGTTCGGTAATCAGGGAATAGAAGGCGGTGCTGTAAAACTGCGCGATGCCATCGTGCAGTACCTGCAGGCGAGCGCTGCACCCACCGGCCCCAGCTTCCCTACCCGCCCATCGGCACCGCGGCGCCGCCTGAAACGGGCCGCCTGAAACGGGCCGCCTGAACAGGATTGAACCAGGCGGAGCCTCTTCCGCCGAAGTCCGGACATAAAAAAGGGCGAAATATTTCGCCCTTGTTTCAAAGTCAGATATGCATTGACGCGGTGTCATTTGCCCATGCTGAACTTCACTTTTACCTTTCGGTCCGGGGTATCCACAGGCTCGCCGCCCTCAAAGCGCGGCGCGTAGCGCAGGCGCTTGACGTATTCTTCTGCAGCGAAACCAAAGCTTTTCGAGCCCTCGGTTTCAATCGCTTTAATATCCCTGGGAATACCGCTGTCGGAAATGGTGAAGTTGACCACCGCGAATCCTTCCTGACCATTGTTTAGCGCGGCTTCGGGGTATTCGGGCATACGCCGGAATAGCGGCTTTGGTTCCTGATCCATATCGAAGGGCACCATTGAACCGATAGTGCGGCATTGCGCGATGGATTTCTCTTCCTCGCCCAGGGAATCGTAGATATCCACCAGGAATGCACGAGTGGTCATTTCCAGGGTGCCGTCGGGCACGCCCTTCTGGTCGGCAATCTCCAGTGCAGCTTCCAGATACTCGCGGGCACTGCTGTGTTGCTTTTTCGCCATATGATATTTGCCGAGATAAAAATTGGCGTAGAAACGTTGCAGCTGGTATTTACTATGCGGCCCGCTAAATGCTGCGTGAGCATCTTCGAGATACCCGCGAGCTTCCGGCGCCTTGGCCAGATCCAGTGAAACCCGGCCGGCTTCCAGTGACACTATGGCATACAGTAATGAGTCCTTGCCCTGAGTGTCCGCCACAATACGCAACGCTTTGCGAATATATTTTTTGTAGGTGCGCTGGTGCGCCCATGACGCTCGCTGGTTTCCAGCGACAGCTTTGGCCAGCTCCAGGTACGGGTCAACCAACTCCTGGGCCTTTTCACCGTAGGCCTGTTGATAGGTATTCAGCGCCTCCTCGAGTACCTGCTCTGCGCGCTGGTAGTCTTTACTGGCGAACAGCGCCTTGCCGAAATTCAGCTCCGCTGCCGCTCGGCTTTTACTGTCCTGGGGTAGATTCTGCTGCGCGTACTCATACACGGCTGCGGCTTTTTCCTTTACCGCACTGGCATCCCCCTCCGCCATAGCCGCCTGATATGCCTGGAACAGCGTTGCAAGATCCGCGGCCTGTACCTGGCTGCACAACGAACCCAAAGATAATGACAACGCGGCCAGGATGGCGAAACATCCTGACCTGGGGCGAACAACAAACATCTCAGCTCCTTATTTTTCTTGATTATTCTGCGCCGCGAAAATCGCACATTGAAGGTGCCAAACGAAAAACGGCGAGTCCAATACTCGCCGTTTTTCTGCCCGCTGTAAAACCACATGTCAGCTAATTATTTTTTCCTCCGAGAGGCTCGGTGGGTTTGCTGTCGATAAACACCAAACCTGGATGAAATCTACTCAGCCGGGAAGACAATAATGTTGGGCGCAGATCCGTCAAACCAGATCAAACGCTCGTCATTGGAAAGTACTCTCGTTGGATACTTATTCGGGTACAACTGGATACTCTCCAGTTCTTCTCCGTCAGCGCTGTAGCGGTATATCACTTCCTTATTGCTGTTCAACAGGTAAATTCCCGCGTTACCCCATTCAACCACCCCACCGGGCAGATTTACGTGGACCAGCTCTTCCTGAGATGCATTGATGATCCTGCCCCCCGACAAAATGGCGAGGGTACCATCCGGTGACACAGTGGGCTGCCTTCCTGTGTTCATCCAGTTGGTACCGCAAGGGTCTTCAAACTGACTGCCTTCGCCCAGTTCCTCAAACTCACCGGTGACCTTATCCAGCCGGAATCCGTTTACGCAGAATGCCGAAGAATCGGCCCAGCGGTAATAGGAATCATCATAGTGCTCCAGCTCTTCCCCACGGGCGTCGACCAGCCCACCCTGCAGATCGTAACTGTGATGCAGACGACCGAGACCATTCTGGCCCAGTAAAACCGTATGCAGTGGAGCAAAATCCATGTTGTACAGGTAGTCGACAACGGTTTCATCCGGCGCACGGGCAAAAAACGTTTCCTGAGGTTCTGTATCACCCAGCGAAACACGTGAAATCACACGGTCATCATAAAGAAAGTAAAGCGCGTGCTGTGGCCTTGCGTGGTACATCCTCGCATGATCACTGGTAGAACCGATGGTTGCCGGCTCACGGAATATGGAGGGCAGGAAATGCCCGCTGACGCTGTCCCAGCGTTTTAACTCCAGCTCATCGGGATTGTGGTAATAAACCACTCCATCACGCCCGAGAACCGCCTCCCAATCACCCAGGTATCCCAGCTGGTGGAACCAGCAGCGGGTTCCATCGCCATCACTTTCGGCGAAGCAAAGATTATCGTTGGGATAAAAGTCCGCAATATCCTCGGTGCCATCGTTATCGTCATCCAGATCGGCGTTGTCACCTATACCATCGCCATCAGCGTCTTCCGATTCGGTAGCGTCTTTGGGAAGTGCATCGTAATAATCCTGCACGCCATCGTTATCATCATCGTCGTCGTTGTAATCTGAAGTACCGTCTTTGTCGGTATCCAGGTACACATAGACTTCGATACTTAGCGGCCTTTCACTTTCCGAGCCGATGGTGTTGACGGCAGAAATTTCCAGCTCGAACACCGCCAGGTCTTTCGTAAATTCCGTGTCGGTTTCGATTGTTACCAGCCCCGCCGCAGGCTGCTCGACCGTATAATGGAAGGGCACGGGCTCTGGTTCGCCATAGAGCGGATCACTGGGGTAATCCTTCTGCACCACCGAAACCACATCCACGGAATATTCCAGCAGGTGGCCACCCGCATCCATGAAATTCTGTAGTATCGAGAAGGTAGACGGTTCGCCGGCAAAAAATGTTTTCCCTTTCAGATCCCAGGCCGTTTCGGTACGGATATAGGGCGTGGAGGGCGCCGTCACCTGAAACGGAATATCTTCCATTCTATCCAACGGGACAGACAGCCCATAATCTGCCGCACCGTCACCGGCGGCATCGAAGCCGATATAAACCGCCTGCTGGTATACACGCATTTCGCCGCGACTTTCACCATCGCCACGGAAAAGAATCTTCGCCGCAGCCGTGTCAAATTCGAGGTTCGTGGTTCCGATACCGACGTATTCAATTGTTCCGCTCAGATCCTGAACGCCATCCATGTAATTCATAAAATCCACTCCAGGCGCAACGAAGAAGTGGATGTTTTTTGCTTTCATTTCACCTTCAACGCTGCTTCTGGCATGCAGATCCATCCGCACTTCGGCGCGTTTTTCGGAACCATCAATACTGTTGCCACGGTATTCCATCAGCGCATCCAGCCGTTCCTGCTCACCCTGGCCAACGCTGATTAGATAGTCCCGATATATAGTTCGCACGGAAAAATCACCGGAGCTGGAAATACCGGAAAATTCCGTACGGATATCGCCACTGGCAGTCAGGTACTGCTGCCGCCCGTCGTCGAACATTCGGCAACCGTCGTAATGCTCGCTCAGCACGGTACGATCTTCGGACATTTCGATACGGTAACGCCCACCCTGTTCACACTGCCCCTTATCCACACCGGCGGCAAGCTGGTCGAAATAGCTTCCTCGGTACCAGATGCGCTGGTTATCCTGAGCAGCCTGGAGAATATCCACGACCAGTGAGGCCAACTTTGGGGTGTTATCCCGGGTAATTTCATTTGCCTCGCCGGTGATCTCGATGACCGGAGCCGCAATGGGGGCACTTTTTTCGGATGAGCCGCCCCCGGAAGAACCACCACAGCCACCAAGCAGTAGCAACGCCGCGGATAAAATAAATACACCTGAGTTATTCATTGATACTTAATTCATATTCCAATTGTTATACAGCTACCCGCGGGAGCCCTCTACCCGGGGTGTAACAGGATCGTCTGCGTTCTACCCAGCCCCATTGATTCAATATGGTTGAGCACGGAATCGTCTCTTGCGCGCGAGGAGCTCACTCTTCGCGTAGCGGCTTGCGCAATTCCACGGCGGCAACCTGCTTCTTGCGCAAGCGAATATTGAGCATCTCCACCGCCACGGAAAACGCCATGGCGAAATAGATGTAGCCCTTGGGCACATGCACATCGAAACCTTCGACAATCAGTGTCACCCCCACCAGAATCAGGAATGACAAGGCCAGCATCTTGATTGTGGGATGGCGATCCACAAAGTCACCAATGGGTTTGGCGGCAAACAGCATCACTCCTACGGCAAGCACAATGGCGATGGCCATGATGGATACATGGTCCACCAGGCCCACGGCGGTAATCACTGAATCCAGCGAAAACACGATATCCAGGATGGCGATCTGCACCAGTACCATGCCAAAGGTGGCTGTGGCGACATTACTGTGCCCACCCTCTTCACCTTCAAGGCTGTTGTGGATTTCATGGGTAGCTTTGAATAGCAGGAAAAGGCCCCCGCCGATCAGGATCACATCCCGCCCGGAGATTTCCTCACCGAAGACGGTAAACCAGGGTTCGGTCAGCCCCATGATCCAGGCGATGGAAAACAGCAGCGCAAGTCGGGTAAGCATGGCCAGTGCCAGGCCGATAAAGCGTGCGGACTCGCGCTGCTTTTCCGGCAGGCGGCCGACCAGAATGGAAATGAAGATAATATTGTCGATGCCGAGGACAATTTCCAGGGCAGCCAGCGTCGCCAGCGCAATCCAGGCTTCCGGACTCGCAATCCATTCGAACATGCACACTCCCCAAATGTTATTCTCGTTTTGGACCGGCCAATAGCACAAACGGCCCCAGCCAGATGGCGGGAGCCGTTTATAGAACAGCCGGGTTAGGAGTTTATGCGCTTTCCTGCAGCCAGGCCAAGGCCTCTTCCCGGGTGGCAAAGATCCGCGCTTCGCCGCCGATAAACCAAGTCCCGACCTTGGCCGCAATTTCCTGCCAGTACTTACTGCCGACCATGGCCACTTTATCGAACTGACGCCCGTGCTTGAGGCCCAGTTTGAAATCGTCCCAGGCCGCGCGGGTTTCCCAGCCTTCCAGCTCTCGCATATCGAACAGCACGTCTATTTTTGGATGGGTCATGCCCGCGACGGCAGACTCCAGCATGGGCACCAGGGTCTCGTAATCCTGATGTTCCAGCTTGCCGCGAGCATGCAAGGAAAGTAGCACCCGCTCATCGCTGCTGCGCTCGATACTGACGGAAAAGCCGTGATGGTATTCGCCCATGGCCTGCTCACATTGCCCGGTGTGGTATTCAGGCTGGTATAGGGTAGATCAGCGTCCTTGACAAGCGCTTGCGCGATTTATTCCGTCAGTGTGAGAGGATATCGACGATTTCATGGGTGGCGTGAATCAGGCGGACCAGCTCACCCTCAATACGTACGGTCACCAGTCCATGGCGGTCTACCGGCTTCACGATGACCGCGTGACGGTAAATGGTGTCTTCCAGTACATGTCCACGCACCAGTTTTTTCTTCCAGCCGGGGGGCAGTTCACCGCCACGCTCGACTTTTTTTTGCAGGCCGGGAGGAAGCTCACCCTGCTTGTCCGGTTTCGCCAGCGCAGTGCCGGCAGCGCCAATCATGGTAACGGCAACAAGTGCGACGGATACTTTCTTAAACATAAAAACGCCTCTATTCAGTGGTGCCATCTAATCGGTGGTAAAGAGTGGCACATACAGCCTGAGCACCATCCTAACCCGGTATGCTTTGCGCGCATTCGCGGCAGGTCACAATTCCATGATATTGACCGCCGGATGACTGCGGGCTGAATGGACAGCCGAATTAAAATGGGCCGCTGCTGCGGCCCTGTGGTGACAAATCTGGCGCTCAATGCGTATACATCAACTGATATCAATCCAGGTGGATTTAAGCTCGCAGTATTTATCCAGCGCATGCAGCGACTTGTCGCGGCCGTTGCCGGACTGTTTGAAGCCGCCGAAAGGCACGGTGATGTCACCGCCAAAATAGTTGTTCACCCATACCGAACCGGCGCGGATGTCTCGGGCCATGCGGTGCGCGCGACCGATATCCCGGGTCCAGACCCCGGAGGCGAGACCGTAGATGGAATCGTTGGCAATTTTCAGCGCTTCCTCCTCGGTTTCAAATTCGATCACCGACAGTACCGGACCGAAAATTTCCTCGCGGGCAATGGTCATATCCCCGGTTACGCTCTTGAAGATGGTGGGCTCGTAGTAGTGGCCGCCTTCCACTGCCGCCACCGGTCTGCCCCCGCATACCAGCTGTGCACCCTGCTCCAGGCCCTTGGCCACGTAAAATTCAACGGTGTCGAACTGGCTCTGGTCGATCAGTGCACCCATCACCGTATTCGGATCCTGCGGGTGACCGGGCTGGAAACGCTCGGATGCTTTCTTCACTTTCTCGATAAACGTATCGGCAATGCCCTTTTCCACCAGCAGGCGAGTACCCGCGGTACAGGTTTCGCCCTGGTTGTAGAACACCGCCAGCGCCGCTGCTTCCGCGGCCTTGTCCAGATCCGCATCGGCGAACACGATATTGGGGCTCTTGCCGCCCAGCTCGAGGAAGGTGCGCTTGAGGTTGGACTGGCCGGAGTACTCGGTGAGGGTCTTGCCTACCTCGGTAGAGCCGGTGAAGGTCAGGCCATCGATGTCCATGTGCAGACCCAGCGCCTTGCCGAGGCTGCTGCCGGGACCCGGCAACACGTTCAGCACGCCATCCGGCAGGCCGGCTTCCTTCGCCAGGCCGGCCAGCTTGATCGCGGTCAGCGGGGTATTGGAGGCGGGCTTCAGGATCACACTGTTGCCGGTGGCCAACGCTGGTCCCAGCTTCCACGCAGTGGTGGAAAGCGGGAAGTTCCACGGCACGATGGCCGCAACCACCCCCAGGGGCATACGGGTAATCAAACCAATTTCGGTGGGCCCTGTCGGAGCGATCTCGTCGTAGATCTTGTCGATGGCCTCAGCGTTCCAGCGGATGGTGGTAACCGCACTCGGCACATCCACGTTCATGGTATCGCTGATGGGTTTGCCCGCATCGAGGCTTTCCAGCAGGGCGATTTCCTCGCGGTTTTCCTCGATCAGTTCGGCAAAGCGCACCAGGATCTTCTTGCGATCCATCGGCGGCATATGGGACCAGACCCCGGACTCGAAGGTATCCCGCGCGACCTTTACCGCACGTTCGGCATCATCGGGGCCACAGTTCGCAACCTGCACCAGTTCGCGGCCATCCGCGGGGCTGGTACAGGCGCGGGTCTGGCCACTCAGGGCGTCGACGTATTCGCCATTGATAAAGGCGCGGCCCTCGATGGTGAGGGTTTCCGCCAGTGCGAGCCATTGCTCAAGGGTCTGCGGGCTCGGCTTCTCGGTCCGGTTATCGGTCATGCGCACCTCGAATCTGGGTTGCAGGGTAAATATTAAACTGAATGATTGTTCAGTTTATACCTAAAATGTGATCACAAATCAAAGGGGTAACGTTGTCTGGAGAACCTGCGACCGGTTCGCCTGCTGGCAGGCTTACTAAACCGGCTACTACACCGGCTCCAACAGACGAGACGCAGGTCAGATCGCTTCGAAGGTACCGGTTTCCAGATTCTTGCGCGCGCCGGGGATGGAGAACACCCGGTTGTGGAATGCAATATAGAAGCCGGGCGTGACCAGGCGTGCGGCCAGCAGGGCTTCAGTGAAGTTCTGGCGGGCATCGGAGTCGATAAAGCCCATGGGTTTCATGGCACCGGTAAACACCACGGGGACGCTCGGGGTGCCCATCTTTTGAAAGCAGTAGTCGGCGGTAACCGACATGGTGTCGGTGCCGTGCAGCACGACAATCGGGTCACCCTGCTCCGCCGTGCGGGCAATGGCACTGCAGATCTGCATGCGGTCGCTGTCGTCCATCTCCAGGGAATCCTTGTTGAGGATGCTCTCAAGCTCCAGATGGGTATACGGCAGGCGCAGGCTGGAGATCAGTCCCTCGCGGATGATAGAGGCCCGGTTCTTGAGGGTACCTTCGGACTCGCAATAGCTTTTTTCGATGGTGCCACCGGTAGTGAGAATGCGGATAGTGGCCTTACCGTTGATATCTGTCATCGTTTTTCCCGCTGAATGAGTACAAATGCGCGCATCTTAGTGGGGGCGTTGGAATGACACAATCTTAGCTGGGTTTCCTCAGCTTGGGGTTCAGCGCAGGCCACAGGAGGCCTGCAGAACACAGAGGATAACAGCGGTAAAAAGCCCCGGCATCCGGCGAATACCGGGGCCCGCAGATGGGTCAGATCTCTTCGATGCGATAGGAGTGCACGATTTCGACACCCGCCTTGCCCAGCATGATGGATGCAGAGCAGTATTTGTCCGCAGACAGCTCAACGGCCTTGGCCACATGCGCTTCTTTGATGTTGCGCCCGCGTACCACGAACTCCATCTCGATCTTTTCAAACGGTGCCGGTACCGCATCCGGGCGGTGACCCTTGAGTTCCACGTGGCAGCTCAATACGTCCTGGCGGGCCTTCTGCAGAATGCTGACGACATCGTAGGAGGAGCAACCGCCCACCCCAAGCAGGATCATTTCCATAGGGCGAATACCATTGTTCTTCTGGCCACCCTCCATCACTACCGAGTTACCACTGCCGGATTCACCGACAAAAGTGACACCATCGACCCAGGTCACCCGACCTTGCATAACGCCAGCCATGCAACAACTCCTTCCAGTTTGATGAGGGCGGGGAGCTTATCACAGTGGGCCCGCGGAAAAGCAGGGCAAACCGTCTACCAAAGGCGAGGGAACTTTCTGCGCAAGAGTAAGTCATTACTTACCACGGTTGTCAGGGCTGCCGACAACCGTTATAAACACCCCTCAATCCCAGCCCTTCGTAAAGAGTGTCCCAGGTCACATTGCGGAGTATTGCCGCGCCTTGCCCCTGTTGGCACACGGGTTTTAGCGGGATAATCATTCTCTATACCCGGGATCAGGCACAAAAATTCTAGAAGAGGAGTAGATCCGTGACGGTCGCTACCGAAGAAACCCTGTCAGCAGGCAACATCGAAGACTTTCTTGCACATTGCCATCGCCGTCGGTATCCGGCCAAAAGCACCATCATCTACGCCGGTGACCGCTGCGAGTCGCTCTACTTCATCATGCGCGGCTCGGTCACAGTATTGATCGAGGACGACGAAGGCCGCGAGATGATCGTCGCCTACCTGAACGACGGTGACTTTTTCGGCGAAATGGGTCTGTTCGACCAGGATACCCGCAGTGCCTGGGTGCGCACCAAAACCGAATGTGAAGTGGCAGAGATCTCCTACAGCAAGTTCCAGGAGCTGACCCGTCAGCACCCGGAGTTCCTGTTCAACCTCGCCACCCAGATGGCCGGTCGCCTGCGCAACACCACCCGCAAGGTGGGCGATCTGGCATTCCTCGATGTCACCGGCCGTGTGGCCCGCACCCTGCTCGACCTGTGCAACGAGCCGGATGCCATGACCCACCCGGAAGGCATGCAGATCAAGATCACCCGCCAGGAAATCGGCCGTATCGTTGGCTGCTCCCGCGAAATGGTGGGCCGGGTACTGAAGACCCTGGAGGAACAGGGACTGGTATCCGTGAAGGGCAAGACCATGGTGGTGTACGGCACCCGCTGATTTCAGCATCCCCCGGCTACCCCGCAAAGGCGACCCAACTGGGTCGCCTTTTTTGTTGCCCATTCTCGCTTGCGCTCCTACCCGCCCCCTCCAATCTAAGACCACTCTCAGGTCACGCTCTGGCACCAAAATGGCCTGACGGCCGAGTAAAAATTCCAGCCTCGCACCGGATTGAGGCCACAGCAGGACATTATTCGCGGAAATACCGATCAATCGAGTAATTCATACCAACCTCTGCTGGTACGCGGGTTGCACGTAATTCCCCCGATAAACCAAAAACAGCCTGGGGGAAATCCATGGATAACGGCCACCGCTCAATAGATATCAAGAAATCACACCTGGCCCTGGCGATAGCCTGCGCCGCGCTGCCGGTACCTCAGGCAGTCATGGCCCAGGAGTCCGACACGCAGATCAAAGGGGTATTCGAGGAAGTAGTGGTGACCGCCTCGCGCCGGGAAGAGAATGTGATGGAAATTCCCATCAATATCTCTGCCGTGGGTGGCGAGAAGATCGAAGACCTGCGTCTAGACAGTATTTCCAAAATTGCCTACTACACCCCGGGGCTGACCGTGGTGGATCGCGGTGCGCGGGATGAAGTACCGGATATGCTGGTACGCGGCCTCAACACCGGTGGTCTGGGACCAGGTTTCAGCAGCGGCACCGTCGCCATGTACCTTGGCGACATCCCTCTGCAGGTCGATCTGAAGCCCAACGATCTCGAACGTGTGGAAGTTCTGATCGGTCCCCAGGGCACCCTTTACGGCCAGGGCACCATGGGCGGCGCCATTCGCTATATCCCCAACAAAGCAGACCCGTCCGGCTTCAGCGCCAAGTTTCGCGGCACCGCCAGCAGCATGAGTGAAAGCTCCGGCCTCGGTCAGGAGTACGGTGCCACCCTGAATATCCCCATCACCGATACCCTGGCTGTGCGCGTCAATGCGGACAGCGTTCAGGATCCGGGCTTTATCGATTACAACTACGTAGTGCGTGAATCCGGCGTGTCCAATCCGGACCCGGATTTCAGCGACCCTGAAGATGTCGCCGCAAACCTGCGCCGGGTGAAGGATGCCAACGGCGAAGACACCACCTCCACTCGTATTAATGTGCGCTGGCTCGCCACCGACTGGCTGGAAGCCAACCTGTGGCACTACTACCAGGACACCAAAGCGGAAGGCCGCCAGTTAACCCATCGACTCGCGTTCAATACCGGCCGCTACGAATCCGCTATGCGCTACGAGGAACCCAACCACTACACCAACAAACTCACCAGCCTGGAGCTGACTGGCGATCTCGGCTTTGCCCAGGCCACCATGGTGTACGGCCGCTCCGAGTATGAAGAGCTGGGACAGCGCGACCAGACCGACCTGTTGCTGGACCTCGATCTGGGCTACGACTCCTTCCCCACTTTTTCTTCTTATACCCGCGAGATTGTGGACGACCAGTCCGACACCTTCGAGCTGCGCATGTCTTCCCAGCACGAAGGGCCGTTCAAATGGGTGGCGGGTTACTTCCAGAACAAATACGTCGGCGAAGGCACCAGTGAGGAATTCACCCCCTACTTCGACCAGTTCTGGGTGGATAACTGGGACGGTTTACAGCTGCGTCCAGACAGCCTGGAATATTTCAGTATCAGCAACCTGGAAGAAAAAGAGTCTGCCTTCTACGGTGAACTGACCTACGACATCACCGACACGCTGTCAGTAACAGGTGGTTATCGCCGTTACCAGTTCGAAACCGCCGAAGTCGGTGGCGTCGCATTCCCACTCTTTGACACCGTCGCTTTTGGCGAGCCCCAGGATTCCATTAACGTGAGTTCAACCAGCACCCAGGGGGAGGATGAAGGCGATCTGTTCAAACTGAACGCCGCCTGGGATATCGCCGACGATGGCATGGTGTATTTCACTTATTCACAGGGCTATCGGAACGGGGGGGTAAACGCCTATCCGGTGTGCACCCCCGAGCAAGTTGCCAGCGGTGAACAGGAACCCTGTATTGAATCCCATGAGAAATTTATCAATCCGGACACCATCGACAACTACGAGGTCGGCTACAAAGGTCGCTTCGGTGACCGCGTATCGATGACCGCCGCGATTTACCACATCAAGTGGGAAGACTTGCAGGTAGCCTCCGCGTCCAACATTTCCTCCCTGCCGATCACCGGCAACGGCAGTGCCGCGGAAAGTAACGGACTCGAGCTGCAGGGCACCTGGCTGATTACCGACAACCTGGACCTCGTATTCAGTTACGCCCACACCAAAGCAGAACTCACCGAAGATGCCCCCGGGTTGGTCGGTGACTTGAGTGTCTACGCTGGCGCGCGCCTGCCGGGACACGCGGAACATCAGGGCTCCCTGAACCTGAATTACACCACCACGGTACTGGGCAGCTACGATCTGGCACTGAATTACGGTCTGGTCTTCGCCAGCGACGTGTACAACCTGGTAGGTGGCCCCGACGACCCGCTGTACATGATCGATGAAGATACCGATGAAATTATCCCGGGTGACCGCGGTGGCGAAGCCATTCCCGGATATGCGGTGCATCACCTGTCCGCCACCCTGACCATGGATAACTGGATGGTGCAAGCGTTCGCCGACAACCTGTGGGACAAGTACTACATCACCGGCACCCGCACCAACCGCAGCAATCTGGAAGATGAAAATAACGGACCGGGCGTGGGCTGGGGCAACGGCTTTACCCAGCGCTCTTACGGCCAGTATGTAGGTACTCCGCGCACCATTGGTGCCCGCTTCACTTACGCATTCTGATCCCGCCGGGGGCTGAAACCAGGGTTTCGTCCCCTGCGCAGCGGTAATATCAGGCCGGTCTGGGATACACTGTCCCGGGCCGGCTTTTTTATTTGTTTATCACCATGCAAGCACCGTCAATACAACAACTGCACGCTTCCGCGGAACAGGCCCTGAACCGTGGCGACATGCGTTTGCTGTACCACAGTTGCCGACAGATACTGCAGACTGACCCGGCACATGCCGATGCCTGGTTTCTTATCAGCATCGCCGCCGCCACTGCGGGACAGGTCAACCTAGCGCTGGAAATGATTGAGCGCGCACTGCAGTACAATTCTTCCAATACCGAATATTTGACCCAGAAGGCCCGTTACCATGCACAGCTCAATCAGTATGCGGCGGCAATACAGACTGCCGATACAGCGCTGGCACTAAACCCGCAACGCCCCCTGTTGCTCGACACGCTGGGCGTGGTCTACGCGAAATTCGATGAGCACAAGAAAGCCATTATTCCCTTGCGCCGCGCCGTAACCCGGGCGCCAGACAATGCGCAATTCCAGTTCAATCTTGCCTCCACCGAACAGTTCCTTGGCAATCAGGACGCCGCTCGCGCAGCTTATGAAAAAGCCATAGTGTTACAGCCGGGTTTTGCCCGCGCACGCTGGGCATTGTCTGAGCTTGAGAAAAACAGCGCAGATACCGCCAGAGCCGTAAACCGACAAAAAGAGTTGCCAGCCTTACTGGCGCAACCCGGGCTAAGTGCCGAAGATCAGCTGCATCTCAGTCATGCACTGGCGAGGGATTGGGAGCGCAACGGCAACTACACTGCGTCATTCGCCTGCCTGGACGCGGCCAAACACCGATACCGCGATAAAATCGGCTACACCTTTGATCAGGATGCCGAGCTGTTTCGCGCGCTGAAATCCGCCTTTCCAACGGATAAACAAGCTAACGTACAAAACCGGGACGGCAGCCAGGGAGAAAAATCTCTGTTTATTGTGGGTATGCCCCGCTCGGGCACCACACTCGTGGAACGCATCCTTGCCAGCCACTCGCAGATTCAATCCCATGGCGAACTGCACGAATTTCCGCTGGCCATCAAACGCCACTCAAACACCTCATCACCGCATACGCTGTCCCCGGATGTAATTACCGCGGCACTCGCGGTGGACGCGGATATCATTGGCCGGGACTATATCGCCCGCTGCCGCGAGCGCGGCAAGTCTGGTGCGCGGATGATTGACAAGCTGCCGATCAACTTTCTCTATCTGGGATTTATTCTGAGAAGCCTGCCAAAGGCAAAAATCGTGGTGCTCGACCGGCATCCACTGGATGTTTGTCTGAGTAACTATCGGCAGCTGT
Source organism: Microbulbifer bruguierae (assembly GCF_029869925.1). Lineage (NCBI taxonomy): Bacteria > Pseudomonadati > Pseudomonadota > Gammaproteobacteria > Cellvibrionales > Microbulbiferaceae > Microbulbifer > Microbulbifer bruguierae. Next base: position 3,351,672 of record NZ_CP118605.1, on the reverse strand, counting down.
TTTCATTCGCTTTTCGCTATTACCACTACCACTACAGCCTTGCGGATACCGCACGCTATATCTGCGCCTACCTGGATTTAATGGCGCATTGGAAACGGCTGTTTGGAAAGAGAATCTACACGGTGAATTACGAACAACTCACCGACAATCCCGAGCGCGAAGCGCGTGCGTTAATGGAATATATGGAATTGCCGTGGGAGGCGGAATGCCTGGAATTCCACCGCGCGGATGCAGCAGTATCCACGGCCAGCAGTGTACAGGTGCGTCAACCGATTTATCGAGACGCGGTACAGAGGTGGAAAAAGTATGAAAAAGAATTAATGCCGGCTATCGAAATATTTCGCCAGGCCGGCATTATTTGACCGCATTCAATATGCCGCGCGTCCCTGCGCGGCCTGTCAGCGGTTATTCGCCTGAGGACGGATTGAGTCCGCGACGGATCAGCAGCGCGTCGGTGGTCGGCTCCTTGCCACGGAACTTAACGAAGGACTCCATCGGCAGTCGGGAGTTACCCACTTCCAGGATGTTCTTGCGATACCAGTCACCATTTTCACGGGTCAATCCACCGCGCTCACCCAGATAGGCAAAGGCGTCGGCCGCCAGGATCTCACTCCACATATAGGCGTAATAGCCCGCGGAATAACCGCCACCCATTGAGTGGGCGAAAAAGGTGGACTTGTAGCGCGGCGGCACTGTGGCCAGGTCGACCCCATGTTTTGCCAGTGCCTGGGCTTCAAACTTTTCGACATCCTGCTGCGGTGCGTCGGCGGGCAGGGAGTGCCATTCCATATCCAGCAGCGCGGCGGACATGTACTCCAGGGTATCGAAACCCATATTGAAGTTCTTGGCCTTCAACACTTTTTTCAGCAGCTCGGTCGGGATCGGCTCACCAGTCTTATAGTGGTAGGCGTAATTCGCCAGTACTTCGGGATTGCTCGCCCAGTCTTCCTGGAAGGTGGACGGGAACTCGACGAAATCGCGGGATACGGCGGTACCAGCCAGGCTGGGGTAGCGGACGTTGGAGAACATTCCGTGCAGGCCGTGCCCCAGTTCATGGAACATGGTGGTGACGTTGTCGAAGCTGACCAGCGTCGGCTCACCTTCCGGGCCTTTGGGAATGTTCATGACATTCACTACCACCGGCTTCTGCTCCAGCAGGCCAGACTGACCCACAAAGGAACTCATCCAGGCACCACCGCGCTTGCCGTCACGAGCGAAGTAATCCGCGTAGAAAATCGCAAGGCTCTTACCGTCGTGATCGAACAGCTCGAACGCCTGCACGTCCGGGTGATAAACCGGCAGGTCCGGACGCGGCTCAAAGCGAATGCCGAACAGGCGGTTCATGGTATAGAACAGGCCGTCTTTCAGTACCCGGTTGAACTCAAAGTACTCGCGCACTTCGCTTTCATTCAGGTCGTATTTTGCCTGACGCACCTTTTCCGCGTAGTACGCCCAATCCCAGGGCTGCGCTTCGAATTCACCACCTTCCTGCTCGATCATGGCCTGAATATCGGCCTGCTCTGCCTTGGTGTTGCTGACCACCGCCGGCACCATGGAGCTCAGCATGTTGAACACGTTTTCCGGCTTTTCCGCCATGGTGTTGGTCAGCTGGTACTCGGCCCAGTTGTCGTAACCCAGCAGGTCGGCTTTCTGCGCGCGAATCTGCGCCATGCGCTTGACCAGAGGCCGGTTGTCCAGCTCGCCGGAGGTACCGCGGTTGGCGGACGCCTCCCAGATACGCTGGCGCAGTGCGCGGTTGCTCAGCGAGGTGAGAACCGGCTGACGGGTCGTATTGGTGATGCTGATCAGATATTTGCCTTCGTGACCCGCGTCGGTAGCGGCCTCTGCGGCGGCCTTGATCTCGCTCTCAGACAGACCTTCCAGCTCGCCCTTGTCGTCGACAACCACGGCGATGTCTTTGCTGAGTTTCAGCAGGTTCTGGCTGAACTGGGTAGTGAGTTTGGAGTGCTCTTCGTTCAGGGCACGCAGGGTGACTTTCTGTTCCGCAGACAGCTTGGCGCCGGCCTTGACGAACTTGTCGTAGGTGTTTTCCAGCAGACGCGTGGATTCCGCATCCAGCTCTTTCTCAACACGCTGCTTGTAGAGCGCTTCTACACGGGCAAACAGGTCCGCATTCAGGTAAATACTGTCGGAGTGTGCCGCAAGCTTCGGGGCCAGCTTGCTTTGCAGTGCACGACGGGCTTCATTGCTGTCGCTGCCGACCAGGTTGAAGAAAATCCGCGATACCCGGGTCAGCAGGGAGCCCGCTTGTTCCATGGCCACGATGGTGTTGTTGAAGCTGGCAGGTTCCGGGTTGTTGGCGATCGCCTGGATTTGCTGCAAATGCTCGCTCATGCCCTGTTCGAAGGCTGGCTCAAAGTGCTCATCCTCGATCTGACTGAAATCCGGCGCCTGGTACTGCAGTGTGCTTGGACGGAGCAGGGGGTTCTCCTGCGCTGCCGGCGTGGCCAGATCACCAGCCGCCTGAGTCTTTTCGACGTCCGCTGACGGTACAGACTTGTTTGAATCCGGATTGGGCGCCTCGGAACAGGCAGCAACAGCCACAATGGCTACCGCGAGCAGGGATTTACGCATTTCATTCTCCAATATGTGATTCCGGTATGGATGCCAATAGCCTGTGCAGCGGTGCCCGGGAATTCACCGGCATGCAGCCGCCGCGGCCAGACAGCTATCCAACCCACTAAAGATGCCTAACGCGCCAATATATCACTTCATGGCTGACTGGGAATTCAGTTGAATGCGGCTTGTCCCACAGGTTCAACCGTTCGTCCCATTGAGGGTTTGGGGTGACGGGACGGGATACAGCGTCTGCTTAGGGGTTATTGAGGGACAGGGTGTATACCGTCGTCATTCCGGCGTATGCCGGAATCCAGCTTCGTAGCGCTGGATCCCGGATCAAGTCCGGGATGACGGGGTGGAAGATAATAGGGGCTTAGTTAAACAGCTCCATCAGGCGACGGCCCGGCTCGGCTTCGCGCATAAAGGCTTCGCCCACCAGAAAGGCATCCACATTGTGACCGCGCATGGCCGCCACGTCGTCGGTGGTGTGAATGCCGCTCTCGGTGACGACGATGCGGTCCTGCGGAATCAGATCCAGCAGTTTGTAGGTGGTTTCGAGCTGTACTTCAAAGTTGTGCAGATTGCGGTTGTTGATACCGATCAGGCGGTTGGGCAACTTAAGCGCGCGCTCCAGCTCTTCGCGGTCGTGTACTTCGATCAGAACATCCATACCCAGCTCCTGCGCCAGGTCATTCAATCCCTGCAACTGTGCATCGTCCAGGCAGGCGGCGATCAGCAGAATGCAGTCGGCACCGATGGCGCGGGCCTCGTAGACCTGGTACGGATCGACGATAAAGTCTTTGCGGATCACCGGCAGGCGCACGGCATTGCGCGCTTGCTGAAGATACTCATCGGCGCCCTGGAAAAAATCCACATCGGTCAGCACCGACAGACAGGCGGCGCCACCCTTCTCGTAACTGGTGGCGATTTCTGCGGGAATAAAATCCTCGCGAATCACGCCCTTGCTGGGCGATGCCTTTTTAATCTCAGCAATCACCGCGGCCTCGCCGGCATTGCGTTTGTTTTCGATCGCCTGCACGAAACCGCGGCAGGGCGGTTGCTGCAGTGCACGCTGCTGAACCTCGTCCAGTGTTACCTGTTTCTTACGCTCCGCGACTTCCTGCCACTTGCGCTCGACGATGGTTTTCAAAATCGTTGGCGTACTCATTACTTCACTCTTTGAATGCGCTGGTAAAGGCGGCCAGCTCGTTAATCTTTTCTCCGGCGAGGCCACTATAAATGGCATCCTGCGCCATGCCGACCCCCTCCGCGCGACTCGCCGCGACACCGCTGACGTAAATGGCCATACCGGCATTCATCGCGATGATATCTGCGGCCTTGTCCCCGGCCGGGGTTTCCCGCTTGCCAAGCGCATCGCGAATCAGCGCCAACGACGCCTCCGCACCGTCTACACACAGACCCTCGAGGTTCTGGCGTTCGATACCAAAATCTTCCGGCGCAATGGTGACTTTTTTCAGCTCGCCATTTTTCAATTCCCAGCCACGGGTATCTGCGGCGAGACTCACCTCGTCCAGACCGTCATCACTGTGCAGCACCAGCACATGCTCCGAGCCCAGCGTCTGCAGCACCTCCGCCAGCATGCGACAGTAGTGGGGATCAAATACCCCGATCACCTGGCGCTTCACACCCGCGGGATTCGTCAGTGGCCCCAGCAGGTTAAAGATGGTGCGCAGTCCCAGAGCCTTGCGCGGGCCAATGGCGTGGCGCATGGCGCTGTGATAACTGGGTGCGAACATAAAACCCACCCCCACACCATCGATACAGCGAGCAACCTGCTCGGGGGTGAGAGGCAGGTAAATACCGGCCTTTTCCAACAGATCCGCAGCGCCTGACGAGGAGGACACCGAGCGATTGCCATGCTTGGCCACCCGCGCGCCCGCCGCCGCGGCAACAAAGCTGGAAGCACTGGAAACATTAAACAGGTTGGCGCCATCACCACCGGTGCCAACAATGTCGACCGCGTTGGTCTGGTCGATCTCTACCTTGGTGGCCAGCTCACGCATGACTTCCACCGCACCGGTAATTTCTTCAACCGATTCGCCAGCCATACGCAGCGCTACCAGAAATGCCCCAATCTGCGCATCTTCCGCTTCGCCGCGCATAATCTGGCCCATGGCCCCACGCATTTCTTCACGGGTAAGGTGATCCCCGTCCACCAGTTTGGCTATGGCCTGTTGGATATTCATTATTCTTTCTCCCCCCAAATCCCTAATCAGGTTGGATAGCGGATTTCCGAAAGTACTCAGCACTTCTAAACGAAGGCGCTGATGCCGCCACCAACCCACCTACGAAGCGCCGCACCTCTAGCTCAAGACGCCAAAAAATTCCGCAACATATCGTGCCCGTGCTGAGTCAGGATCGACTCGGGGTGGAACTGCACCCCCTCTACCGGCAGCTCGCGATGGCGCAGCCCCATGATTTCGTCGATCTCACCGTCTTCCGTTTCGGTCCACGCGGTTACTTCAAGACAATCCGGCAGACTGCCCTTCTCCACCACCAGCGAGTGATAGCGGGTAGCCTCGAACGGATTCGACAACCCGTGAAAAACCCCCAGATTGTTGTGGATAATTGGTGAGGTTTTTCCGTGCATCACTTCGCCGGCACGCACAACGCGACCGCCAAACACCTGGCCGATGCTTTGATGGCCGAGGCAGATGCCGAGTATCGGCACCCTGCCCGCATAGGTGCGGATGGTATCCATGGAGATACCCGCTTCATTCGGTGTGCAAGGACCGGGAGAAATCACGATTTTCTCCGGGTTCAGTGTTTCGATATCCGCAACGGTAATCTCATCGTTGCGCTTAACCACCACTTCCGCACCCAGTTCGGCCAGATACTGCACCACATTCCAGGTGAAAGAATCGTAGTTGTCGATCATCAGGATCATGATTCGGTTCCTTTCTCATTGCCCATTTCCCCCAGGCGCTTTTGCAAGCGGGCAAGGGATTCCTGGGTTGCGCGCAGTTCGCGCAGAATTTCGGTCTGGCTCGGCGGCATCGCGAGCTCGTCCAGCCGGCGCAGCTTCGCCTCTTCCAGATTGTTCAGCACCACACCGATAAACAGGTTAATCATCACAAACGCACCCATCACCACAAAGCTCAGGAAATAGATCCAGCTATAGGGCATTGACTCCATCGCGGTGTACATGATGTCGGTCCAGTCCTCGAACGTGACGATGCGGAACAGACTGAGCAACGCGATCGGCAGACTGCGCCAGTGGGTGGGGTCAATTTCGTGGAACAGGAAATAACCGGCCACCCCGTAAATGTAAAAGATAATCCCCATCAGCAGGCTGATATGAAACATACTCGGCAGGCTTCGCAGCAGGGTATCCACCAGCAGGCGCAATTCCGGAAACGCCGACACCAGCCGCAACACCCGCAATACACGTATCAGTCGCGCCAGCGTCGCCATGGGGCCCGCGGCGGGGATCAGGCTGAGTACGATGATGGAAAAATCAAAGCAGTTCCAGCCATTGGCAAAGTAACGCCATGGACGGCTGCCATGGGCCACGATCTTGATCGCGGCCTCCACCATAAACGCCAGCAAAATCAGCTGGTTGATACCGTGCAGCATGCCGCTGAAATGCGCCACCACCCAGGTGGACGTTTCCAGCCCCACGGCTACTGCGTTGATCAGGATCAGGCCAATAATGACCTGACTGAAAATCGGCGCGTCGACCAGGCGGCGACACTGCTCAGCAAAACTACGTTTCTGTTCCACTGAAATTTCATTGTTCATCGGTGCTACTTCTTCCAATGTTTCTGATTCTTGCAACCCGGCTTATTGCAACTCCGTTTAGCGCAACTGAGCCGGGTAACATTATTGCCCGGTGGCAATAGCTACAGCGCGAAACAGTGCCCGCGCCTTGTTCATGGTTTCATCCCACTCGGATTGCGGATCCGAGTCCGCAACCAGGCCGGCGCCGGCCTGCACGTAAACTTTTTGATCCTTGATCACCGCGGTGCGAATGGCGATGGCGGTATCCATATTGCCGTTCCACGCCAGATACCCCACCGCGCCGCCGTAGATACCGCGTTTTTCCGGCTCCAGCTCGTCGATGATTTGCATCGCACGAATTTTCGGAGCGCCCGACAAGGTGCCCGCCGGGTGCGCCGCGCGCAGCGCATCGATACCGGTGAGACCGGGTTTGATCCGGCCAGTGACGTTGGACACTATATGCATCACATGGGAGTAGCGCTCCACCACCATCTGCTCGGTCACCCTGACACTGCCCGTCTCCGCCACTCGCCCCACATCGTTGCGACCGAGGTCGATCAGCATCAGATGCTCGGCGATTTCCTTGGGATCGGACAGCAGATCCTGTTCCAAAGCCCGGTCCTGCTCCTCGGTAACTCCGCGGCGGCGGGTACCGGCGATCGGGCGCACGGTCATGTCGCCGTCTTCCAGGTGTACCAGAATCTCCGGACTGGATCCCACCACCTGGTGGTCGCCGAGATCGAGGAAGTACATGTAAGGAGACGGATTGAGGCTGCGCAGGGCGCGGTAGAGGTTGAGTGGAGGAACAGTAAAGGGCGCCGACAATCGCTGCGACGGCACGACCTGCATCACGTCCCCGGCCAAAATGTATTCCTTGACCTTGTGCACGCCCTGCTTGAACGCGTCTTCGCCGAAATGGGAGACAAACTGCTCCTCGGCAGTCTCATCCCCGTCAATTCCCAGAGGATCAACCCTGTCCAGTGGTTGTGACAACTGCCCGACCAGTTCGTCCAGGCGGCGCTGGGCCTGGGCGAAGGCATCGTCCTGCTCGGGATTGGCGTGCACGATGAAAATCACCGCGCCGGCAAGATTGTCGAACACCACCAGCTCGTCGCTGACCATCAGCAGGATATCCGGATTTCCCAGGATGTCCGGTGGGCAGCTGTTCGCTAGCTTTGGTTCGACGTAGCGCACACAGTCATAGCCAAAGTAGCCGACGAGACCACCGTTGAAGCGCGGCAGGCCTTCGATTTCCGGCACTTTGTAGCGGGCCTGGAATTCTTCGACAAAGGCCAGCGGGTCTTCTACCTGCTTCTGCTCGACAACCTTGCCGTCGCGCTCGATGCTGATGTCGTGACCTGATGCCCGCAGCACGGTGCGCGCGGGCAGGCCGATGATGGAATAACGCCCCCACTTCTCTCCACCCTGCACGGATTCGAACAGGTAGCTGTAGCGGCCACCGTCACGGGCGGCAAGCTTCATGTAGGTGGTGAGCGGGGTTTCTATGTCGGCCAGTACACGGCGGACGAGGGGTATGCGGTTGTATCCTGCAGACACAAGCTGAGCGTATTCGCTGGGGGTCATGGCGACTCCGGTCCTATGAAATGCTTTTCTACGGTTTTTTATCGGGCTCGGCCACGCTTGTTGAGTGGAATCCTACCCGCGGGAAAGGCGCCCGTCTGACCAGATCATTACGCCAGGTCTTCAGGCTTCAGCGGATCAGTGGCGCCATCGCCAGCTGTTGATGTGGGGGGCAGTGCAGTTCAATATCACTTTCTCGCAGTGTCGGGGTCGCAGCGTCGAGTTGCTTCCCTGTATTCCGGCGAGCAAGTGTACAAATGTCTGGTAGAGGCGGCAAGTTCGGGATTTTCTTGGCTCTGATCGTTCTTTTTTAGTCCTTTATAACCTCTCGTGGCGTCGGAGCACCGGGTAAAGGTTTTTGAAACCGCTGTGAACCCATCCCTGGGCGCTGCGGCGCAAACATCCTGTTTGCGACGCTTTCAAAAACCTTTACCCGGCACTCCGTCTTCGATTCATGGTTTCGAGCGCTGAACTTGGATACGAAGTCCATAGCTCAGGCCTTAGCCAACTCCGCCCGCATCACCTTGATCACTTCAGCATAGTCATCCGCATTGAAGATGGCGGAGCCGGCAACGAAGCTGTCGGCGCCAGCCTGGGCGATTTCGCGGATGTTGTCTTTGGTCACGCCGCCGTCAATTTCGAGACGGATATCGAGGCCGGAGTCGTCGATGAGTTTGCGGGCCTCTTTGAGCTTGTCGAGGGTGGCGGGGATGAATTTCTGGCCGCCGAAGCCCGGGTTGACGGACATGAGGAGGATCATGTCGAGCTTGTCGAGTACGTATTTGGCGGCGTCGAGCCCACTCGCGGGGTTGAACACGAGGCCGGCCTTGCAGCCGAGGGACTGGATCAGTTGCAGGGAGCGGTCGACATGCTTGCTGGCTTCCGGGTGGAAGGTGATGTAGGTGGCGCCGGCGTCGGCGAACATGCGGATCATATCGTCGACGGGCTCGACCATCAGGTGGACGTCGATGGGAGCCTCAACACCGTGTTTGCGCAGGGCCTGGCAAACCATAGGGCCGATGGTGAGGTTGGGGACGTAGTGGTTGTCCATTACGTCGAAGTGCACCCAGTCGGCGCCCGCGGCGAGGACGTTGTCGACTTCTTCACCCAGGCGGGCGAAGTTGGCGGAGAGGATGGAGGGTGCAATTTTGTAATCCGGCATTTTCTCGTCTCGCTGCTTGCTTTTAATTACCCCGGAGCATCATATGTTAATCACCTCCGGTGGCGGTCGGGCACTGGGCGGCGCTTTTCGGGACCGGGCTAGGCGCCCCCCTTCAACCCATCCCTGGGCGCTTCGTCGCAAACATCCTGTTTGCGACGATCCCGAAAAGCGCCGCCCAGCACCCGCCCTTCGATTGAAACTTTTTTGCTTCGTCGCCAATTAGATGGTTACTCAGTCCGAAGCCGTTCTTCCAATTTATTCAGTCTTTCCGGGGTACCCACATCACACCAATCACCTGTGTATACCTCGGCCTGCATCAGGTCTTCATTGTGGGCGAAAACCTCACCGAGGCCATAGCGCTCGCGCGCATGGGGATAACCGGTAAGTATTTCCGGGCGCAAATAGCTGATACCCGCAAAGGTATAGCGTGGCTTGGCGGTGCCGGAAAGCAGACCGCTGTCGCCGCCCCCCTCGATACCGAAATCCCCTTCGGGGTTATGCGGCGGGTTCGGCACCATCAGCAGGCGCCCCGGGCAGTCTTGCGGGAGCGGGTTTTCGATCCATGAAGTGATATCGAAATCACACCAGACATCACCATTGACCACCAGAAAGGGTTCATCGCCCAGCAGCGGCAACGCTTTGGTGATACCACCGGCGGTTTCCAGGGGCTCACTCTCCTCGGAATACCGGATCTGCAGGCCCCACTGTTCGCCACCGCCCAGATGCTGCCGGATCTGATCCCCCAAGTGGGCAAGATTGACCACGACCTTTGTTACCCCGGCGGCGGCGAGGTGCTCCAGGGCATACTCGATCAGCGGCTTGCCAAGCACCGGGATCAGGGGCTTTGGGGTGTGGTCGGTAATGGGCCGCATGCGCTTGCCGAATCCGGCAGCCAGAACCATGGCGGAAGGGGCCTGGAGTGGTTTTGATGTCATAGGCGAATCATGGGGCCTTTCTTATCTGGGGTGCCTCGGTTACCACGGCGGCACGCTCGCCGGCTGTGCGGTAGTCGCGATACCATTCCTGCGTTTCGATCAGCGGCAGGATCTCCTGGCGAAACCAGTCGGCAAAGGGCTGCAGCTCCAGGTATTTGTCGCACACCTCCAGGGTGTAGCGAATAACCAGGGGCAGATCCGGCAGATAGCCGCGCTTGCCGTCGCGCAGACACAGGCGTGGAAACAATCCCAGCACCTTGAAGTGACGCTGAAGGCCCATCCAGTCGAACCAGCGCAGGAAGGTTTCCGGGGTAACTTCGGGAACGACACCAGCATCCATTGCCAGAGAGGCATAGGCGAGCGCCCAGTTTTCTACCTGCTCCTGAGGCCAGCGGATATAACAGTCCCGCAACAGGGAAACGACATCGTACGCGACCGGACCCCATACTGCGTCCTGGAAATCCACCACACCCGGGCGCTCACCGTCGCGGATCATCAGATTGCGGCTGTGATAGTCCCGGTGTACCAGAACCTGTGGCTGCGCGGCGGCGCTGTCCAGCAACAGGGCAAAAGTGCGCTCCAGCAGCTGATGTTCGCTCTCGTCCAGTTCCCGTCCCAGTAGCTTGCCGATCAGCCATTCCGGCAACAGCGACATCTCCATGTGCAGAAGTTCGCGGCTGTAGGGAGGAAACAGGCCTTCCGCGCGATTGATCTGCTGCAGGCACAGTAATTCGTTCATGACTTCGGCATAGAGACCGGCAACGCTGTCGGCGTTCAATTCACGCAGCAGCTGGGTGTCACCGAGGTCTTCCAGCAGCATGTAACCGCGCTCGATATCCGCGGCAATCACCAGTGGCGTGTGGATACCGTTGCGGCGCAGGTAATCCGCCAGTGCCACGAAGCGATTGACGTTGGTTTTCTGCGGTGGCGAGTCTACCGCAATCAGACTGGGGCTGGTGTCGGTGCGGAAATAGCGGCGGAAGCCGGCATCTCCGGAAAGCGGCTGCAGGTGCAGACGGCTCTCCAGGGGCGGCAGCTGCAGCGGTTCGTGACCGGCTTGCAGGGCTCGGGCGGCCCACTGGCGCAGCTGTTCGCGGCGCTCATCCGGGGCCTCGGTTACACACTCACTCATCCACCACCTGTACCAATCATTACCGCTAAAAATTTTTACCGCTATGCGCCTTCGCTGCTGTGTTACAGCACCTTGCGGCCTGTTTTCGGCCCAGTCTGACCTGGGTTGTGCCTCTGTACCCGGGCACGGAGCGCGTAAAAAACGCGCATTGTAACTGTGCGGGCCCCGGGTATCACCCGCTATTGTTTCCATGGCTACGGGCATTCAAGTAGAATCGACCGCTGATTTTTGCGCACCCGCCCTGCCCGCGCTGCCATACTGTTCCAGTTTCTGGCACACCCGTGCCCTTCAGGATGGAGTGATCCGGGCTTTTACGGTGCGCAACCGCGATCCCAAACGCGCCATCTCGCCAACGGAACAGACTCTAAAGATAGCCGGAACAATTCACTCGATGCTGGAAGCTTCCCGCTGGCGCCACCTTGCGCTGGCCATTGGACAATTATCTCGCCCGCGCTCTCTCGCTTTCGGCCTGCTTGCCGTCCAGCAACTGTGGCTGGCCGCCAGCGCTAATGCAGACACCGCCCCTCAGGTGGAAGTTCAACCCCAGAGCAACCCCTACCTGTACCTGGACTGGTTCCCCAAGAGTGAAATGGACCCCGACTCCCGCAGCGAGCTGGCGCCGGTTTGTGGCGGTGCCTTTATCGAGCCTCCACGCGATTACCCCAACGCGGACCTGCTTCCGGAAGACGCGCCATTGCGCGCGACCGCCGACAGCTCCAACTGGCTGGAGGATGGCACCGCGCAGTTGCGCGGCAATGTCCACATTACCCAGGGCTACCGTCAGCTGTTTGCCGACCAGGTGGACGTCAATCGCGAGGAAAATACCGCTTACCTGAGTGGCGCCATCGAAATGCGCGAACCCAGTCTGCTAGTGCGCGGCAAAGCCGCCGAGGTGCATACAGACAGCAAGGCCGCCGCCATCGAAGACGCCACTTACGTGGTGCACGACGAATACGTCCACGGCTCGGCCCGCTTCGCTTCCCGCGAGGCCAGCGGAGAGCTGATTCTGACGGAAGGCAATTACACTCGCTGTGAACCGGACGACGTTTTCTGGCGCATGACCGGTGGTGAGATCACCATCGACAATGTGGAGCGCCAGGGCACGGCGCGCAATGTGCGCCTGGAAATTGCCGATGTGCCGGTGTTCTATTTCCCGTATCTGCGCTTCCCGGTGGGCAGCGATCGCATGTCCGGGTTCCTGTTTCCCAGTCTCAGCACCGATGACGAAAACGGCCTGGATATCGCGATTCCCTATTACTGGAACATCGCGCCGCAGCTGGATGCCACCATAGTGCCGCGCTACATACAGTACCGCGGTACCGGCCTGGAGGTGGAAACCCGCTACCTGAGCCGGAATTTCAACACCGAAGTCCGCGTTGCCGGCTTGCCCAACGATAAAGGTGGCGACGACGACGATGCCCGCCGCCTGATCAATGACGGCTTCCCGGAAGACCTGGTACTACCCGCCAAGGGCGAAGACCGCTGGTTCCTCAACCTGGACCAGCAGGGTGGCAACGGCGGTTTGTGGCGCACCAGGATCGATTACACCAAGGTCAGCGATGCGGACTACTTCCGCGACCTGGACAACACCAATGTGCAGGCGCCACAAAACGTCAACTCGCGCGCCCTTACCAGCCTCAACCAGAGCGTAGAGGCCAGCCTCACCAGCGAACACTGGCACGCCAGCGTGCGCGCGCAGGAGTACCAGCAGCTGGCGAAAGACCGGTTTGATACCTACAGCCAGCTGCCGCGACTGAACCTGGACGGCAACTACAAGTGGGGCGACTGGCAGCTGCTGATGGAGCACGAAGTAACCAGCTTTGACCACCAGGACACCCAGACCATCCGCTTTATCGGCGATGTGGACGATCCATCCAGTGTCACTACCAGCACGCGCAATTTCGTCAACGCCAACCGCGCCCACGTCGACTACCGCTTTGGCTGGGACAAGCAGTGGCTGTGGGGCTTCTTCAATCCCGAGATTAGCGGGATCTATCTGGGCTACGACCTGGCGGACACCTTTCTCGCGGATGCCAACCTGGACTCGCCGGAAGCCGCCGCCGGCCAGCTGTCCATCGACAGCGGGCTCTTCTTTGAGCGCTCCGGCAACTTTTTCAGTCACGAATATGTGCAGACACTGGAGCCGCGCCTGTTCCTGCTCGCCAGCACCGAAGCCGATCAAACGGACTTCCTGAATGTGAGCACCAGCAACCGGGATGGCGGCAACGACCTGCTGTACGACACTTCGCTGTTCACCTTCAGCTACGACCAGCTGTTCCGCGACAGCCGCTTCAACGGCCATGACCGGATTGACGACGCTGACCGCGCGGCGCTCGGTATCACCACCCGCTTCGTCGATCCCAGCAGCGGGCGCGACCTGTTTGCCGCCAGTGCCGGCCAGATCTTCTATTCGCAAAGTAGTCGTATCGAGCTGCGCGACTTCCTCGAGGACGTGCCGCGCTCAGAATTCGCCGCGCGTCTGGAAAGCCGCCCCACAGATACCCTGCGCATCAGCAGCGAAGTGATCTATCACGATACCGACCACACCATCAATCGTGGCAACATTATGCTGCGCTACCTGGACGACGATTTTCGCCTGTTTAATGTCGGTTACCGCTACCTGCGCAAGCTCGAGGTGTACGACGAAAACGACAACCTGATCCGCGGCCCGGTGCGACAAGCTGACATCTCCGCCGCGTGGCCGATCAATACCCGCCTTTCGATCCTCGCGCGGGCCAATTACGATTTCACCTTTGACCGGGAACTGGAATACCTCGCCGGACTCGAATACGACACATGCTGCTACCGCACCCGGGTGCTGTGGCGACGCCAACTGGACAACGACCTGGCAGACGTGGTCGCCCCCGAAGAGCTGGAGTTCGACGAGGGCATCTATATTGAACTGCAGTTGAAGGGCCTGGCTGGCCTCGGTGGCTCGGTTACCCGTATGCTCAGCCAGGGCATTGCCAACTTTGACCAAAGAGAAGTACTGAAACAGTGATGACAATAATGCAGATGTTCAACTTCCCCCGCCGCGGCCTGCTGACTCTCGCCGCCCTGTGCGCTTTTGCCCTGCCGGCTGTGGCCCAGGTACAGAAGCTTGACCGGGTAGTGGCCGTGGTGGACGACGACGTGGTCATGGCCAGTGAACTGCAACAGCGCATGAACACCATCACCCAGCAGATCGCCGCCCAGAATGTGCAGGCACCGCCCATCGATATTCTCCGCCGCCAGGTTCTGGAGCAGTTGATCGTCGAACGGCTGCAACTGCAGATGGGCGCCCGTGCCGGCGTCACCATCTCCGATGAAGAGCTCGACCAGGCTATCGCCCGGGTCCAGCAGAACATGAATGTCTCTCCCGCAGAGTTCCAACAAAAGCTCGCCGCGGACGGCATCTCCAACAATGCCTTCCGCCAACAGATCCGCGAGGAAATGATCATTCGCCGGGTGGAGCAGGGCAGCGTCAGCCGCCGCATCCAGATCACCGACCAGGACATCAACAACTTCCTGCGCTCCAAAGAAGGTGAATTCTGGAAGTCCCCCCAGTACCAGCTCGGGCATATCCTGATTCCAGTGGGTTCCAGCGCACCTTCGGAAGAAGTGACCGCGGCCCGTGCCAAGGCGGAAGCGGTATATGAAAAAGCCAGCAAAGGGGATGATTTTCGCGCCCTGGCAATTTCCAACTCTGCCGGCCAGAACGCCCTGCAAGGCGGTGACCTGGGCTGGCGCAAAACCGTCGAACTGCCCACCCTGTTCGCCGACGCCCTCGAGGGCCTCAAAGTTGGCGACACCACCAAGCCTTTCCGCAGCGATGCCGGTTTCCACCTGCTGAAAATCCACGAGCAGCGCGGCGCCACCGAGCAGGTGGTGGAGCAGACCAAGGTGCGTCACATCCTGGTGAAGACCTCCGCCATCCGCGACGACGACGCGGCCTACAAGCTGCTGATGGACCTGCGCAGTAAGATCGAAGCCGGTGACCTGAAATTTGAAGACGCCGCCCGCGACAACTCCGAAGACATCGGCACCATGCTGCAAGGCGGCGACCTGGGCTGGTCCAACCCCGGCCAGTTCGTACCCGAATTTACCCAGGCTATGGACAACACCCCGGTGGGCGAGATGAGCATGCCGTTTCGCAGTCAGTTCGGCTGGCACCTGCTGGAGATCGAGGGTCGCCGCCAGCAGGATATGACGGACCAGTACATCCGCAACCAGGCCGCCAATTTGCTGCGCAACCGCCGCTATGAAGAGGAACTGCAGAGCTGGCGTCAGGAAATCCGCGACCAGGCCTATGTGGAAATCAAGCTGCCGGAGCTGCAGGACCCGTCCGCCGCCAGCGATGAAAAACCCGCAGAGCAGCAGTAACCGGCGATGACGCCCCGAATTGCCTTCACCCCCGGCGAACCCGCCGGGATTGGCCCGGAGCTCGCGGTAAAACTCGCCTGCTCTGAGCGCGCCAGCGACATTGCCAGCGCACAGATCATCGCCATTGCCGATCCTGATCTGCTACAGCAGGAAGCCACCCGGCAGGGCAAAGCCCTTACATTGCTGCCCTTCGACCCCACACTGCCAGTCCAGGCCACACCGGCCAACAGCTTGCACATCCTGCCCGTCGAGCTGGCGCAAGCGGCCTACCCCGGGCAACTCAACCCCACCAACGCTCCCTACGTATTGGAAACACTGCGACTTGCCGCGGAGGGCTGCCTGCAGCGTACATTCGACGCCGTGGTGACCGGCCCGGTACACAAGGGCGTGATCAACGAAGCCGGTGTGCCATTCAGCGGCCACACCGAATTTTTTGCGGAAAAAGCCGGTGTGGAAAAGGTGGTAATGATGCTCGCCGCCGACGAGCTGCGGGTGGCACTGGCCACCACCCACCTGCCGCTCAAGGATGTCAGTGACGCCATCAGCGGGCCGTCGTTGCAGCAGGTTCTCACCATTCTGCACCGCAGCCTGCGGGATCAGTTTCGCATTGAACATCCGCGCATCGGGGTCTGCGGCCTCAACCCGCACGCCGGTGAAGACGGTCATCTGGGGCGCGAAGAAATCGACGTTATCGAACCGGCCCTGGAAACCCTGCGCGCCCTGGGGCTGAATCTGATCGGCCCGCTACCCGCCGACACCCTGTTCACCCCGCCGCAACTGGCACGTTGTGACGCAGTACTGGCCATGTACCACGATCAGGGCCTACCAGTGTTAAAATTCAAGGGTTTCGGGCGCGCCATCAATATCACCCTGGGGTTGCCGTTTATCCGCACCTCCGTGGACCACGGCACCGCACTCAATATTGCAGGCAATGGCATCGCCGATACCGGCAGCCTTTACGCCGCCCTGAGCCAGGCCATTGAGCTGGCAAAACTGCGCCAATTTTAAGGGCGCCCCTTTTTTACCCTGATACTGCCGTAGGGTGGGCAAAGCGTAGCGTGCCCACCATCTCTATTTTTACTGGCGGGCACAACCGAACAACATTGCATGGACAACTTCTTCCAACACAAAGCGCGCAAGCGCTTCGGCCAGAACTTTCTTGTCGACGAAAACATCATCGAGCGCATCGTGCGTGCCATCGGCCCCAAAGACACCGACAAGTTGGTGGAGATTGGCCCCGGTCAGGGTGCCATCACCGCATTGCTGCTGGACAAGTGCCCCTCCCTTACCGCGGTGGAGCTGGACCGGGACCTGATCCCGATGCTGCAATTCAAATTTCGCGAATACCCGGACTTCACCATCATCGAAAAAGATGCGCTGAAGTTCGACTTCGGCAGCATGGTCGAAGAAGGTGAGCAACTACGTATCGTCGGCAACCTGCCCTACAATATTTCCACCCCGCTGCTGTTCCACCTGCTGAGTTTTCGCGGCAAGGTCAAGGACATGCACTTCATGCTGCAGAAAGAAGTGGTGGACCGCCTCGCGGCCGTACCCGGTGCAAAATCCTTCGGTCGTCTGAGTGTCATGACACAGTATTTCTGCCGGGTACAGGGCCTGTTCCCGGTGCCGCCACAATCCTTCCGCCCGGCGCCCAAGGTGGACTCCGCGATCGTGCGGCTGGTCCCACACCAGACTCTCCCCTTTCCAGCTAAAGATGAGCCGTTACTGGAGCGCATTGTCAGTATCGCCTTCCAGCAGCGCCGTAAAACCCTGCGCAACGCATTGAAGCCCCTGTTTCCGGATCTCGACACTGCACAGCTGCCGATCGACGCCAGCCGCCGTCCGGAAACTCTGAGCGTCAAGGAATACGTGGAGCTCGCAGATTACTGCAGCAGCCTTCCCCCTTCCTCAAATCCGCCAGAACAGGCTCAGTAAACGGAACGGAATTTTGGCAACTTACGCAATCGGCGACATTCAGGGCTGCTTCGAACCCTTTCAGAGACTGCTCAAAAAAGTCCGCTTCAACCCGGACAAGGACAAACTGTGGCTTGCCGGCGACATGGTGCACAGGGGCCCGGACAGCCTCAGCACCCTGCGCTTCCTATACGAACACCGCAGCCAGATCACCGCGGTACTCGGCAACCACGACCTGCACCTGCTCGCCCTCGCCCACGGTGCCAAACGCCTGACCGACAAGGAGTACGACCTGGCGCAAGTACTGCGCGCCAAGGACGCCGACAAACTACTGGGCTGGCTGCAAAAGCAACCTCTCATGGTGCACAAGAAAGTCGCCAGCAAGTATTTCTCCATGGTGCACGCAGGTATCCCGCCGATCTGGAGCATGAGCAAAGCTCTGGAGCTCGCGGGAGAGGTGCACAAGGCTTTGCAGGATCGTTCTATGGCAGAAGCCTTTTTCTTTGGCATGTACGGCAACGAGCCCCACAAGTGGAACGACCACCTGATCGGCGTCGAGCGCCTGCGCTCCATCACCAACTACTTCACCCGTATGCGATTCTGCAAGGAAGACGGTACCCTGGATCTCGTCACCAAGCAGGGTCCCCTGGCAGCACACCACGACTACAAACCCTGGTTCAGCTTCAAAAATCGCAAGACCAAAGATGACCGCGTGATATTCGGACACTGGGCAGCGCTGGAAGGGGAAGCCAATACCAGGAACGTATATGCGCTGGATACCGGGTGTGTTTGGGGAGGCTACCTTACCGCCATGCGGCTGGAGGATGAAAACTTCTTTTGTGCGGATTGCACGCTGCAGTAACAGACTGTACCTGCGAAGCTTGTCAGAGCTCGGGTATTCCCTGAGAGCTCAGTTTGCGCATTTCAGCCTTTTGCAAGATGATCTTTCGAGCGGCCTCATCAAGCTTTCTCCAGGCTTCAATTTCACCTGTTGTGCGGAAACATCCGCCACAAATCTTAGAGTCCTCGATCAAATTACAGGCGTGTATACAGGCTGATATTAACTTCTGTTCTTCGGTTTTATGCCACATCGTCATCGACACCATTTCAACGTACAAAAATACAGGCTATCTGCCTGGCTGCCACTCATTGTATGCGGGAATATGCTCGCCATACTCCAGCCAGGAAACCTCATGGGATCTCCAAATACCGAACTCAGCTTTCACCCCCGGATCTTCATCTAAAGTTGCTACGCGAAGTATGTAATTTGGGCTTCCTTCCTTTGTCGCGATTAGCTGCGATCCGCAATTTGAACAAAAGTAGCGAACTTTTCCAGGAGAAGATTCATAAGCCGATAACTTATCCTCTCCTTTTTCCCACGAGAAACTTTCTTTTAATACCGCGGCAGCGGTATTGAACGCCGCAGAGTGCGCCTTCCTACATGTCTTACATGAACAATGCTGAATAGCGCCATCTAGCTTTTCAATTTGATACTGAATCTGACCACATAAACAGCTTCCTTTCATAAGTATGGCACTCCGTCAAAGCACTGAAACTTGGCACCCTCATCAGGGCTCACATGACTTCTATTCGAAAACTGCAAAAAAAAGCATGAAAAAGCTCTCTTTACTTGGTTTTATCTTCATCTGCATCTGAGTCGAAGTCATTTGGCAACACGTCCAACCTCTTAAGTTTCTTTTCAAGATTACTAATCTTGTGCAAAGCAATGAGAGAAAAAACAAATCCAAGAAAACCAAGATATTCCATTTCATACGTCCCCATAGATTATTTAGCCTGAATTATCAGACGCAAAGTCAAAAAAATACAAAATACACAAATCAACTCTAGAGTGAGAGTAATCTTTCTCTGCATATTGTGGTTTGGATAGCACTTTGAAAACAGCAGCGATATTCCAGACAATTTTAGAAACCATGGGGCCCGCACAGCATGTTTATTGAGCGCTGCCATGTTCATCGCTGCAGCAAGTCCAGAAATCACTCCAGCAATCCAAGATGCCTGAAACAGGAATATCACTATATCCATTCACACTCCTATTATAGATAACAATCAGCGGAGGCTAAGTTTCTTTAAGGCAACCAAGAGGTTTTCGATTGCAAATTTTTTAAGCGCGGTCACCAGATGGAATATAGATATACTTCCTCAGTCCATTGTTTTTTGCGAATACTTCCCAAACAAAATATCCGACAGTAAAAACAGAACAAGCACAATGGCGGCATAATTTCTAAGAACATCCCATGTTTAATACATTTTTATATTTTTATTGTTATGGCCCATGCCGTCGAACCTCCAAATGTCGCCTCGCAGGGGAAGCTCAACTAGTGCTCCGGCAGATCCTTACATAATTTACACGTAATCCGATTTTTGTAATTCCTTATACGCACAACCAGGAAAATGGTTGAGCTTACAATAGCCCACAGCACACCAAACTCCACCGCATACTCAAAATCTTTACCTTTCAAGTATTGAACGCCAGAAAAAAGCAGGAACAATACAAATAACATCAAGAGATATTGAATAATCCACTTCAGAATAGGCATCAATAAATCTCCGTTAATTATGCAACAAAAAAATAATTTTGGTCGACTACACCAAACAGTACCTAAGAGGCGTAAACCCCAACCAACATTAATCTCACAACCGATTTATTGCGCAAAACCTCGCACTCAACCGCGCTCCAGCTTCCTGAGCCGCTTCAGCTCAGATTTGACCTCTGGATCAATTTGCATTTTTTTCTTCTTAGGCATGATCTGCCCCGTCGCATTTCCATACGCCAACGATAAAGCATGACTTCATGGATATCGAGTGCTTCCGCCACATGTTTGGCAACCACACCGGGAATTTCGGTTAACGCGACCGCAGTCGCCTTAAATCGTCGTCGTCGTAGTTGTAGTGCTTTCTGCGTGCCATTTGACACCTCCAGATCAGTTAGATGGAGGTGTGTTCAACAGCGGGTTAGGTTCCCTCAGAGTCGTAGTCACTTGTTATGGGTTTGCCAGCTGGAGCCTGTAATCTACATATTGGCGCCCGCGGTACTCTACATTTTTTGACAAATATACCCATTTTGACACGGCAACTTTCATTGGCTCTTTCCATACTTCCATCGTAGCGCTTTCGATTTTTATGTTACTTGGAATTAACACCTTTCCTTCTGAGCCAGGTTTCTCTTTGAGCTCAAAAGAGACGATTACACATGCCGGCAGATAACGACCCGTACTTTTCGGATATTCAGGTGCAACTTTTACTACAGGCGTAGCTTCAGATTTTTGGATTCCGAGATTCAAGGTTGGACATAAGTCTTTATCCACGCTGGCTTGCACCAACGTCGAGGAAAAAATCAAAAATAATATGAGTATTTTGTTCATGCTATTTTTACGACCCATAACAGTTTATTCAAAGGCCTACAGCCTTATATCTCTCGGGCTACTATTTACCTACCGCGATACTCTAGATTTGGAGAATATCCCTTTCAATTCAACAGCTTCCCTCAACATCAAGGAACGTCTGTGCGAAATAACGAGAATTTCAGCGTTTTCGCACACTTTGGCATTGGCTATTGAGCATATTTATAAGTCGTTAAAAGTCAATGCCTTACATGTGATACTCCAGAAATAGTAGAATCTCCGTTCTATTTCAGAGCCAGATGAATTTTCTGCCAGCTACCTGAAAACCAATTTTTTACTGAAATCGTTGAATTCAGACATCTGGCTATTGTGTAATTTCAGTACGTATATTTCCACCGCACAAAATAAAAACGGGCCCGCAGGCCCGCTATTTCGCTCATATTATTTGCTCGGCTTCAATCTGAATAACCATTCGGATTCTGCGACTGCCAGCGCCAGGTATCTTCCACCATACGTTTGAGATCAAGCTCGGTCTTCCACCCCAGTTCCTGTTCCGCGAATGTGGGGTCCGCGTAGCACTCAGCGATATCACCAGGGCGGCGGGGGACGACTTGGTAGGGAATTTCTTTCTGGGAGGCTTCAGCAAAGGCGCGCACGATTTCCAGTACGGAGCTACCGCGGCCAGTGCCAAGGTTATAGGTGTAGCAGCCGGCTTCAGTTTCCTCTTTCTGCAGCTTATTCAACGCCGCTAAGTGGCCGCGAGCCAAATCGACCACATGGATATAGTCACGCACACCGGTGCCATCCGGCGTTGGGTAGTCATCGCCGAATACCTGAAGTTGCGGCAAGCGCCCCACGGCCACCTGAGCGACAAAGGGCAGCAAGTTGTTAGGTATTCCCGCAGGATCTTCGCCGATAGTGCCACTCTCGTGGGCACCAATCGGGTTGAAGTAGCGCAACAGGCTGACCTTCCACTGATTACCCGGAGCCTTACACAGGTCCTGCAGAATATCCTCGACCATCAGCTTGCTGGCACCGTAAGGATTGGTGGCGCCGGTGGGGAAGTCTTCGCGAATCGGCACGCTGGCAGGGTCGCCGTACACGGTGGCGGAGGAGCTGAAGATCAGCTGGTTCACACCAAACTCTTCCATCACCTGGCAAAGAGTGACGGTTCCTGCAACATTGTTCTGGTAATAGCGCAGGGGTTGGGAAACGGATTCGCCAACGGCCTTGAGGCCAGCAAAGTGGATCACCGCGGCGATGTTGTACTGACGAAAAATCTCCCGCAGCCCATCAGCGTCTTTGATATCCACCTGGTGGAAGGGAACCGCTTTACCGGTAATGGCCTGCACCCGCTGGAGCGCCTCTTCACTACTATTGCAGAGGTTGTCGATTACCACCGGCGAGAAACCGGCCTCGAGGAGCTCAACACAGGTGTGACTGCCGATATAGCCGGCGCCCCCAGTTACCAGAACGTTCATGATCTTCCTTATATATGGTTAAGTTTTTGTCGCGATTCCCGCTGCCTGCCGCCAAGCGGGGCTAGCAAGCAGCTTGCCAGCCTGGAATGTGGCGCATTTTAACCCGCAAACACCTTTCGCAAAACTGGCGCAAAACCCCTCGTTTTTTCATTCTATAGCCCTTTCAATGTCACAGCGGTGACTATCCTGAAAGTGCGGGAACTGAATGCAGTCCCTCGATTGCGGCAGCAGTACCGCCGCACAATCAATAGGTAATAAAGATAGCGTTTTCGCACGTCAGCACTCTCAAGCAGTCGCTGCGAGATGTATTCGCGGTCACCACCACGCAGCAGCGCAGTAGGTAATCCACGGCAGGAGGCCGGTTACTGACGCGGTACGCTACAGGGAGTCGTAAACCATGTCGATATTCAACCACTACCTGGAACGCTACGAATCGGTTCAGGAGGAAGAGCTCACCATCCAGGAATATCTGGAACTGTGCAAACACGACCGCAGTGCCTATGCTTCTCCCGCCGAGCGCATGCTGATGGCCATCGGCGAAGCCGAGCTGGTCGACACCTCTCGGGACCCCCGGCTCTCACGCATTTTCTCCAACAAGGTCATCAAGCGGTACAAGGCCTTTAGTGAATTCTATGGCATGGAAGAAGCTATTGAGCAGATCGTCTCCTTCTTCCGCCATGCCGCCCAGGGACTAGAAGAAAAGAAACAGATTCTTTACCTGCTCGGCCCCGTCGGCGGCGGCAAGTCCTCGCTGGCAGAGCGTCTCAAGGCGCTAATGGAGCAGGTTCCGATCTACGCCATCAAAGGGTCTCCGGTGTTTGAATCTCCCCTTGCCCTTTTCTCACCCACAGAAGATGGCCAGATCCTCGAAGAGGACTACGGTATTCCCCGTCGCTATGTGAATACCATCATGTCGCCGTGGGCGGTAAAGCGACTGCACGAGTACAACGGTGATATCACCAAATTCAAAGTGGTGAAAATCAGACCGTCTATTCTCGACCAGATTGCCATTGCGAAAACTGAACCCGGCGATGAGAACAACCAGGATATTTCTTCCCTGGTGGGCAAGGTGGACATCCGCAAGCTGGAAGACTTTCCACAAAACGATCCGGATGCGTATAGTTTTTCCGGCAGCCTGTGCCGCTCCAATCAAGGGCTGATGGAATTTGTAGAAATGTTCAAGGCGCCGATCAAGGTGCTGCATCCACTGCTGACCGCGACTCAGGAAGGCAACTACAACAGCACCGAAGGCCTCGGTGCTATCCCATTCAACGGTGTGATCCTGGCTCACTCCAACGAATCTGAATGGCAAACTTTCCGTAATAACCGCAATAATGAGGCGTTCCTCGACCGCATTTACATTGTCAAGGTACCCTACTGCCTGCGGGTCAAGGAAGAGATCAAGATTTACGACAAGCTGTTGGAAAATAGTTCTCTGGCGAAAGCCCCCTGCGCACCGGACACCCTGCGTATGCTGGCGCAGTTCTCGGTTCTCTCCCGCACCAAGAACCCGGAAAATTCGAGTATTTTTTCCAAGATGCGGGTATATGACGGCGAAAACCTGAAAGACACCGATCCAAAAGCGAAGACCATTCAGGAGTACCGTGACAACGCCGGTGTGGATGAGGGCATGAACGGCCTTTCCACCCGCTTCGCCTTCAAGATCCTTTCCAAGGTGTTCAATTTTGACGCTACCGAAGTGGCGGCCAACCCGGTACACCTGTTGTATGTATTGGAGCAACAGATAGAACAGGAGCAGTTCCCGCCGGAACAGCAGGAAAACTACCTGGGGTTCATCAAGGAATATCTGGCACCGCGCTATGTGGAGTTTATCGGCAAGGAAATTCAAACGGCGTATCTTGAATCCTATGCGGAATACGGCCAGAACCTGTTTGACCGTTATGTAACTTACGCGGACTTCTGGATTCAGGATCAGGAATACCGCGATCCGGAAACCGGCGAAATTCTTGATCGTGCGGCACTGAACGAGGAGCTGGAAAAGACGGAAAAACCCGCCGGAATTTCCAATCCGAAGGATTTCCGTAACGAAATCGTCAACTTCGTTCTGCGCGCTCGCGCGGGCAATCAGGGTAAGAACCCTGACTGGCGCTCCTACGAAAAACTGCGCGCGGTGATCGAGAAGAAGATGTTCTCCAACACCGAGGATCTGCTGCCAGTCATTTCTTTCAATACCAAAGCATCCGCAGATGACCAGAAAAAACACGCTGACTTTGTGGCGCGTATGGTCGAACGCGGTTACACAGAGAAACAAGTGCGACTGCTTTCCGAGTGGTACCTGCGGGTACGTAAGTCTCAGTAATCTGACGCGGTGGATCCGGAGATATTTATGTGGCGGTGAAAGTGCCGGTGCCTGTTTGTGAGCCCGTCTGCGGCCTGGATAGCCTCAGACGCACCCCCAGTGATGGGTTTCGAGGCACCTAGTTCGTGCCTCACAAACTGCCACCGGCATCAGCACCGCCACTCACGACCTGAAAAAGCTAGGTCTAGGGCAGTACTATGAGCTACATCATCGACCGCCGTCTCAACGGCAAAAAGAAAAGTACCGTTAATCGCCAGCGTTTTTTACGGCGTTACAAAGCACACATCAAGAAAGCTGTCGGCGAAGCCATGAACAGCCGATCCATCACCGATATGGATAAAGGCGAGAAGATCAGTATTCCCGCACGCGACCTGAAAGAACCAATCTTTTCCAATGGGCGCGGCGGCTATATGGAGCAGGTGCTACCTGGCAATAAGGAGTTTGTCACCGGCGATCGTATTCCCCGTCCCGGACAGGGTCAGGGTAGTGGCGGTGGAGGCAGTGGTGCCAGCGACAGTGGCGAGGGCATAGACGAATTCGTATTCCAGATTTCCCAGGAAGAATTTCTTGACTTCATGTTTGAAGGTCTGGAGCTGCCAAACATGGTCAAGCGCAAGCTGGCTGGCAATGAGTCATTCCAGATGGTACGCGCCGGCTTCTGCAACGAGGGCACCCCGGGACGACTCAATGTCGTGCGCTCCATGCGCGCTGCCAATGCCCGCCGCATTGCCCTGAGCGGCGGTAAACGGCGCAATATAAAACTCCTCGAACTCGAGCTGGAAAGCGAAGAAGGCAAAGATCCCGCCCTTCGCGATCAACGCAAGGTGGATGAATTACGACTGAAAATCGACGAGCTGAAAAACCGCATCAATCGCATCCCTTTCCTGGATGACTTCGACCTCAAATACAACCTATTGGTGCGCCAACCTCGTCCGCGATCCAAGGCGGTGATGTTCTGCCTGATGGATGTCTCCGGCTCCATGAACCAGGCCACCAAGGACATGGCCAAGCGATTTTTCCTGCTGCTGTATCTGTTTTTGCAGCGCAGCTATGAATATACGGAAGTGGTCTTCATTCGCCACCACACCAGCGCCAAGGAAGTGGACGAACAGGAATTCTTTTACTCCCGAGAAACCGGCGGCACCATCGTGTCCAGCGCCTTGAAAATGATGCGTGACATCATGCGCGATCGCTACCCGGCCAGTGAGTGGAACATCTACGGCGCTCAGGCGTCGGATGGCGACAACTGGAATGACGACTCCAGTACCTGCCACAAGATTCTCATCGACGACATCATGCCCCACGTGCAGTACTACTCCTACGTGGAAATTACCCCGCGAGACCATCAGGCTTTGTGGGATGAGTATGAAAGCGTCGCGCGCGCATTCCCAGATCATTTCGCCATGGAACAGATAGTCGACCTGCAGGATATCTACCCGGTATTCCGCCAATTGTTTACCCAGAAGGTTGCCGCCTGATGCTAGATTCAGCGATCACTTCCAAGCAGCCCATTTCCACCACTTCCGAGTGGACTTTCGAACTTATTCAGGAGTACGACCGGGAAATTGCGCTGCTGGCCAAGGAGTTCGGTCTCGATACCTATCCCAACCAGATAGAAGTGATCAGTTCCGAGCAGATGATGGATGCCTACTCATCGGTGGGCATGCCGGTGGGTTACAACCACTGGTCTTTTGGCAAACAATTCATCAGTGTGGAAAACAATTACCAGCGCGGGCGCATGGGATTGGCTTACGAGATTGTAATCAACTCCAATCCCTGTATCGCCTATCTCATGGAAGAAAACACCATGACCATGCAGGCACTGGTGATTGCACACGCCTGCTACGGACACAACTCATTTTTCAAAGGCAATTACCTATTCCGTACCTGGACCGATGCGTCCAGCATTATCGATTACCTGTTGTTTGCAAAAAACTATATCGCGCGCTGTGAAGAACGCCACGGCGTGGACGAAGTAGAAGCGCTGCTGGACAGCTGTCACGCCCTGATGAATTACGGGGTAGATCGCTATAAACGCCCCTACCCGATTTCTGCGCACGAAGAGGAACGCCGCCAGAAAGAGCGGGAAGAATACCGCCAGCGGCAACTGAATGATCTGTGGCGCACCATTCCCAAACTGGGAAATGGCGAAGAACAGATCCCTGCACGGCGCTTCCCGGAAGAGCCGCAGGAAAACCTGCTCTACTTCATCGAAAAAAATGCGCCACTACTGGAAAACTGGCAGCGGGAACTGGTGCGCATCGTGCGCAAACTGGCACAGTATTTTTACCCTCAACGCCAGACCCAGGTGATGAATGAAGGCTGGGCAACCTTCTGGCACTACACCCTGCTGCAGGAGCTGTATCTACGGGGCAAGGTGACCGATGGTTTTATGCTGGAATTCCTGCAGAGCCACACCAGTGTCATCTATCAGCCGCCCTACGACAGCCCTTACTACAACGGTATTAACCCCTACGCGTTGGGGTTCAGTATTTTTACCGACCTGCGGCGTATCTGCGAAAACCCTACGGAAGAAGACCGCGCGTGGTTCCCGGACATTGCCGGCAGCAACTGGAAGGAAACCTTCCAGTTCGCTATGCGGGATTTCAAGGATGAGAGTTTTATCCTGCAATTCCTGTCACCCAAGGTCATGCGTGACATGAAGCTGTTCTGTATATCCGACGATGATCGTGAAAAAGAAATTGTGGTAAACGCCATTCACAATGAGGATGGCTACCGGGAATTGCGGGCTAAGCTGGCCGGGCAGTACAACCTGGGAAATCGCGAGCCGAATATACAGGTATTTTCCGTTGCCACGCGCGGCGATCGCTCTCTGACCCTTCACCACACCCAGCACCAGCGCAGGCCGCTGGGCAAAGATACCAGTGAAGTATTGAGGCACCTGCATCGGCTGTGGGGATTTGACGTCCACCTGCACAGCTTCAACAACGATGAAATTACCGCAAGTTACCACTGCCCGGAGCTGGGCAGGGACCGATCTGAAGAAGAGGAATCCATGCTGGTCCCCAAACCGATCTGAGCGACCGGTTCGGAGTACCGTGTATTCACTGTCGCCAATCAGGCATCCAGCAGCAGATTAATACGGCCCACCAGTTCATTGCGGTCACAGGCTGCTGCAACCACGGCATCGGCCCCTGCATCCAGCCAGCGCTGCTGGTTGGTCTCGCCCTGCGGAGCCACCACCAGGACGCTCAGAGACGCAAACTCACTGCGAGAGCGGATCGCGTCCAGTATCTGAAAGCCGTTCACCCCTTCGAGGTTGGTATCCAGTACCAGCATGGCGGGCTTGGCGGTTGCCAACAGGGCCCCGGCACTGAAGCTGTCCCCTGCCACATCCACTTCACCGCCAGCCTGCTGCAGCAGTTGGCGCGCAGCCACCAGCTCCGGCGAATCCGCCACCAGCAGTATTTTGCGCGTGGCCGCGCCAAGTTCTGCGGGCACCGGCATCGCGTTGTCGCGCAGGAAACCTACGAAATCATCAACGCAAATACGGTGGTCACCACGACCTGGCAGCTTGTACGCCTTCAGTTGCCCGCGCTCAATCCAACGGATAACTGTACGAAAATTAACCCCACAATAGCGGGCTGCTTCCCCTGTAGTGAGAACATGCACGTCACTCATGCTATTACTATCCCCCACGAATCGCGCTTTTACTTATTAATTATGCTGAATTAAACCAAACAAACAGGTGTTAATTCCATGCCTATATATGTTTAACGAACCAACCGACACTTCCCTCAATAAAAGTTTAAATGCCATGGTTGACAGGTAAGACAGGTTTAATAGAATGTCCGGCATGTTGTTATGCGGTCATACGACCATAGGCGACATGCGCTATCTGCCCCGAAACTGTAGTTTTTATAACTGTTCTGCAGCGTTTATCGGGGAACCCCGCGCACACGAGCTTATTGGGATTCTCTCTTCACGAATACCCTAAGACCTGGGCCCCCTTGTATTTTCGGGGCCTTTTTTTTATCTTCCTCGGCCCTCAGATACTCGATTTTTACCTGACACTTGCCCTACATACGTGAAGCTTGTCAGGTTGAACGGTTTTTTATGGCACTCCCTGCCCTTACAACCTTCTCATCCCTAACCGGAACGAATCCGGGAATCCTGCATTGAATATTTTCCTGGTAGGCGGCGCGGTGCGCGACAAACTCCTGCAGCGCCCGGTACACGAGCGCGACTGGGTGGTTGTGGGCGCCACCGAAGCCGAAATGCTGGAGCGGGGCTTTCGTCCGGTGGGCAAGGACTTTCCGGTATTCCTGCACCCGGAGACCGGTGAGGAGTACGCTCTCGCCCGCACCGAGCGCAAAAGCGGCCACGGTTACGGTGGTTTTACGGTCTATGCTAGCCCCGATGTCACCCTTGAACAGGATCTGCAGCGGCGCGACCTCACCGTCAACGCCATGGCGGAGACCGAGGATGGCCAGATCGTCGATCCCTACAACGGTCAGTCAGACATCAAAGCCCGCCTGCTACGGCATGTTTCCCCTGCATTCAGCGAAGACCCCCTGCGCATTCTGCGCGTCGCCCGCTTCGCGGCCCGTTACGCGCCGCTGGGTTTTTCCGTCGCTCCGGAAACCATGACGCTGATGCAGGGCATGGTAGATGCAGGTGAAGTGGAACATCTGGTGCCCGAGCGGGTATGGAAAGAAGTGAGCCGGGCACTGACGGAACCGAGGCCGGACATTTTCATTCAGGTATTGCGCGAGTGCGGCGCCCTCAAGGTACTGCTGCCCGAGGTAGACCGACTGTTCGGCGTCCCGCAGCCGCCGCTCCACCACCCCGAGGTGGATACCGGGGACCATATATTGCGCGCCCTGCGCCAGGCACCGGCAGAATTACCGGTGCGCTTCGCGGTCCTGGTCCACGACCTCGGCAAGGGCGTCACCCCGGAAGAAGTATTGCCCAGTCACCGCGGCCACGAGAGTGCCGGTCTGCCATTGGTCAGTGCAGTCTGTCAGCGCCTGCGGGTACCCAACCCGGTAAAGGCACTGGCGCTGGGTGTCTGCGAATACCACCTGCATTGCCACAAGGCGTTCGACCTGCGCCCACAGACCCTTCTCAAACTGATTCGCGCACTGGATGCCCTGCGTCGTCCGGAGCGTTTCGAGCAGTTCCTGCAAAGCTGCGAGGCCGACGCCCGCGGCCGCCTGGGTCTGGAAGACCGCGAATATCCACAGGTAGACTACCTGCGCGCCGCCCGCAACGCCGCCGCCGGTGTCGACCCCGCCGCGCTGATCGCGCAGGGTTTCGCGGGCGCGGAATTGGGCAAGGCCCTGGAACAGGCCCGGCTGCAGGCTCTGGTCACACTGAAAAACACCTACGGCGCACCGGGGTGCTGAGCCCTACAGGCCTCCTGCGCCGGTTTGCCCGCAACCCAACGAGAACAACCCCATGGCTACAGCCCTGATCACCGGCGCCGCCGCCCGCCTGGGCCGAGCCATTGCCGAAGCGCTGCACCGGGACCACCAGGTCGTCATCCACTACCGCCATTCCCGCCAGGCCGCGGAGTCGCTGGTAGCGGAACTGAATCGCGCGCGGCCGAATTCTGCCGTCGCAGTGCACAGCAACCTTGCCAGTGCTGCGGACTGTGAACAGCTGGCGCTGCGCGCTCTGGACGGTTTCGGCGAACTGACGGTGCTGGTCAACAACGCCTCCGCCTTCTTCCCCACCCCCATTGGCACCGCCACGGAACAACACTGGGACCAGTTGATGGGCAGCAATCTCAAGGCACCCTTCTTTCTCTCCCAGGCGCTGGCACCGGCACTGAGAGCCAATGGCGGCTGCATTGTTAACCTGGCAGACATTCACGCAGACAAACCCATGCCGGCACATACCCTATACTGCGCGGCAAAAGCCGGGCTGGTAATGCTGACCAAGAGCCTCGCCCGCGAACTGGCGCCCGAAGTGCGGGTCAATGCCGTGGCACCCGGTGCGATTCTGTGGCCGGAACAGGAGAGTGAAGGCTATAACAAGGAACAGATACTGGCGCGCATTCCCATGCACCGCAGCGGCGACCCATCAGACATCGCGGAAGCCGTGCGTTTTCTGGTGACCGCAGCGCCCTATATCTCTGGCCAGGTGATCGCCGTGGACGGCGGCCGCAGCCTGAATATCTGACCCTCTGACAGTTTGAGGTTACGCAGTGAGCGATAAAAAATTTATTTCAGCCCAGTCACTACTGGACGATTCCTACAGCCTGGCCCTGAAGGTGGTGGAGAGCGGCTTCCGCCCTGACTATATCGTCGGCGTGTGGCGCGGCGGAGCCCCCATTGGTATCGCGGTACAGGAGATGTTCGATTTCCTCGGGTTTCACGCCGACCATATCGCCATCCGCACTTCGTCCTACAGCGGTTTGGACCAGCGACAGAAAGAAGTGAAGGTGCATGGCCTCACCTATCTGATCAAGCAGGTGGAATCCCATGAAAAAATGCTGATCGTGGACGACGTCTACGACACCGGCCTCAGCATTCAGCAGGCCATCAGCGATATGCGCAAGGCGTGCAAGAAAAACACCCCGGAAATCCGTATCGCCTGCCCCTACTTCAAACCCAGCCGCAACCAGACCGAGTTCGAGCCAGATTACTATCTGCACGAGACTGACCAGTGGCTGGTGTTTCCCCACGAGCTGAAAGGGCTCAGCATGGACGAGATCCTGGAAAACAAGCAGGAATTGCGCAAGCACGAGGAAAGGCTGCGCTCGCTGAAAAACAGCGATTGACCGGTAAATCACAATGCGTAGGAGCCCGCCTGTCGCTGGCTCCTACACGACACTCCCCAGACCAACCACTCATCTCTCACCTGCACCTTTACGCCGCAGATAATCACCCTCTCGACCGGAAAGGAGTAAAGTACGCCCCCTGTGTAGTAAAACCCGGTATTCCCGATGAGCCATTCCCTGGACAGCCTGCTGCGCCCCTTCGCGCACAAATCACTGAAACTTCGCAACCGCGTGGCCATGGCGCCCATGACCCGCACCGCATCACCCGGCTATGTGCCCAATGACCAGGTGGCCGGCTACTATCGTCGCCGCGCCGAGGGCGAGGTGGGACTGATCATTACCGAGGGCACGTTTGTCGACGGCAAGGCTGCCAATGGTTACGAGAATGTTCCCGCCATCTATGGTGAAGAGGCTCTGGCGGGCTGGAAAAACGTCGTCGACCAGGTGCACGCGGCCGGGGGCCAGATCATTCCGCAGCTGTGGCATGTTGGCTCCGTTCGCCAGGAGGGCGTTGGCCCCGACAAGTCTATTCCCGGCTACTCTCCGTCGGGCCTGTTCAAACCGGGCAAGCCCAACGGACACACCATGACCAAAGCCGATATCCAGGACGTAGTACGCGCGTTCGCCGATGCCGCCAAAGCGGCCAAGGAAGTCGGCTTCGATGGCGTGGAGCTTCACGGTGCCCACGGTTATCTGATCGACCAGTTTTTCTGGGAGGGCACCAACCAGCGCGACGACGAATACGGCGGCTCCATCGAAAACCGCACCCGTTTCGCGGTGGAGATCGTGAAAGCCGTGCGCGAAGCCGTGGGCGAAGACTTCGCCATCGTGCTGCGCTATTCCCAGTGGAAGCAGCAGGATTACGACGCGCGCCTGGCACACACCCCGGAAGAGCTGAAGCGCTTCCTGACACCGCTGGTCGAAGCCAGTGTGGATATCTTCCACGCCTCTACAAGACGCTTCTGGGTACCGGAATTTGCAGGCTCCGATATGAACCTGGCCGGCTGGACCAAGGAACTCACCGGCAAGCCGGTGATTTCCGTGGGCAGCGTCGGTCTCGACGATGACTTTATCGGTGGCAACAACCAGGGTATGGGTGGTACCGCCAACCCCACTGGACTCGATGAACTTGCCCGGCGCATGGACAACAACGAGTTCGACATGATCGCTGTGGGTCGCGCGCTGCTGCAGGATCCGAACTGGCTGGTGAAAATGAAGCAAGGTCGCGAGGAAGAGATTGTGCCGTTTACCAAGGAAGCGCTGGCGAGTCTGAGTTAATACACTTGGATTTTAGCCCTGGGCCCAGTAGGAGCTTGCCTGCAAGCAGGCTCCTACTGACAGGGATTATTCAGCCGGCCAGTCAAACGCCACCGCCCATAATTTCTGCGAGTCCCGATCGTACTCTTCCCACAACTGCAGGTAGCTTTTTCCCGCTGACGGATGCACGTCATCCGGAGCCAGCTCGGAGAGCGGCAACAGCACAAACGCATTTTTAAGAATTTCCCCCCGCGGCAGCTTTACCCCGTCTACCTCACCGGTGAGGTCGTCGTAGGTGAGGATGTCGATATCCAGTGTGCGCGCGCTGAATTTGGGGCCACTGCGCACGCGGCCATTTTCATCTTCAATTTGGCGCAAACGCAATGCCAACTCGCCAACGGGCAGGTCGGTTTCGATAGCCGCGACCAGATTGTAAAAATTGTCGCCATCAAAGCCCACCGCTTCGCTTTCGTATACCTGTGACATTCTGAGATCGCCAAACGCCTTTACCAGCGCATCCAGTCCGGCACCCAGGTTTTTCTCGCGATCGATATTGCTGCCAAGGCTCAGATAAACGGTTGCCATCTTCAGGCCTCCAGCGGCCGCTGTTCGCCGCGCTCAATGATGACCCCCACATCCCGCGCACCGCGCACCGCGCCGGGCTTGGACAAACGCAGGCGCAGCCAGCTCACATTGAACTCTGTGCGCACAATCTCCGCCGCCTGTTCGGCCATGGTTTCCACCAGCAGAAATTCGGCGCCTTCGATAAACGCAATCAGTCGCTTGGCCACCGCCTTGTAATTCAGAGTGTGCTCGATGTTGTCAGTGCGCGCGGCCTCGCGGATGTCGAACGCCATTTCGATATCCAGGCTCACAGTCTGGCGCACCTCCCGCTCCCAATCGTAGATACCGATGATGGTGTCTACCTTTAAATCCCGAATATAAACAATATCCATCAAAATTCTCTGTCAATCCCAATCAGTGTGCGGAGCTTTGAGAAGCGTAGCGAACGCAGGCAGTTTGGTTTACGCCGGAGCGCAGTAGTTGCTCAAAGCTCTGTCAGTGGCCAGCGTGGACGGACCTCTATATCCAGGCCGGTACGCTGACCGGTTTGAAGACGCAAGCAACCGGCATAGGCAATCATGGCACCGTTGTCGGTGCAGAATTCCTGGCGCGGGTAATAAACATTACAACCGTCTTCCGCGAGGCGTGCCTCCAGGCGTTGGCGCAACAATTTATTGGCGGAGACGCCGCCGGCAATCACCAGGGTTTTGCGCCCGCCCTGCTTGAGTGCACGGCGACACTTGATTACCAGGGTGTCCACCACCGCTTCCTGAAAAGCCGCAGCGATATCCGCACAGGTCTGCTCATCCGGCAGCCCATCCTCCAGAGCGTGCTGCTGCACGGTAGTCAGCGTGAACGTCTTCAGGCCGGAAAAGCTGAAATCCAGCCCCGGACGATCGGTCATCGGACGTGGAAAGGTAAATCTCAGCGGATCGCCCTTTTCCGCCAGTGCCGCCAGGCGCGGGCCGCCAGGGTAGTCGAGGTCCAGCATCTTCGCCGCCTTGTCGAAGGCCTCACCGGCGGCGTCATCCAGGGATTCCCCCAGCAACTCGTACCGGCCCAGCCCCTTCACATCCACCAGCTGGGTATGGCCGCCTGAAACCAGCAACGCCACAAACGGAAACGCCGGCGGGTTTTCCTCCAGCATCGGCGCCAGCAGGTGGCCCTCCATATGGTGCACCCCGATCGCCGGTACACCCCAGCCGTAGGCAATGGCGCGGCCGGCACAGGCACCCACCATCAGCGCGCCAATCAGGCCAGGGCCGGCGGTGTAGGCGACACCGTCGATTTCTGCCGGCTCGGTGTTGCTCTGGGCCATGACTTCCCGGATCAGTGGCAACAGTTTGCGCACATGGTCGCGACTGGCCAGTTCTGGCACCACACCGCCGTATTCCGCATGCAGCTTCACCTGACTGAACAGGGTATGCCCGAGCAGCCCTTGGTCTGTGTCATACAGGGCTACGCCGGTTTCATCACAGGAAGTTTCTATTCCGAGTACTCGCACGGTTCTCCACGGGCTCTCATTAGGGTAAACATCCCCACAGGCGGCAATAGCGGACAAATGACCGCTGCGCATCGGGGTTTGGGGGCGCTATCATACTCTCTAACCAGACCAGAACTAAGGGCGGCCCCGGCAAATCCGCTGCCGCAGCCTCTGGCCGGGCAGACTGACTGGTCCCATCAGTCTTATACGCCAAACTCGGGGAGCTGTCCCATAGCGACTTGGCGTAACCACCCGCAAGGGGGCCGGATTTGCCCCGGGAAAGCTTGCGAAGGCCAAATCATCTGTATAGAATTTGCGCCCTCGCTGTGAACCGGCCTCCGGATTGCATCTGCGAGATGAGCAATTTGCCGGAAAGGCCGCTAGTTCCAGAACCCCTCTCATCGATAGGGCTCTGGCCGAGAGAAACGAATTTTACAGGTAATCTAATGCCCTCAGTACGCATCAAAGACAACGAACCTTTTGATATCGCCCTGCGCCGCTTCAAGCGCTCCTGCGAGAAAGCCGGTGTACTTTCCGAAGTACGTCGTCGCGAGTTTTACGAGAAGCCCACTTCCGTTCGCAAGCGCAAGGCTGCCGCTGCTGTTAAGCGTCACGCCAAGAAAATGCAGCGCGAAAACCGCAAGTTCCAGCGTCTCTACTGAGTTCGAGCCCTTTCTCTCGCTCACAGCACGCTGACGCGAACGCGGTTCGCGATCCGAAACGGCGCCCGAGATTTCTCGCGCGCCGTTTTTTATTGCCCTGTTCATTATGGCCTGCTTCACTGCCACTTCAGCGGCAACGGGCTTGGCGCTATGCTTAGCCCCCTCAAAACAGCGATCCTGCTTCCGCAAACAACAAATTCCGTTAACGACAACCGGACGACGCCAATGAGCACACTCAAGGAAACCCTCTCCACCGCGACCAAAGACGCCATGAGAGCCCGCGCAAAGGCGCGCCTGGCCACTCTGCGATTGATCAATGCCGAGATAAAGCGGGTGGAAGTGGATGAGCGCATTGAGCTGGACGACGCCCGTATCCTCGCCCTGCTGGACAAAATGACCAAACAGCGCCGCGACTCCATCACCCAGTACGAAAAGGCCGGTCGCCCGGAGCTGGCGGAGGTGGAACAGCAGGAAATTGACGTGATTCAGGAATTCCTGCCAGAACAGCTGTCTGAAGCAGAAATTCAGGAAATCGTAGCCGCCGCAGTAAAAGAGACCGGCGCCAGCAGCATGGCAGACATGGGCAAGGTCATGGCACTGGTAAAACCCCAGGTACAGGGCCGCGCCGACATGGGCGCCGTTAGCAAGCTGGTCAAAAGCGCGTTTTGAGAATCACCGCAAAACTACTGCGCGGGCGCCTGACGGCGTCCGGCGCCCGCCACCCGCTCGCTACGTTTTGCGGCGATTCTCAGTGGTTTCAAATAGGCTAATTAGTTTTCATGGCAGGCAAGATCCCCCAGTACTTTATCGACGACCTGTTGGCCCGTGCCGACATAGTCCCGGTCGTCGATAGCCGGGTGAAGCTGCGCAAGACAGGGAAAAACTATTCCGCCTGCTGCCCATTTCACGACGAAAAAACACCCTCTTTTACCGTAAGCCCCGACAAGCAGTTCTATTACTGCTTTGGCTGTGGCGCCAGTGGCAATGCGGTCGGCTTCCTGATGGAGTACGACCGCCTGCCGTTTCCGGAAGCGGTGGAGAAGCTCGCCGCGAGCATGGGTATCGACGTGCCGCGGGAGCAGCTGGCACCGGGGCAGATCAAACGCCAGCAGGAGAGCCAGAGTCTCTACCAGCTGACCGAAAAGGCCGCGGACTTCTACCGCACGCAACTGAAAGACCACAAGGTCTCCACCCCAGCCATCACCTACCTGAAAAATCGCGGCCTGTCCGGCGCCGTGTGCAAGGAATTCGGTATCGGCCTCGCGCCTCCGGGCTGGGACAACCTGCTCAACCAGCTGGGTACCAGCTCGGAAAAAACCGAGCAGCTGGAACTCGCCGGTCTCGCCATCCGTCGCCAGGACAGCGATGGCAATCCGGGCAAGATGGAGCCCGGCAAGCGCCACCACTACGACCGCTTCCGCAACCGCATCATGTTCCCGATCCGCGACCAGCGCGGGCGCACCATTGCCTTCGGCGGTCGGGTGCTCGGGGACGACAAGCCCAAATACCTCAACTCCCCGGAAACCCCTATTTTCCATAAGGGCCGTGAACTCTATGGCCTGTGGGAGGCCCGTCAGGCCAACCGTGAGCTGAAGCGCCTGATCGTGGTGGAGGGCTATATGGACGTGGTGGCCCTGGCCCAGTACGACATCCGTTGCGCCGTCGCCACACTCGGTACCGCCTGTGGCGAGGACCATATCCAGCTCGCCTTCCGCCACACCCAGGAGCTGGTGTTCTGTTTCGACGGCGACCAGGCCGGCCGCACCGCCGCCCGCCGCGCCCTCGAGGCGGCGCTGCCGCAGATGCAAGACGGCCGCAGCGTGCGCTTCCTGCTGCTGCCGGAGGGCGAAGACCCCGACACCCTGGTGCGCCAGATCGGCGGCGAGCGCTTCGACCAGCTGATCGATGAACAGGGCCGACCGCTGGAAGATTTCCTGTTCGACCTGCTGAGCGAAGGCATCAACATCCAGACCATGGACGGCCGCGCGCGCCTGTCCAAAGCCGCCGCCCCCCTGCTCGACCTGTTGCCTGCCGGAGTCTACCGCCAGCTGATGTTTCAGCAACTGGCCCGTCGCACTGGCCTGGAGCAGGACATGCTGGAAGAGATCATCGCCGCGGAAAAGGCTCGCGCCGCCAAACTCGCCCAGCAGGCACAACCGACACCTCCCAAGCCAGTCCCCACCGCTGCAGGCGAAGACCATGCCCGGCCTGCCGCGCCGGCACCCGCCGAGGCCTTCAACGAGGTGCCACCGGCGGACTACGAGGTACCGCCGGGATACGATGACGACGAATCTGAGGCCCACTACTACACCCACCCCAGCAGCCACCCCAGCAGCCACTCCAGCAGCCACCCCAGTGAGGGCCCGCAAACCCGGGAGACACCAAGGCGCCGCAGCGGCCAGTACCGGCTGCCCGCCGAGCGCATGTTGATTGCCCTGCTGCTGCACCACCCCCAGCTGGCCCAGTTGATCGACGACAGTGCGCGCTTTCGCGACAGTGACGACAGCGACCTGCAACTGTTCGCAGAGATCCTTCAGGTCATGCACCAGAACCCGGCGCTCAACAGCAACCAGCTGTTCGGCCGCCTGATGACCCTGCAGAGCAAGGAGGCCCGCGAGCTGCTGCCCCAGCTGGCCATGAGCCATCCCATCGTCGGCAGTGTCAGCCAGAGCATGGAATACGACCCCCAGACCGAGTTCCAGGACTGCCTGCAGCGCCTCGCGCACAGCGCCGAGAAACAGCGCAAGCGGGACCTGCTGGACCAGCTCAAAAACAGTGGCAACCAGCTGGGTGAAGAGCAACTGGCCCTACTGGCCCAATTCCGGCGCAAACCACACTGACCGATGACTTCACTGGCGAGTGCGGCAGCCATTGCCCGAATCTCCGCAATTTCCCCTCAATCTGCCCTTGAAATTTTCCCCATCAGTACCATATTGCTAACCCCGCCGGCTGAGGCCCGCGGAAATCTGTGAGACAAGCGCGCCAATACACCCTGGACCACACATCTGCCTTGACAGTCACTGTGGTTATTGCTATCGCAAATACGCTATAATCCCGCGTCTTTGTCCAGACAAAAGTCCCGACTTTCAAATCCCCAGAATTCAGGGTTGTGCATGACCGACAAAACCCAACAGCAAAAGACCACCTCACGCATCCGTGAACTGATCGCCCGCGGTAAAGAGCAGGGTTATCTCACCTATGCCGAGGTGAATGACCATCTCCCGGAGGACATTTCCGATCCGGATCAGGTGGAAGACATCATCGGCATGATCAACGACATGGGTATCAAGGTGTTCGAAAGCGCACCGGATGCCGAAGAGTTGTTGATGGCCGAAGGCGACAGCTCCGCCGATGAGATCGCCGCTGCCGAAGCCGCCGCCGCGCTGGCAGCGGTAGAATCCGACGTGGGCCGCACCACCGACCCTGTGCGCATGTATATGCGCGAAATGGGTACCGTGGAACTGCTGACCCGCGAGGGCGAAATCGCCATCGCCAAGCGTATCGAAGAGGGCCTGCGCGAACTGATGGCCGCACTGGCTTACTGGCCGGGTGCGGTGCAGCAGATCATCAATGAATATGCGCTGATCGAGAAAGAAGAGCGCCGTATTCCCGATGTAATCGCCGGCTGGCTCGACCCCGCCGAAGACGTCCCCCCGGGCGCCCAGGCTGGCCAGGCCGCGGAAGACACCACCAGCAGCGATAGCAACGACGACGCCGATTCTGACAGCGATGACGACGATGACGACGACTCCACCACGGAAGAAGAGGAGAACGTCGGCGGCATCGATCCGGAAGAACTTGCCGAACGCATGAATCTGCTGATTGCCGCGCAGAAAAATGCGAACGCCGCGATCGAAAAGCACGGCCGTGACTCCAAACAGGCCGGTGAAGCGCTGGAGGCGGTGGGTGAAGTCTTCCGTTTCTTCAAGCTGGCGCCCCGTCAGTTCGACCCGCTGTACAACGAAGTACGCAGTATTCTCGACAATGTGCGCGAGCAAGAGCGCCTGGTCATGAACCTGTGTATCAAGAAAGCGAGAATGCCGCGCAAAACCTTTATCAAGGAATTCCCCGGCAACGAGACCAACGATGACTGGATCCCGTCCATCATCAAGAAAAAGCGCGATTACTCCGACGCCCTGCGCCAAGTCGCGGAAGAGATCCAGCGCGCCCAGCGCAAACTGACTCAGGCCCAGGACAAGGCCCAGCTGGACATCGGCCAGATCAAAGAGATCAACCGCCGCATGTCCATCGGTGAGGCCCGCTCCCGTCGCG
This sequence comes from Microbulbifer bruguierae, assembly GCF_029869925.1. Lineage (NCBI taxonomy): Bacteria > Pseudomonadati > Pseudomonadota > Gammaproteobacteria > Cellvibrionales > Microbulbiferaceae > Microbulbifer > Microbulbifer bruguierae. The sequence continues at coordinate 3,312,116 of NZ_CP118605.1, read as the reverse complement.
CCAAGAAGGAAATGGTCGAGGCCAACCTGCGTCTGGTGATCTCCATCGCCAAGAAGTACACCAACCGTGGCCTGCAGTTCCTGGACCTGATCCAGGAGGGCAACATCGGTCTGATGAAGGCGGTGGACAAGTTCGAATACCGTCGCGGCTACAAGTTCTCGACTTACGCCACCTGGTGGATTCGTCAGGCCATTACCCGCTCCATCGCCGACCAGGCGCGCACCATCCGTATTCCGGTGCACATGATTGAGACCATCAACAAGCTCAATCGCATCAGCCGCCAGATGCTGCAGGAAATGGGCCGCGAACCCACGCCGGAAGAGCTGGGCGAGCGTATGGACATGCCGGAAGACAAGGTGCGCAAGGTACTGAAAATCGCCAAGGAGCCGATCTCCATGGAGACGCCGATCGGCGACGATGAAGACTCCCATCTGGGCGACTTCATCGAGGACCAGAACCAGGCCTCCCCGGTGGATACCGCCACCGCCACCGGTTTGCACGACGCTACCCGCTCCGTGCTGGCCGGCCTGACGGCGCGGGAAGCCAAGGTACTGCGCATGCGCTTTGGTATCGACATGAACACTGACCACACCCTTGAGGAAGTGGGCAAGCAGTTCGACGTTACCCGCGAGCGTATCCGCCAGATCGAAGCCAAGGCGTTGCGCAAACTGCGCCACCCTTCGCGCTCCGAACACCTGCGCAGCTTCCTCGACGAGTAAAGCAAAAAAGCCCGGCTATACGCCGGGCTTTTTTTTGACAGTTTTTTGACAACTCCGCGAATAGAATCCGCCACAGAAACCACTAAAACACAGTGCCTGCGAAAACACGGGCAGCCACCCAACTCATCGGCCACAAGTAAGCAGCCATGGAAGACCAGTTCGTGAATAAGCCCGGTAAAACCGGTATCTCCCGCCTGATCGATGCTACCGAGTACTCCCGCCAGGGCCTGCTCGCCACCTGGCGCAATGAGGCAGCCTTTCGTCAGGAGGTGACGCTCGCCATCTTTCTGATACCCGCCGCCCTGTGGCTGGGTGAATCCGGTATCGAGCGCGCGCTGCTGGTCGGCGTTACCCTGCTGGTCATGATCGTCGAACTGCTCAACAGCGCTGTGGAAGCGGTGGTCGATCGAGTCGGCCCGGAGAAACATCCGCTGTCCAAAGTCGCCAAAGACACCGGCTCCGCCGCGGTTTCCATTTCCCTGCTGCTGTGGCTCAGCACCTGGGGTTGCATCCTGCTGCCGCGCTGGCTTGGCTGAATCCCCCCTAGCAACAAACTCCTCCAGACAACCCTCCAGATTACAAGGCCCTCCGCCAGCACGCGGGCTTGCCCGACAATTTTTCAGGCCGTCGGGCGCACGCCGCGGTAGCCCACCCTCCTTCAGCTAGACTTTTCCGCATCGCATAGCGACTGGTGCACGCAAAGGAACGGCGTGCGCGGTAGCAACGATCAATCATGCCGATCACGAATCAGGGACGAATTCATGCCGTATCCCCGTGCAGCGCGTGCGCTTGACGCCGGCACACCCACGCTCCGTAGGTGCGCGCCGCCCAGATATGTACTGCCCGCTCTAATCACTGCCTTCACCTCTGTAATGGCTGATGCCCAGATAACTCTTGGCAACGGCGATGACCAATACACCCTGACAAGCGGCAGCTTCGCCGCCCACAGCAGCACCCAGATAATCGACGGTGGCGGTGGCAGCGACCGACTCACGGTACAGGGACTCAACCTCAGTAATCCCGGGCGGCTGTTGAACTGGGAATCCATCCGTCTGCAAGACTCCACCACACTGGAACTGGGCACCAGCCTGTCCCTCGGTGGCGTTGACGCCCTGCCCACCAGCCTGACCATCGATACCAGCAGCAGCATCCTTCTGCCCCACGCCAGCGCCGCCATCCTGCCCAGCGCTGGACAGTCGCTCACCGTCGTCAACCACGGCGTTATCGACCTGCGCGGAGATACCGCCAACGGCCTGTTGATCGACGGTGATTATCAAGGCACCGGCATCATCCATATGGACCTGATGACCGCCGGCAACGACAGCCTGGCGGACCGGCTGGTGATCAACAGCGGTCACGCCAGCGGCAACACGCAACTGCTGTTCAACCAATTCGGCAGTGCCGGTACCAGCGATGGCATCCTCGTGGTAGAGGCCCGCAATGGCGGCACCACCGCCAGCCACGCCTTTTACATGAGCAACTCCGTGTCCGCAGGCCCCTATGAATACTTTCTGTTTCGCGGCAACGGCAACCCCGCCGATGCGCAAAACTGGTACCTGCGCTCAACCCTGCTGCCTGGCGATGTACCCGCAACCGCTCCCGAAGCACTCGTCATTTCCAACTTCGACGTTGTGACCGCACCTGCAGGCGTCACCGCCGCGGACATCGCAAGCGCCAACCTCGGCGCACCGCCTGAGGCCGCTGCCGGGAGACCAGACCTCCTCGCCGCCGCACCGCCCGCTGGCAGCGCCCCCATTACTCTCTACCGCCCGGAAACCCCCCTTTACGCCCAGGCAAAGTCCCTCGCACGTCTCAGCTCGCTGCAGGAAATTGGCAGCTACCACAAGCGACGGGGAGAACAGCGCAACTGGTTTGACGGTGCCAGCAAGGACTGGCTGCGGATTCACCACACTGGCGCGGCGTACAACTGGAGCGGCGATGTCGGCAACCGCTTCGACGGCAACATCACCGGCTTCCAGCTGGGCACCAACCTCTGGTCCGCGCCCACCTGTACCGGCAGCGTGCGGGAAATGGGGCTGTTTTTCGGCAGCACTCAGGCACGCGGCGACACAACCGGCTTCGCCCGCGGCTTCACCGATTACCGCGCCGGGGAGAACCAGCTCACCAGCACCCACATCGGCTACTACTTCAACGACTACCAGCCCGATATGGGCTATCTGGATTTCACCGCCAAGATCGCCTACCTCAAACTGGCCAGCCTATCCTCCCGCGATATCGGCGACACGACCTACGGCCCCCAGCTCACCGTCTCCGTGGAGAAAGGTATTACCTGGCAGATGTCAGAACAGCTCGCCCTGGAGCCCCAGGCCCAGGTCGTCGTCAACTACAGCAACCTCAGCGCCTTCAGCGACGGCATTTCCTGGGTGGAACCGGACATGACCCCGGAAGCCAACTTCCGCCTCGGCCTGCGCGGCTACAACCTGGACAGCGACGCCGCCGGCCTCAACCTGCGCTTTTACCTCTTCGGCAATATCTGGCACACCCTGGGCGGCAGCGACGAGCTGGTGTTCGACAACCGCCTGCAGGTCAATCTGGAACGCCAGGCCACCTGGGGAGAATTCGGCGGTGGCCTGGTATTGCTGGAACACAAACTGGGCAGCGCCTTTTTCAATGTGGGCTACCAGCGCTCGCTGGACGACCTCGATTGGTCCGGTGGCAGCGCCAACCTCGGGTTCAACTGGGCCTGGTGAGCGCAGCGAGTCGCCAGTCGCTATGGCAAGGCCGTTGATCTGAAAAGAAAAATCGAGTACTTTGCCATCCCGCTCGCAGGCTCCTGCGAGCGTCTCTTTGGGGCCTATAGCTCAGTTGGTTAGAGCGCTCGACTCATAATCGATCGGTCGCAGGTTCAAGTCCTGCTGGGCCCACCATTTGCTTTCCACAAATAGAAAGTTTGCAGAGCAAAATCCTATCCGAAGGGATTACATTGCCCCGCAAGCAGACAATTCTCGCCAGCTCCTCCATCGATTTCCCCGATCTGGGGGAGGAATTTGTCACCCTTAAGCTAGAAGTATTCAAACTCTTCACGGGCGGGGCGTGCCTCGATAAAAAGTGAACCATGGAAAAGTATTCACCTCCATGGCCCGAACACCTGGAAGCTTTACAGAGGTCCTGAAGCGGATGGTACTGCGGGCAGAAAACCGTTTTCTAAGAACTTGATCGCCATGCCTTTACTGCCACCGCCACTTCGCCGCCGGGCAGGTATTCCTGCTCCAGGCGTCCGTTACTCAATGCAATCAAATGCCGATAAAAATCTGCTTCGACTGAGTCCAACCCTTCTGGAGCTGTAGGCCTCGCCACCACTGGTTCAGTAACCGCACTCTGCTCCGCATATCGGTCAAAAAGGGCTCGAGTCATTAATAACGGGACAATCTCCGGCCGCTGCAGCTTGGCCCCAGCCAGCATCGATAATCCCCAGGTATCCATGTCACCCCAGTAAGCCAGGTATTTGCCATCAAATGCCGGGGATCCCAGCCAGTTCAGGTCCAACCCCGCGCCCAAGATGGCAATCGTATCCGGTAATTCCGGCAATAGATGAATACACTGCTCGTTCTCCACAATCAGGATATGCGTACCCGGAAGCGGTGTATCCGCCAGTTCGCGGGTTGCTACCCGCTGGCGCCGAAACGGCAATAATGACTTATCCAGCGGGGCAACGAGGACCCAGTGATCGCTGTCGTCACTGGCGTTGAGGAAGCTGTGCAATCCTTGTTCACTGGCCGCGCCACAAAAGCGCTGGTCGAGCAATCGGGTTATCAGGGTAGCGTGACGTTCAAAGAATTTGGTATCCACACCCGCTTCCGCCATTAAGCGCAGTGGACGGCCGGCAGCCACACCAGGGGCAAGGGTACTGGCGAGCTTTGCCGCACTAACGACTTCGTCGACATGTTTTTTTTGCCACAATGGCCGCTCGCGCACCAGTAGCTCATGAAAGACACTGTCGACGTTGCCGACAATGTGTCCCAGCCGGGAGAATTCTTCTTGAATTTCGGCACTTTCGCTTGCATCCACCCATTCCGAGGGGGTGCGTATTCGCCAGGTATGAGGCAGCGATACCGCCTCAGCGCCGGCCCGGTATTTCACCGGCGCCCACAACACTTCGCCGTTAGTCACCGCGCGCCAACGCTGCACATGTGCCTGGACCTGAGCGGTATTGCTGGAAAAATCGGCACCACTGGGCTTACCAATGGCAATATCCAGTGGCCAACGCTCTCGGTTTAGCAGCCGCTCCACTCGCAACGGTGCCTGCTGCCACTGCCTGGCGAGGCGCTCAGCAATGTCACCCGGGGATTTCATCCGCTCTCTCCCTGCGCTGCTCGCGCATCGTATCCAGCGCCTGCCAGCTCAGTGGGGTCAGACTGGACTGGTTGCCGCGACGATGCACGACTACCGCGGAACGGGTGTGTTTTTTCAGTAGCCGCATCTCTTTGTTCGGGGTGATAAACAGCGCGTGCAAACCGAATTCCTTCAGCGCGGCGATAATTCGGCCGGCTACCGCGTGGGAACTGCGGGAAAAAGCCTCGTCCAGCACAATGGTGCCGAACAGCGGGCGACTGCTGCCGTCCGGGCACAGCGCGTAACTCAGGGAAGCGGTGAGCACATAGGAGGCGATAATTTCTTTCTCGCCGCCACTGCCGCCCTGAGAGCCGCTGCGGGTCTCGAAAATGCGCCCGTCGCTGCGCTCGATTACCGCTACCTTGAACTCCAACCGATAGCGTGGATCCAGCAGCGCGCGGGCACCCTGAGTGCGTTTGCGTTCGCAGGCATCCCGCAGCAGTGAGACGATATGCTGCAGCGCCTTGAAATGACTTTCGCCTTCGTCGTCCACAAAGCGCGCGGACGCCAGACGGGTATGCGCTTTATTGAATGTACGTAGACTTTCGTGCACCACACTAGTGGCCACCAGTTGCAGGTAGCGTCCATGTTGGAAGTCCACCCGCCGCAGCGTGTTATTGACGTCTTCGAGTTTTTCCTCGATACGCTCTACTTCGCTCTTGATTGACATCAGCAGTTGCGAAACGCCGTCATCGGAAGAGCGATTCAGATAGTCCCGGAAGCGATCCCGTTTCTCCGGCAAAGCTTCTTCGGTCAACACCCGCAGGCGTTCAAGATAGGTTGGCACATCTTCCAGCTCACGACCCGCCTCTGACAGTGCGCCGCGATCTTCTTTTTGCGCGTCGGACATCTGCCGCACCAGGGCCTTCTCCAACTGACCGCTGCGGGTTTTCAGCTTATCGAGTTCTGCGTGGATTCGGTCATAGATATTGCGCTCAATCTCGGAAATTGTATTCAGTTGCTCATGGTGGATTTGCGGCACTGCCTTTTCGACCAATGTGCGCTGAGAATCCGTCAATCCGGCCTCCGCTTTCCGATAGGCTCTGGACTTTTCTGAGTCCGCCCTTTCGAGCTCGTGCGTGGTGGCCAACACGGCTTTCAAGCAACCGGTTTTTTCGCTTTCAAGCGCTTTTAAAGCATACTCCACTTCATCCAGCTTCTGCTTTGCATTGGCCACATCAGAATCCGGCGCCGTCAACACACGCAGCTTTTCCTGTTGCTGGACAAGATCCCGTTCTGCGCGTTCGATATTGATGGAGGAAAAGTCCAGGTCTCGCAGGGCTTCCAGCAAGAATTTTTCCTGCTGCAACTGGCTCTTTTGCGCACGCGCCTGTTCTACAGCGGCATTCAGCACCGGCAACTGTTTTTCCTCATCCACAATCCTTTGCTGCAAAAATGTCAGGCGGTCTCGGTTATCAAATCCGGTCAGCCACCCCTCATCCAGTCGTCTCTGGTCCTGTTTGTCAAAGAATCGCGCCCTGCCTGACATCAAGCCCTGCGCGGTCATGGCGTGCGGCGTGTCTTCCAGACCATCAACCGAGGTCATGCAGTGGCGATCCATTCCGGCCAACAGAGCCTTGACCGGCTCGCGGTAGGGATGCTTTTTGTATTCGAGTTTTCGGGTATAACCATCCTCCCAAAAATTGGGACTGCTTGCCGGTTGCTCTACCTCCAGAATCCGCACATGCAGTGCATTGTGCCTGCTATTGATCCACTGCAGCGCAGCCTTTTTCTGTTCCGGCGGTACAAGAATACGCAGGCGATGGCTACCCAGCGCACGCTCGATGGCTCCACGCCATTCTCGCTGATCTTCTTTTACCTGCACTAATTCTGCAACGAAAGGCAAAGCCTCTTCACTTACACTGAGCTGCTCGGCCAGCAGCGCGCGGAACCGCTGGAAATTTCCCGGGATATTCGAACCTGGTCGGCGTTCGATATCAGCCAGTTCTTGTTTTAACTCTCGAATAACTTCTTTTTGCTGGTGCTGTTTACTACCCGCTTCAAACAGCTGTTGATCCGCTTCGTCCAGCCGATCGTCAACCTCCCGCAGTCGGGGCTCGCTCTCTGCCTGGTTTGCGACAAATGCCTGTCGATTCAAGGTATCCGGCAACCTCAGCCGTTGTGCCAGGCGCTGGTAATCGCTGGCACTACGCGCGCACCCGTCCAGTTGTTTTTGTTTCTCCGCAATCAACTCTTCGAGCGTTTGGATATCCGACCCGCCAAGCTGTAGAAACTCTCTGTTGAGCAGGTCCCGCTTCTCCCTTTGCGTCTGGTAGAGCTCTTCCACATTTTCCTGGTGTGCCTGTGCCTCTTTCAGCGCAATAGTCAAGCGCTCGGACTCCACTTTCCACAACCGATACGCCTGCTCACCAAACCACAGTGGTAATGCAGTATTCAGCGATTTTTTTTCTTCCAGCTCCGCTTCATTTTCGGAAAATTGTTGCCAGGTGACTTTTACCGGCTCCAGTGATCGCTGCTGCCGGCGGGCAATTTCCAGTTCCTCATGAATGGCAGCGAGGTCGTCGAAGCTGTCCGCGACTTCCGCGGCGCGCTCAAACTGGGCGGTGTCGTCCAGCACCAGCTCGCGGAAAATGTCATCGATACTGTTCAACTGCTTGAGACCGGCGGCGCGATTCAACAGGTTGAAGGCGTTGTCGCGCACCTCAAAAAAATCCCGCGCGCGGGCGAGAAAGTTTTTCTTACTGGGATAGGTCCAGATACCTGTCTCGGTTTTATCCAGCTGGCGCAGCGCCCGCATCCCGCCGCCGTGCTGTAGTGTCAGCCAGTTGTGCAATGTCTGGTTTGCATCGGTGGTAAACAACCACAGTTTTTTCATGTCCGAAGGCGAGGAGCTGGTGCCGTCAAACCACAATACGGCGCCGAGGCGCACCAAATTAATACCATTACTCAATGTGGCGGCTATACCGGTGACCGTTTTTCCCAGCCGAGCGATATGGGATTGTCCCTCACCGCCATCGCCGGGACCGGTAACGCCGCGTACATAGGATGGCAGATCGCGGTCGCTTTCATGGCCGCCGGTGGAGGCCAGATTGTATTTCGGGGTGGCAGTGAGCAGGGTCATCAGCGCATCCACCAGGGTGGTTTTACCGCTGCCAGTGGGGCCGATAATCGCGGTTCCATCTGCATCGATTTCCGCGCGGTGATGGCCGCTGAAGCCACCCCAGTTGTATAGCTCCAACTCCTGCAGGATATAGGTGGGCGCCAGCTGCCAGGGAACCTCGACGATCCCGGTATGCGAACTGTTTGGATCTGTATTTTGTGCCACTACTCGGCCCCCTCGGCTTGTGCGCCATCATCCTCTACTGCCAGCCGCACTTTCAGTTCCTGCAATAGCGCCTGCAGATTTTCCGGGTTGGCCAGATGAGCGATCATCGGGCGGATGGCGACCCGCTCGTGGGCATCCGGTTCCGACACCAGGCCATGACCTTTCAGCTGATCCAGCAGCTGCAGCATCCGGTTACGTTCACGGGCTTCGCTGCCGCTATCCCCCATATACAACTGGAATTGCGGTATCAACTCATCCACGGCCACCATTGCTGCGGAGGCGCCGGTTCCGGCCTCCTGTTCGTAGGCGACGAAGTGCTGGCGCAAAATGGCCACCAGCAGTGATTGTTCCAGGGTCAGGCGCTGCTTGCGTACCAGCGGATGAGACCAGTCGTCCTGGGATTCGATGTTTTCTTCGGCTTCCGTTTTGCGCACGCGGATAAAGATCAATCCACGAATATCGTCTGCCTGCGCCGCCAGATCCAGCGGTTCCAGAATGGCGTTAAGCGCAGTCATATGGGCAATCGCCACCCGGTACAAATTGGGCCGGTGACTTTCTTCCAGTAACCCCAGGCGCAGCAGTTCCTGTGCGCTTTCTCGCAGCCGTTTGTCGGTGCGCGCACTGTCGATCACTTCCTGATTTTCTTTTTCGGTTCCCGTTTCTGCGATCGGTTCGGATTCAGACTCTCTTTCCTCAGAGGAAACCGTCGTATCCTGCAGCGGACGCCGGGTAATTTCGTCAAAGATATTCGCCACCATTAAAACTCCCAGTCAACGCCATCCAGGGCTTCACTGCTCAAAGCCACTCTCGGTACACAGAATTGCCAACGCTGTTGCGCGCTGTCGGTCAGCGCAATCCGCTGCAGTTCGTCGTCGGCAATAGCGATGCCCGCCTCCCGCGCCATGCCCAACCATAACGCGAGGGTTTCCAGGTCGTGCACCGGCGGCAGCTGCTCCGCCAATTCCGCCAGTGTCAGCGGTCGGCCGGCGCGGGAAAGGGTATCCAGGGTATCGCGCACAGCGGCTTCCCGGTCGAGCCCATCCAGGGCTTCCCAGAACTCATCCTCGATCTCACCGAACGCAGTTTCCTGTTCACTCAGGTCCAACTCGCTTTCCCCATCGCTCTGCAGGGACTTGAAGCGCAGCCGCTCCGGCACTGGAATATTCCCCAGCGCCATCCCCACCGGTGGCAGCGGGGAGTCGGCGCGACGCACCTTCTGCTGCTGCCAGTCCAGTTCCTGTGCCTGATGCAGGATGTCATTCAACAGCTGACCGACGCGATGGTGCTCCGCCGCCAGCCCGGTTTTGAGGAAGCCTTTCACATCTTTCTCGCTGCGGGCGCGGGCGCGCAGTACTGACTGACTCTCGCTAACCAAACGCACCCGCAATAATTTGAGGTCAATCAATTGCGCACGGTTGAGCGCTTTCGCAGCACTGGAGTGGGACAGAATGGTGCGGATGCGTTCGCGCATATTGTCCAGCTCTACGCTCTGGCGCAGCTGCTGCTGGAAACCGTCGAACACTCGCCCCTCCGGGGTATTGAGCAGGGACGCCTGTCCATCCAGCAGACGATCGACAATATCGCCGCGATGAAACTGTTCGGAAATAATCGACTGGCGCAGGGCGCGGTCGGCCTCGCGCCAGGAATCCTCCACCCGGCGAAAATCGGCACGCAGCCCGGTGGCCAGGTTATACACCTCGCGAATGCGCTCAATCGCCTCGGCCTCAGACAGCACCGGAATGTATCCCGCCTCCGCCTCTGCCAGTTCCGCCTCCAGCGCTTTGATTTGCCGGCGGATGGCCGCTTTGCGGCTGTCCGGGTTGGGGTTCAACCCCACTTCCAGATTTTCGATTTCCCGCTGCACCACCGACAGTCTCGATGCGGTGGTTGTCATAATGCGGTTGTCGAGGGCATCGATAAAAGCAATCGCCGACGACAGTGCATCGCTGGCGTAAATGCGCCCGCCGCGCTCTACCACAAGCCCGCGCTTTATCCACTGGCGCAGCTCGCGGCCGGCGAGCTGGCGAGTGTTGTCCGGGTCTATATCGAACTCATCCTGGGCCGCGTACTCAGCGAGCATATCCGCCAGCGCCTGCAGCGCGTCTTCCTCGGAAATACCGTTGTCGGCAAATTCGAACAGGGAAGTCAGGCAGCCCAACACCAGTGGCGCCCGCGGCGAGGCGAGTAGCAGCCATGCCGGATGCTGTCGGCGAGCGGAGATATATTGCTGCGTGCGTTGGCGGGCGGTGGTGTCCATGGGCACTGGTTACCGGTCCTTGCCTGTGAATAATCGAAGGATCAACCCTACCCGGAAATTACCCTGGCGTGAACTCCCTCACATTTCCCGCTAGAATCCCTGACCGACTAAAAACAAAAAAGACCACGAATCCCTAAGGGGGCGCAGTGCAGGGAACAGACCGTATCACGTCCGGCAACTTCGGCTTTCTCGCCGTGCATGATCCACTGTTTGTGGAGCTGGCGGCAGCCGCGGAGCGGTCGTTTTCCAGTGACCCGAACACCACGCTGATCAAGCTGCGCCAGCTGGGTGAAGCACTGGCACAGCATATGGCTGCGCAGCTGGGGATCGAGTATGACCCCAGAACCGCCCAACTGGATCTGGTCAATATGCTCGATCGGGAAATCCGCCTCGATCCCAGAGTGCGCCAGCTGTTCCATACCCTGCGCCGGGAAGGCAACAGGGCCACCCACCAGTTCCATACCCGCCACAAGGAAGCCCTTGAAGGGCTCAAGATTGCCCGCACCCTGGCGGCCTGGTTCCACACCTCATCCGGCAGGGCACGCGCGGACTTCAAACTCGGCCCGTTTGTGCCACCGGAAGACCCCAGTACCCATCTGCGCCAGCTGCATGCAGAAGTTGAAAAACTCCGTGGCGAACTAAAAGACGCGAGCGTACAACTCGACTCCAGCCAACAACTCAACGAGCTGATCGCGAAACAGAAAGCCGAGTACGAAGAACTGGCCCATGCCATGGACGAGGAAGCCCGGGCCAAAGCGGAGGAAGTAGCCAGCCAGGAACAGGCGCTGGCGCAACAGAAAGGTGAATACGAGCAAAAAATCGCCGAGCTGCAGCGGCAATTGGCGGCGCAGGACAGCAGGACGCAGACCGCCCAGCGTCAGCAACTGGCCAAGCAATCCAGGGCGGCCAGTAAAAACCTGGGGCTGAACGAAGAGCTCACCCGCCTTCTGATCGACCAGCAGCTGCTTGACGCCGGCTGGGAGGCCGACAGCCAGGCGCTGACCTACAGCAAAGGCGCGCGCCCGGAAAAAGGCCGCAACTGTGCCATCGCCGAGTGGCCCACAAAGGGCGGCCGCGCCGACTATGTTCTGTTTGCTGGCCTCACCCCGATCGCGGTGGTCGAAGCCAAAAAAGAAAATGCCAATGTCGCCGGCATGATTCCGCAGGCCGAGCGCTACAGCCGCACCCTCAAAATTGAAGTACCGCTGGTCAGTGCCTGGGCCCTGGCCGGGCGCACCGTCGCCTGGCCGGACGACGTCGATGGTCACTTCCAGGTCCCCTTCGTCTACTCCTGCAACGGCCGTCCCCAGGTGCCGCAGCTGAAAGAGCAGTCCGGCACCTGGTTCCGGGATGTGCGCGACCCCAGCAATCTGCGCCGGGATCTCGCCAAGTTCCACAGTCCCGCCGGTCTGCTCGACAGGCTGGAACGCAGCAAGGCCGAAGCGGAGAAGAAGCTGCAACAGGAGCCCTTCGGCTACCTGAAGATGCGTGATTATCAACAGGAAGCCATCCAGGCTACGGAAAAAGCCATTGCCGAGGGCAACCGCCAGATACTGCTGGCCATGGCTACCGGTACCGGCAAGACCCACACCATCCTCGGCCTGATGTACCGATTCCTCAAGGCGGAACGCTTCAAGCGCATCCTGTTTCTGGTGGATCGCACCGCCCTCGGCACCCAGGCCACGGATGCCTTCAAGGAAGCCCAGCTCGAACAGAACATGACCCTGCTGCAGAACTACGGCATCGCAGAAATGGGTGAAATGGCCTGCGACAACGACACCCGGATTCAGGTGGCCACGGTGCAGGCGATGGTCAAGCGCCTGTTTCTCAGCGACGAACCGCCAACCGTGGATCACTTCGACTGCATCATTGTCGATGAGGCCCACCGCGGTTACACCCTCGACCAGGAAATGACCGAGGGCGAACTGGCCACCCGCGATGTGGCCCAGTATCTCTCCAGTTACCGCCGGGTGCTGGACTACTTCGACGCGGTTAAAATCGGTCTCACCGCCACCCCCGCCAAACACACTACAGAAATTTTCGGCAAGCCCGCCTACACCTATTCCTACCGCGAAGCGGTCGCGGACGACTGGCTGATCGACCACGAGCCACCGATCCGCTACGAAACCCTGCTGACCCAGAACGGCATCCAGTTCGAGAAAGGCGCCCAGGTACAGGCGATCAACACCCACACCGGCGCGGTGGAAACTGCGGAGCTGGAAGACGAACTCGACTTCGACGTCTCCGCCTTCAACCGCCGGGTAATCAACGAAAACTTTAACCGCGTTATCTGCGAACAGCTGGCCCAGGAACTCGACCCCTTCGGTGACGAAAAGACGATGATCTTTTGCGCCACCGACAAGCACGCCAACATGGTCAAGTCCCTGTTGGACGAGGCCTTCAAGGATCTCTACAACGGCGCCTACAACGAGGCTGCGGTGAAGAAAATCACCGGCGAAAGTGACAACGTCAGTCAGTTGATCCGCCGCTACAAGAACGAGCGCTACCCCAATATCGCCATCACCGTGGACCTGCTCACCACCGGTATCGACGTGCGCCCCATCTGCAACCTGGTGTTCCTGCGCCGGGTGCGCTCGCGCATCCTCTACGAGCAGATGATCGGCCGCGCTACGCGCCGCTGTGACGAAATCGGCAAGACCGTGTTCCGCATCTACGACCCTGTGGATATCTACGCGGCGCTGCAGGACGTCAACACCATGCAGCCGCTGGTGAAAGACCCCAATATCACCCTCGAACAGCTGGTGGATGAAATCACCAATCCAGAGCAACTGGAGCGCGCGCTCAACAGCCCCGGGGAAAGCGCAGGAGAAAGCCACGCGGATGCAATCCTCAGCCAGCTGAGCCAGAAAATGATGCGCATTCTGCGCAAGGCCGACAGCAAGGCCGAAAACCGGCCGGAACTCAAACAGAAACTGGAAGAACTGGAACAGCAGTGGGGCGTTGCGCCCAAGTCACTGCACAAGCACCTGCACGAGCTGGGACCGGCTGGGGCCGCGGACCTTATCCGCCAGCATGCCGGCTTGCTGAATCAGTTAAACGAAGTCAGCGCCCTGCTCGGCAGCGACCGAATGCCGCTGATCTCGGAGCACCACGATGAAATCCGCGAGCGCACCCAGAGCTACGGTGCACACCAGCGGCCCGAAGATTACCTGGACAGCTTCAGCGACTTTATCCGCAACCAGCTCAACCAGTCCGCCGCCCTCAGTGCCGTGGTCAACAAGCCCCGCGATCTCACCCGCGCCCAGCTGAAAGAGGTCAGGTTACTGCTGGACAGCCACGGCTACACCGAGGCCAACCTGCAGAGCGCGGTGCGCAACCAGACCAACCGCGACATCGCCGCCAGTATCATCGGCCATATCCGCCGCGCCGCCCTCGGCGAGGCGCTGGAGCCGTTCGAAACCCGCGTCGCCCGCGCCATGGACCAAATCTACGACCTGCACCCCTGGACCCCCGCCCAGCGCAAATGGCTGGAGCGCCTGGCCAAGCAGCTGACCCACGAGGTCATCATTGACCGCGACACCGTCAACCAGATGCCCGCCCTGGAAGGCGGCGCCAAACGCCTCGACAAACTCCTCGGCGACCGCCTGGACACGGTACTGGAGGCCTTCAACGACGCCCTCTGGACCGCCCAAAGCGGCTGATCCCCGGGAGCGCCGAGCCCCAGCTCGGCCCCAACTAAGACATGTCGAAGAAACCCGTTTTTTTCGACATATCCCAATAACATGTCGATCCCGTATACATGTCCACGAAACATGTATAGAAATCGTGATTTTCTATACATATCCACAGGCACATTATCCGTTTCGTATCAGATTTCTCCGCATTTCATACATTAAGTACTTTGTGTATGAACCAACCTACTCAACCTCCTTTGCGTATCGATTATTAATATTTTTGATACACAAATGAATTTGCGTCTGATAAGGTCCACACAAACCTGCTTGCATCTGAAAAGTAGTCTTAATTCATACGCTAATGGCAAACCCAATGGCTACCTATACCCCCGACAAGCTCCCCCTTGAAGGTATCGACTACGCCGCGCTAATCACCCTGGTCGGTGAGGCCAACGCCAAACTGGCGGAATACAGCGGATTACTCCAGGGCATCGTCAACCCTGCGGTCATGCTGTCCCCTCTGACCCAACAGGAAGCGGTACTGTCATCAAAAATCGAAGGGACTCAGGCTACGGTCGAGGAAGTACTGGAACAGGAAGCGGGACAAAAATTCGATGATCGCAAAAATGCGGACATCCACGAGATTCTCAATTACCGCAAAGCAATGATGCTCTCCCAAGAGCACCTGAAAGACGGCCACACCATCACCCTGAATCTGTTGCTGCAACTGCACGGGATACTGCTGGATAGCGTGCGAGGCCAGCACAAGGCGCCCGGACAGTTCAGAAAGGACCAGAACTGGATTGGTCCGGCCGGCTGCACCCGGGAGGAAGCCACCTTTGTGCCTCCCATCCCTCTGCAACTCCCCGGCTACCTGAAAAAATGGGAGCAGTACCTGCGAGGAAACGACTTCGATGTGCTCGCGCAAGCGGCTATAGTTCACGCCCAGTTTGAGTTATTGCACCCCTTCAAAGACGGCAACGGGCGTATCGGCCGTCTGCTGATCCCGCTGTTTCTTTATTCCAAGAAACGGCTTTCCAGTCCCATGTTCTACCTCTCGGATTACCTGGAATCCAACCGGGCCGAGTATTACCAACGGCTCGCCAATATTTCCGCACAGGGAGACTGGACCGGGTGGATCAAATTTTTCCTGCGCGCCGTTGTGCAACAGGCGGAAACCAACCTGCGGTGCGTGCGGCGCATCATGGCGCTGTACGAAGAAACCAAAGCCAATATCCGCGAGATCACCCACTCGCAACACGGCCAGCAACTGCTGGACGGCATCTTCGACCGCCCCATCTTCAATGCCGCCGATTTTTCCCAACGCACCGGCATCAACAAACAGACCCTGCAGGGATTGCTCCGGCAACTGACCAAAGACAAGGGTCCATTGATCGTCCTGCAGGAAGGCCAGGGGCGCAGGCCGTCCATCTACGCCTTTCCACAATTACTCAATATCTGTGAAGGAAGAGACCTCTTCCCGACCACCCAGCAACCGAATTAAGCGAGCCCTGGAAGTACCATGACCAACAACGACATCGTCCAGAAACTCTGGAACCTCTGCGACGTGCTGCGCGACGACGGCATCAACTACTCGGACTACGTCACCGAGCTGGTGTTGCTGCTGTTTATCAAAATGGTGCACGAGAACACCGAAGCCGGCACCCTGGAGAAACACCCGCTGCCGGAAGGCTGCCGCTGGACGGATCTCAACAGAAAATCCGGCATCAACCTGCTGGACGACTACAAGCGCATCCTGCTGGCGCTCTCCAGCGGCAGGGACGGCAGCGGCAATATCGTGCACGAAGATCCGCTGATCAGCGCCATCTACGCCGACGCCCAGACCCGCCTGCGCGAGCCGCAGCACCTGGCACAGATGATCAGCGCCCTCGATCAGATCGACTGGTTCAGCGCGCAGAAAGACGGCCTCGGCGATCTCTACGAGGGCCTGCTGCAGAAGAACGCCAACGAAACCAAATCCGGTGCCGGCCAGTACTTCACGCCGCGCGCGCTGATCAATTCCATGGTGCGCTGCATCAAGCCCCAACCCGGCGAAGTCATCCAGGACCCGGCCGCGGGCACCGCGGGCTTTTTGATTGCCGCCGACCAGTACATCAAGGGCAACACCGACGACCTGTTCGACCTCAACGCCAAACAGCAGGCATTCCAGAAAAACCGCGCGTTTGTGGGCGTGGAACTGGTACCCGGCACCCGCCGCCTGGCGCTGATGAACTGTCTGCTGCACGGTATGGAAGGGGACGACGAGGGTGTGGTGCATCTGGGCAACGCCCTCGGCCACGCCGGCGCCGGCCTGCCGAAGGCCGATATTGTGCTCGCCAACCCGCCGTTCGGCACCGCCAAAGGCGGCGACGCCAGCATCACCCGCGACGACCTCACGTTTAAAACCAGCAACAAGCAGCTGGCCTTTCTGCAGCATATCTACCGCAATTTAAAACCCGGCGGCCGCGCCGCGGTGGTACTGCCGGACAACGTGCTGTTTGAAGCCGGCGTCGGTACCGATATCCGCCGCGACCTGATGGACAAGTGCAACCTGCACACCATCCTGCGCCTGCCCACCGGGATTTTTTACGCCCAGGGGGTGAAGACCAACGTACTGTTCTTCACCAAAGGCAGCGCCAAAGACAAGCTGCAGGAAGAAAGCTGCACCAAAAATGTATGGGTGTACGACCTGCGCACCAATATGCCGAGCTTCGGCAAACGCAGCCCGTTTGGCGAACAGCACCTGAAGCCGTTTGAAAAGGTCTACGGCAGAAAACCCGACGGTACCAGCAAACGCAGCGAGGGCGAATGGAGCTTCGGCGCCGAGGAAATCGACCTTGCCGCCGGCGATGAAAATCAGAACGTGGACGAACGCCTGGCCCACAGCCGCTGGCGCTGCTTTTCCAGAGCGTGGATTGCCGAACACAAGGGCGACTCGCTGGATATCAGCTGGCTGAAGGACGCGGACAGCGTGGATGCGGCGAATCTGCCGGAGCCGGGTGTGCTGGCCGGTGAGGCGATGGGTGAGCTGGTGCAGGCGCTGGGGGAACTGGATGGACTGATGCGGGAACTCGGGGCTAACGATGAAGCCGATGCCCAGCTAGCACTTTTGTCCGAGATGTTTTGTGAGGCGAAGCAATGAGTGATCTATCGCTGCCTCTGGGCTGGGTTGTAGCCCGTATTGGCGATATCGCAATTAAAGGTCAACAAAGAAAGCCCGACCCAGACGAAGTTTTTACCTATGTTGATATCGGCAGTATCGACAGAAGTAAGAAGGTCATTGCTGAACCTCAGCAATTGTCAGGCACCGATGCACCCAGCCGAGCTCGCAAAGTCATAAATACAGGTGATATCTTAGTCTCGCTTACGCGACCAAATCTGAATGCGGTGGCGCTGGTTGATGAGCGATTCGACAACCAAATCGCTTCTACTGGCTTCGAAGTTATTAAACCAGTTCAAGTGGATAGCCGGTACATATATACACTGGTTCGCTCAAAAGCCTTTATCGATGAAATAAGTGGTGTCGTTCAAGGCGCTCTCTACCCTGCCGCAAAGTCCTCAGATGTTCAGGGGTTCCACTTTCCTCTACCGCCGCCGGCCGAACAAAAAGTTATCGCCGACAAGCTCGACACCCTGCTGGCCCAGGTGGAAAACACCAAAGTCCGCCTCCAGCGCATCCCGCAGCTACTGAAACGCTTTCGGCAGTCTGTGCTGGCTGCCGCTGTAACTGGAAAATTGACAGAAGATAAGCGACGCTCAAAGGCAATTTCTTCGAGCCAGTCTCCCGTAACCATTAACGTCGAATCCGATGAACAACCAGAAGGCTGGAACTGGCAAAAACTTGTGGATTTGGCAATTCTAGAATCGGGACATACCCCAAGGAAATCAGTTTTCGATTATTGGGAAAACGGTGACGTCCCTTGGATTTCACTACAGGATATCCGTGCAGCTCACGGGAAAATAATTGAGAATACAAAACACATGCCCACGATGAAGGGCATTGAAAACTCAAGTGCTCGGCTACTTCCAACCGGAACAGTATGCTTTTCTCGCGACATATCAGTTGGATTTACAACAATCATGGGAAAAGAAATGTCCACCACTCAGCATTTTGCAAATTGGATATGCGGCGAGAAACTAAACAATAAATACCTTATGTACGCCCTAATGGCGGCAAAAGACCACCTCACCATTTCAGGTCAAGGAACTACTGTAAAAACCATTTATATGCCAGCCCTGAAAGAATTTCGGTTACTAACTCCGCCTCTCAAAGAACAAACCGAGATCGTGCACCGGGTAGAGCAACTCTTAGCCTACGCCGATACCATCGAACAACAGGTCAACAACGCCCTGGCACGGGTGGAAAAACTCACCCAGTCCGTCCTCGCCAAAGCCTTCCGCGGCGAGCTTACCGAGCAGTGGCGCAAGGACAACCCGGAACTGATCAGCGGCGAAAACTCCGCCGCCGCCCTGCTCGAACGTATCCAGACCGAACGCGCCGCCGCCAAACCGGCGCGAAAGACCCGCAAAAAAGCGGGTTGATAAACCAACCCTGTTGTATGGCGCCCGGCCGAGCCATATTCGGTCGGGCGAAAACAGCAGTAACGTCGCGCTATTGAATCCCCGCCGCCGCCTTCTTCATCCCCGCTTCCAGCTTCTTGATATCTTCCGGCGACAATTGCGGACGGTCGATGTTGATCGTCAGCTTGTTCAATTTGGCGGTCAGTGGAAACGGTGGCAGGTAATCGCGGTCGTCGATTCCGGTGATGGTGTCGGAGCCGATATCGAAGCTCTCATCCCACTGCAGGATGATCGGGATGGTTTTTTCCATGCGCTTGCTGGCCACCACCTTGCCGTCCACTTTCAAGGTGCCGGTGCCGCCCTTGCCGACGCCGGCAAAGCTGTTGTACTCAATGGTGCCGAGACCCAGGCCGTCGTATTTGAAATCGAACACGAGGGTGTGCTGGCCGGGTGTGAGAGCCTGCGGCGCCTCCCATCTCACCCATTCAAGGTTTAGCAGGTTCCAGTTGAATACCGGCTTGCCATCCAGCAGATAAAAACCCCAACCGGCAAAGCGTCCACCGGAGGTGGCGATCATGCCTTGGGCACCGCCCTCGGGCACGGTGATATCCGCGGTGATGGTGTAGGAGGTGTTGAGCAGGAAGGGCGCATCGCCTTGCGGCGTGCCGGTCATGGGACGGGTATACACCAGCTCGTTGCGGCCGGCGGTAAGGCTCGGGCGCGCGGCCACGACCCTGGCTGCCATCGAGGCATTCATCGGGAACACCTGATACTTTTTCGCCTCCTCGACAAACAGCTGCCGCAGTTGTTTGACCTTGTCCGGGTGCTTGTCGGCAATATCTTCCGACTGGTTCCAGCTCTCGTTCAGGTTATAGAGCTGGAAGACCTGATTGTTCAGCGGGTCCGCATTCGCTTCCTGGAACGCCTGCCAGGGCGCGCGGTTGACCTTGGTACTCAGCAGCCAGCCTTCGTGGTAGAGCGCCCACTGTCCCATCATTTCGAAGTACTGGGTCTTGTGGCGGGACTCGGCCTTGGCGTTTTTGGCGTCGAAGGTGTAAGCGAAGCTGGTGCCTTCAATCGGTTTCTGCTTGATACCGTCGACATACTCGGGGGCGGGGATACCGATCACTTCCAGCAGCGTGGGCGTGACGTCGATGACATGGGTGAATTGTTCGCGCAGTCCGCCCTTGTCCTTGATGCGCTTCGGCCAGGAGATGACCATATTCTGGTTGATGCCGCCAAGGCGGGAGGCGTTCTGCTTGAACCAATCGAACGGGGTGTCGAAGGCCCAGGACCAGCCCGCCGACATATGGTTGTAGGCAAACTCGGTGCCCCAGGCGTCGTAGTATTTCATCTGCACGTCGATCGGCGGCGTCACGTCATTGAAAAATGCGACCTCACTGAAGGTCCCTTGCGGGCCGCCCTCGGCGCTGGTGCCGTTGTCGCCGTTGATGTAGATGACGATGGTGTTTTCCAGCTTGCCCAAATCCTCAAAGGCCTGAATGACGCGGCCGATTTCATGATCGCTGTAAGCCACATAGGCGGCGAACACTTCGGCCTGGCGGATAAAGAGCCTCTTGGCGTCGGCGCTGAGCGTGTCCCAAGGTGGAAGAATGTCTTTCGGCCACGGAGTGAGTTTCTGGTCTGGCGGGATCACGCCGAGTTTTTGCTGGTTCTCGAAAATGCGTTCGCGCAGCTTTTCGTAGCCGTCGTCAAACAGGTGCAGCGCCTGGATTTTGTCGACCCACTCTTTGGTGGGGTGGTGCGGCGCATGGGTGGCACCGGGCACATAGTGGAGAAAAATTGGCTGGTCGGGATTGGTCTGGTGGATGCGGCTCATCCAGTCGATGGCATCGTCCGCCATCGCCGTAATCAGGTTCCAGGAGGGCTCCTTGCCGGTCACCGGCCAGATCTTTGCGTTGGGATCCGAGCGGTCCATTTTCAGGCTGCCCTCGTGCCCGATCCACGGATAGATCTGGGTGGTGTTGCGGAACAGGTTCGGCCCCCACTGGTTGGCGTCCCCACCGACAAAACCGTAAAAATAATCGAACCCCATGCCGGTGGGCCACTGGGTAAAGGGCCCGGCTTGGCTCGCCTGATAGGTGGGCGTGTTGTGGTTTTTGCCAAACCAGCTGGTGGCGTAGCCGTTGTCGCGCAGGATACGGCCGATGGTGGCGTTGTCGACGCCGATGATGCTGTCGTAGCCGGGAAAGCCCGTGGCCTGCTCGGCAATCACGCCAAAGCCCACCGAGTGGTGGTTGCGCCCGGTAATCAGTGCCGCGCGTGTGGGCGAACACAGGGCGGTGGACATGATGCGGTTGTAGCGCAGCCCGCTTTCGGCAATGCGCTCCATCGAGGGTGTGGGAATGACGCCGCCGAACACGCTGTTCACCGCAAAGCCCGCGTCATCGGTCATGATTAGCAGAACGTTGGGGGCATCTTTCGGCGGCACGATACGCGGTGGCCACCAGGGGGTAGATTGCAGCGCGCCCTGCTTGATGACCCCGCCAAACTTCGGCGGTGGCGCGGGCAACTGGTTACCCGGAATGGTCGTCGTCGCACTGGGTGAACCGAGTTTGCCGGACTCCTGTGCCATCGCCGAAAGTACTACCATAAAAGCGACAGCGGCTGTCATCCATGACATGAATTTCATGATCAATCCCTGCGTATCTCCCCGGTAAAAACGTGCAGCGGTCGCTGCCCCTTAACAGGCTAGTTAAGGGGCAGCGAATTGCGATGGAGAGATCATCGATGTGGGCGTCAATTACAAAGCTTGTGCCAGACGTTCGCGCGCCACCAGTGCCAGCTCCGCATCCTGCTGCAGCACCGCCCACCACTGATTTGGCTGGGCCGGATCAAACCCCACCAGTGGCTGATCGTCACAACCCGCGGCACGCTCCGGTGCAGTGCCGAGGAAGCTGTCCTGCCATTCCGCTTCCACCACACAGGTTTCTGCGGCGAACTTACCGAGCAGTGGCGCAAGGACAACCCGGAACTGATCAGCGGCGAAAACTCCGCTAGCGCCCTGCTCGAACGTATCAAGGCCGAACGCGCCGCCGCCAAACCGGCCCGTAAAACACACAAGCGGGCTACCAAATGAATGAGATCAGGCCGCAGGGGATTGCGGCTCCCGGGAAGTGCTCTGCACTAACAGGTAGACTAATCCCGGGGAAACCATCCACTCTGTAAACGGCCTCTCCACCTGAAACAAGTGACCGTTCAATTTTTTTATTTACCGCTTATGACCAAGGAAGAAGAACAAATTCAGGCACAAGCCATCGCTTTTGCCAAGGCAAACAAGACAAAAATAGCCAAGGAGTTAACCTGTAAAGAGGAATTCCCCAGAAGCCCTGTAGCCACCTCTGTCTTTATGGCAGGCTCTCCGGGTGCCGGTAAAACAGAAACGGCTTTGGAAATGGCAGCAATGGCAAGGTCGAAAGGCGCGCCAAGCATCCACATTGATACCGATGCCATGCGCCCCTACTTCAGTGAATACAACGGGACAAACAGCTGGCTATTCCAATACCCGGCATCAATTTTGGTAGACAAAATTCACGATCTTGCGTTAAAAAACGGGCAGAACTTCTTTTTTGACGGCACTTTTTCAAATTTTGAAAGAGCCAAAAAGAACATAGAGCGGTCACTGAGGAAGAACCGAGTAGTCATTATCCTGTATGTTTACCTAGACCCCAAAGCCGCCTGGAACTTTGTGCTAAAAAGGGAGCTTTCTGAAGGCAGGAACATCCCCAAAGAAAGCTTTATTGATCAATATTTCAGCGCAAAGGATACCGTCAATAGGATAAAGCGGGAGTTTGGCAAGAAAGTCATTGTGGAGCTACTCCATAAAAACGACGACTTCAGCCCCAAAAACACCAGGTTCAACATTGACCAGATTGACAACCATATTGGCGAAAAATACACTCGCGCCGCACTGTTGGAGCTATTACCGTCCAACTACACTTGAGGGATGAAGAAAATGTTTAACTCAGGAGCCACCACCCCCGCTTCTCTAGCGGAGATACTGACCGCGTCTTCCAAAGAGAAGAAGCGCATGTATGAGCGCGTCCTGGAAAAGGCCGCTGAGCGCCAAAGAGCGGTGCTTATTGAAGCGGAAAAGGTAGCCGCTAATAAGGCTAAAGAACCCTCCAAATAATCATGAAAGGCGGCATATTGCCGCCTTCTTTGACTCCTCCCGGTAGCGGTCAGTTCAGATCGCTACGCGCCACCAAAGCCAGCTCCACATCCTGCTGTAACACCGCCCACCATTGATTCGGCTGTGCCGGGTCAAACCCCACCAGTGGCTGCTCGTCACAACCCGCGGCACGCTCCGGTGCAGTGCCGAGGAAGCTGTCCTGCCATTCCGCTTCCACCACACAGGTTTCCGCAGCCAGTGCAGACCACTGCTCGCCTCCCTCAAGGGAACGGATCGCCATGGTCAGGCTCTCGTCTGCGCCTTCCGGGCCGGTGAAGGCCAGCACGTAGCGGTCGGATACCGCGGTGCCGATATCCCAGGATTTGGTGGCCGTTGTCGGCAACACCACCGGTGGCTTGGCACTGCCGTTCGGACGGCTCATGGCGAGGCCGGTGTCCACTTCAATATCTTTCAACACGCCGTAATCGTCCTGATAGACCCCGGTCTGATTCTGGGTACCGCTTACCAGCAAAATATCCGAGACGGTTTCCTCGGTCGCCGGCAGCCAGCTCAGGGTGACGTGTTCCTTCAGGTCGATGGTGGTTTCAGGAATGATGAGTTCATTGTTGTCGTAGTCCGGTGCGGCGCGCAGCGGGCTGTTGAGGTTCGGGGTCCAGCTCTCGTGGTACTGAAACAGCCACTGGTACGACAGGCGCATCAGATCATTCAGGGACTCGGCGCGAGAGAAGCCGGGGGTAAAGCCCATATCCCGGGTGCGGGTGTCGGTGCGATTGAAGGTCTGGTTGCGCCCCCCCATCAGTTTTGCAAAGCCCCCCTGGGGTGCCAGGCACTCGTTGGTGCGGTATTCCGGTTGCAGCACCAGTGCCGAGCGGGTGCCCTCGGGAATGGCATCCGGGTAGATCACGGTTTCGCAGCGATCGGTGGTGCGCGAGAAGCGATCGGCCAGTTTCCAGTCCGCCTCGAAGGCTTCAGACGCATCATTGCTGTGCGCCGTGTGCGGAGCGAAATAGGAAACGTAATCCACCCGCGGACCCTGGAAGGTGAGCAGCGAGGAATTTACGTCGTAGGCCTCGGAGCCATTGGAAAGCGTGGCATTTTTCTGCGACACAATCATCTGCACCAGATCCCGCTCGCCGTAGCGGAATTCATAGCCTTTGTAAGACGCGTTGCCAGCCATGATCTGAGTGTACACGTCCATGCGGTAGTTGCCGCCGGTTGGGGTGGAACTGGACGGCAGTGTATTGAGTGCGGTCTTCGCGGAAATAAGCGAGCGCTGATACTGGTGCTCGTGGCCCTGTACATAAATGACGTCGTTGTCGGCGAGGAATTCGCGGATCTGCGGCTGCACCTGGTAGACCCAGTTGTCGTCTTTGGTTCCCTCCACAATGTGCTCGCGGGTCTGGCCGTATTTGGCACCAATAAGACCATCGTGGCTGGCGATCACGATATGGTCTACATTTTCCCGCTGTTCATACACCACCTGTTTGATCCACTCGAAGGCGATGGGCAGGTTGTAGTAGGCGAGGCCGATGACCAGCACATTCTCGCGCACCACGTAGTAATTCACCCATTCGTAGCCCGGCATATGCACCGCATCCTGTGGAATAAAGTGGCGCATATTGTCGATCCATTCCACCGTGTAGGCATAGCTGGTCTCGTGGTTGCCCATCACCGGCAGGAACTCGATGCCCTTCTCCGCATATTCGTCGGCCACCGAACGCCACTCGGCAAATTCCACGGCGGAGCCATGATCGGTAAGATCACCCAGCGCAATCACCATGCTCACGCCCGCCGCATCCTGATGCTTCAGGACTTCGCGCATCGGATGCATGGCCACATGGGCCTGGCCCGCGCTGTCGGTACCACCCTGGGTGTCCGGTAGCAGGCCGATGCGGAAAACGGGAAGGTCCGATGCCTCTTCCACCGCCGGCTGCTCGCTCGAATTATCCGTAACCAAAGGCGCGCTGGTGTCAGTATTGTCACTGTCGGACTCACACCCGGTGAGCACGCCGGAAAAAATGATCGCCGACAGCAGTAAATACCAGCCTTTTTTATTCACAAACATCGTCAACACCCCTGTCAATTTTGTTATCGAGCAGGTATTGAAAAGCAGGAAAATGAAGGTTTGACGGCGTTTTAATGAACTTTAAAATGGAAACCCGAGTACTACTGCGAACCGGTAGATACCGACACCCGGGAATTGCCAGCATGCCAAAGCACAATATCTTTACCATGTCCTTCGCCAGGGTTTACCCCATGTATGTGCAAAAAGCGCAACGGAAAGATCGCACCCAAGCAGAAGTGGATGAAATCATTTGCTGGCTCACCGGCTATGACCAGAAATCACTGCAACAGCAGCTCGAACGCGAAACGGATTTTGAAACCTTCTTCACCGAGGCACCGGCAATGCATCCAAATACGGGATTGATAAAAGGCGTGGTGTGCGGCGTGCGGGTCGAAGATGTCGAGGATCCACTGATGCAGAAAATCCGCTATCTGGACAAGCTGATTGATGAGTTGGCCAAAGGCAAAGCAATGAGCAAAATACTGCGACAATAGTACGCACCGGGGTAGGCCATCACCGCGAACAATACGCCTCACACCCCGCTCTCGATAATGCCGCGATCGTGCTAGAGTGCCCGGTTTGGTATCACCTCAACGTCAAAACAGTACCCGATCGACGTCCCAAGCATCGACCCCCCAATTAGAGTGCCCCTGGAGCCCTTTTTGATCACTTTTACCCTCAGCAGTGTCCGCAAAATGGTCGGCGACCAGACGTTTGTCCGCGGTGAGGACTATTTCCAGCGCGGGCGGGTACTGGACGCGCAATACGATCAGGCGGCCGATACCTATCGCGGCCGCGTGAAAGGGTCCGGGCGATTCGTGTACCGGGTAGAACTGAACGTCGACCGCGGCAGGCTGGTAGGGCTCTGCTCCTGTCCGGTGGGACTCAATTGCAAGCACGCGGTGGCCACCGCACTGGAGCTGTTATACGAAGCGCAGGAGGCAGATGAACCCGCGGCGACAGCCAAAGCACCCGCTGCCACGGCGATGCCAGAGTGGCAGCGCTGGCTGCAGGCGCTGCCCGCGGCGCCGCGTACCGCGCCCACGCCACTGGAATATGGCCGTCACTACCTGCTCTATTTTCTGGAACTGGACCCTCAACAACGCCTGCGTCTCGCCACCAAAAAAGGCTATCTGAAAAAAGACGGTAGCTGGAGTCAGCTCCGGCATTTTTCCCCGGACACCACCAGTCTCGGTTGGAACCGTCCCAGCCATCTGCTGGATGAAGACGTCACCATCCTGCAACTACTGCCGCGTATCAACGCCGCCGGACGCCTGGGCCTGATCGGCGAACAGGGGCGCCGGGCATTGAACTTTCTGTTGAACAGCGGGCGTTTTTATTTTGAAGACAGCACCCTCAAGCCCGGCCCGGTGAAAAACCTGCAGTGGCAATGGCAGTCGCAGGAGGACAGCAAACGCCGGTTGCTGGCTGAGCTCGAAGGTATGGAGTCGCCACAGCAATGGCAACTCATTCCGGTGGTTCCACCCTGCTACCTGGATACGGAAAATGCGCTGATCGGTGAAATCACAACCCCACTGCCCAGTGCTCAGCTGCAGCACCTTCTGAGCATGCCCGCGGTATCCGACCGCGAACTGGGGCTGATGTCGCTGCAATTGCGGCAACGTATTCCCGCATCGCAATTGCCGCTGCCGGTAGAACCCGAGCTGAGCACGGTTCGGGAATTCACCCCACAAATTACCCTGGTGGGCTGCGACCTCGATCACTATCGATTGCCGGCACTGAAACTGCACTTTAATTACGGTGGTTTCCCCCTGTCCGCCCCCTACAGCCGCCACTTTGAGGGCTTTGAGGTCACCCGGGAACGGGACGGCCACTACTATCAGATCACCCGCGACATCGAAGCGGAAAACCACAGCTGTGATCAGGTCCACGAGTTGGGGCTGTACCTGATTAAAGAAGAACTCGGCGGCCAGGAGGAAGTGTGGCTGCCGGATGCCGCCAGTCAGGACGATGTGCCCCGGCGCTGGCGCGCGCTGCTGGAGCAAACGCTGCCACAACTGCAACAGCAGGGTTGGCTGATCGAGACCGATCCCAGTTACCGTTTCGAGGTAACGCCCGCGCAGTTTTCCGTAGCCCTTGCCGACAGTGACAACTACTGGTTCGAGTTTGGGCTGAACCTCACTCTGGCCGATGGCCGTCAGTTGCCCATCGCCGAGCTGGTTGCCCACTGGCTGGAACAGGATGCGCCGGAAGAGCTGACCGTCAATGTGGACGGCGATTGGGTCAGCGTCGACACCAAACCCCTGCAGAGTATCCGCGGTCTGTTACTGGATCTTCTGAACGAGAAAAAACTCGGCAAGCCCGTGCGGCTGCCAGCGTTCCAGGCCGCGCAATTTGACGCACTCTCGGATCTTGATGAACGCAAGGCTCCACTCACCCGCAAGCTGCGAAAAACCCTGCAGGACTTTTCCGGGCTGGAAAACGTGCCCACACCGAAAAACCTCAACGCCACCTTGCGCCCCTATCAACAGGACGGACTCGACTGGCTGACATTCCTTCAGCGCTACGGTTTCGGCGGCATCCTCGCCGACGATATGGGGCTCGGTAAAACCCTGCAAACCCTGGCGCTGGTGCAGCATATGCAAGAAGCCGGGCGACTGAAAAAGCCCGCAATGGTGGTGGCCCCCACCAGCCTGACCGGCAACTGGCTGCGCGAGGCAGCCCAGTTTGTGCCGGCATTGAAAGTCACCCTGATTCACGGCCCCCATCGCGACCCGGCCTTTGCCGAAATCAAAAACAGCGACCTCGTCATTACCACCTACCCACTGCTGGTGCGGGATCAGGCCCGCTATAGCAAACGCAAATTCAGCCTGCTGGTGCTGGATGAAGCACAGGCCATCAAGAATCCCTCCACCAAAATTGCCGAGTGTGTGCGTGCTATCAACAGCGAAACCCGGCTGTGTCTGTCCGGCACGCCGCTGGAAAATCATCTGGGGGAACTCTGGTCGCTGATGGATTTCGCCCTGCCTGGATTACTGGGCGGGCGCAAAACCTTCAACGAAAGCTACCGTACCCCGATCGAAAATCAGGGCGACACTGATCGCCAGCAGGAACTGGCGCGCAAGGTGCGACCATTTATGCTGCGGCGCACCAAGGGCGAGGTGGTCTCCGAGTTACCACCCAAAACCGAATCCATCCAGTATGTGGAACTTGGAGAGCAGCAGCGCGCATTGTATGAAAGTGTGCGTGTGAGTATGGAAAAACGCATCCGCGACCTGGTCGCCCAGCAGGGAATGGCAAAAAGCCATATTGAATTTCTCGATGCGCTGCTGAAGCTGCGCCAGAGCTGTATCGATCCGCGGCTGGTAAAACTGGACAAGGCTGCGGGCATAAACACAAGCGCAAAGCTGGAATGGCTGGAGGAATCCCTGCCCCAACTGCTCGAAGAGGGCCGCAGCATTCTGATTTTTTCCCAGTTCACCCAGGTTCTGAAACTGATCGAGGAACAGCTCAGCGCACAAAAAATTGACTACACCAAGCTCACCGGCCAAACCCGCAAAAGACAGCAGGCCATCGACCGTTTTCAACAGGGCGAAGTGCGGGTATTTCTTATCAGTCTGAAGGCCGGGGGCGCCGGCCTGAATCTTACCGCTGCGGATGTGGTCATCCATATGGACCCGTGGTGGAACCCGGCGGTGGAAAATCAGGCCACCGACCGCGCCCATCGCATCGGTCAGGACAAGCCTGTGTTCGTGTACAAGCTGGTGGCGGCGGATACGGTGGAAGAACGCATTCACCACATGCAACAGCAAAAACAGGCACTGGCAGACTCCCTGTTCGACGCCACCAAAGCCACCCGCTTGCCCGCAGACAAAGACGATTTACTCGCGCTGCTGTCGCACTAACCGCCTGGCAGTCACTGCAGTCGACGTTCAATGCGCTGCAGCCAGAGTAACCAGGCCCGGTAACCTATACTCAAACCTGCTCTGGTTTTACTTGCAGGCTGTCGGCCCGCAATTTATTCAATGCAGGAATTTGGCGGTATGCGTATTCACGGTCGACGTTTATGGCTTCTGTTGCTTTCCGCCTGGGCATGCCTGGCAACCTGGACGTGCCACGCGGATGAGGACGATGACCTGTCCGCCAATGAAGTCAGCCGTCAGCTCTCCAACCCAAACACCTCACTGGCGCGACTGACGTTCAAGAATCAGTTTCGCTGGTTTGAGGGCAGCCTGCCAGACGCAGATGGACAGCGCGGTTATGAACTGCTGTTCCAGCCCTCCTTCCCGATCAAGCTCGGCGGCGGCGATATGTTTTTTATGCGCCCGGCATTTCCTGTTTTTTTTCACCAGCCGGTGTACGACGAAGACAAGGGCCGCTTCACGCAAAAGCTGGGATTGGGAGATATCGGCTTTGATGTGGCTTACGGGCACTCCAACGAATCCGGCCTCATTCTGTCCGCCGGTGTTGCCGGCAGCCTGCCCACTGCGACCGTCAGTGAACTCGGCAGCGGCCAGATGACGTTGGGGCCGGAATTCCTGATTGCCAAAATGTCGAAGAAATATATTATCGGCTTCTTTCCCAACCACCAGTGGGACATCGCCGGCTGGGGTGATGAGGACATCAGCATCACCACCCTGCAACCCATTGCTGCCTACCTGCCAGGCAACGCCTGGAGCATTGCTTCCTCGCCGATTGCCACCTACAACTGGCGCACGGAAACCTGGACGGTACCGTTGAATCTGGCAATAAGTAAAACCCTGATTTTCGGCGATACGCCCTGGCGTATTGGAATGGAAGTCAACTACTACACCGAGCGGCCAGACGCCTTCGGTCCCCAGTGGATGGTGGGTATCAATATCGTACCGGTCGTGGAAAACGTATTTGCGCGCTGGTTTACCGGAAATGGAGCGACCGCCCCCTAAAAAACGGGAGAGGAAAACGCAAAAATAAATTCAAAAAAATAAAAATATAAATTCATCAAAACGAAGCGCTGATACCCAGACCACTAAAATGCACGTCGCTGGTTTGACCAACAAACTCCCGTGTCCTTCGTGAACTGTACAGACTCCAGGACAGGCGACCAGTGGGGATAACCAGGCCAACGCGCCAATCCCCAACTTGCGACTCCTTTTCGACACTGTGACTTTCCTTGAACGTATTTCCATCCAGGAAAATATCGCGGCCGACGAAGCGCCATTGAAATTCAGCAAACAGATACCAGCTGTTTCCCGCTCCCGCCCCACTTTCCGGGGCCACAGTGGTCGGCGCGATGGCGGAAACACCCATGCTGGACAACAGATTATGGCCAAATCGTAGGCCGGCGGCGGATACCCATTGGGTACTTACATTTCCGAGATTGCCACCCAGCGTACCGGACCATTCAAACTCCAGCCCTGTCTCGCCAAGCGGCTGAAAATAGGCCCATTTTCGCGCGTAACTAAACATCAGTGCAGGTTCGTCTGCGAGCTGATTTTCCCAACCGTTCACAATTGGGCCGTGAATTAGCCGGTGCCATGAGCGCTGGAATTCAGCCGCGTGAGAGGAGGGTCCCACGACTCCGAGATTGAGCTCCAGTCGCTCGGCGACACCGAGTCTCGACTCTGGATTTAGCACAACCGAATGCAACCCGGCACCCACATAAACCCAACCGGCATAAGGTCGATCGTCTTCCTGCAATGCGTAGGCGAAGGTTTCGGTGGGCGTAAAAATCGCATGTCCCAAAAAGAATTGAGCGTTTATTTCGCGATTATCGTAAGCGTCCGGCAACCAACTACTTAGCCAGGAAGCCGGCTCGTCCGGGGAATAAGAAAAGCGCACCCCATTGGTGTAATCCTCGTCACTGGAACTGTTGATGGAGTCATTTTCAGCCTGAATCGACAGCGTACCCGCTGCGACCGGCATAACACCCGCACTCCACCACAGTGCACCTGCGCACAGGGCATGTGTTGCCCGCTTGCGCGAATTTCCGTATTTCGATAACTCTTTCACGGATAAATTCTAGGCGAGCGGGGACATCGATCCAGAAACTCAGGTAGACAACAACGTCCATTGCAAACGGGAAATTTTCCGCGTGACACAGCCCCTCATTGCGGCCGCCACAGACTTCAATAAAACGTCAGTTTTGCCAATGGTATGAAAATTGCTGGCCTTAACAGAAGATTGTCAGACATTAACGCAAGAGGTACGGGAGGTGTCATG
This sequence comes from Microbulbifer bruguierae, assembly GCF_029869925.1. Classification (NCBI taxonomy): domain Bacteria; kingdom Pseudomonadati; phylum Pseudomonadota; class Gammaproteobacteria; order Cellvibrionales; family Microbulbiferaceae; genus Microbulbifer; species Microbulbifer bruguierae. The sequence continues at coordinate 3,280,965 of NZ_CP118605.1, read as the reverse complement.
ATCGAACCCTACATGCACATAGAATTCGATGGTGAACGCACCCTTCAAGACCAGGTCAAGGAACATCTCGTTGGCCTGATCCTCGCCGGCAAACTCCCCGCCCGCGAACCGTTGCCGTCTTCCCGCCGTATGGCCAGCATGCTCGGCGTTTCCCGCAACACCATTGTGCTGATCTACGAACACCTTGTAGACACCGGCTACCTACTCAGCGTCCCCCGGCGCGGTTATTTTCTCGCCCCCATGTATGCCACCCCGGAAGTGATCCCGGCCAGCAAAGATACGGACACAGGCGATCAGGTCCAGTGGCACAAACGGTTCTGCATCCACCCCGGCGGCGAGCGCAATATCGTCAAGCCCAACAATTGGGCAAGTTTTGAATACCCGTTTATCTACGGGCAGGTGCAGCACGAATTTTTCCCCATCGAGCAGTGGCGGGACTGCGCGCGCAAGACCCTGCACGAGCGCTGGAGTCGGCACTGGATTGACGACCGGGTAGACGCGGACGATCCCATGCTGGTGGAACAGCTGTGCAGTCGCCTGCTGCCCCGCCGCGGTATCTACGCCGAGCCCAGTGAAATCCTCATTACCATCGGCACCCAGAACTCCCTTTACCTGCTCGCCAACCTGCTGTGCAAGCCGGGTGTCAAGGTCGGACTGGAAGACCCGGGTTTCCGCGACGCGCGCAATATTTTCGCCACCTTTGGTGCCGACCTGCATCTGCAGCCGGTAGACCGGGACGGCGTTGTGGTAGACCAGCGCCTGCAAGATTGCGACTACGTTTACCTCACTCCCAGCCACCAGGTGCCCACCGGTGCGGTGCTTTCGTCGGAGCGCCGCCGCGCCTTGCTGGCGATGGCGCAGCAGCGGGATATGGTGTTGATCGAAGACGACTACGATGCAGAAATCAACATGCAGGACAATCCCACCCCTGCGCTCAAGGCCATGGATCGCAACAGCCGCGTGGTGTATATCGGCAGTATGTCCAAATCCATTTCACCGGGATTGCGCATTGGCTTTATGGTGGCGGATGAAGAACTGATTGCCGAGGCGCGCTCCCTGCGGCGTTTGATGTACCGACACCCGCCAACCAACAACCAGCGCCAGCTGGCACTGTTCCTGTCCCAGGGCTACTACGATACCTACCTGCGTAAAATCCGCGAACTGTACCGCTCGAAACTGGACAAGATGGTCAACGGCGTTGAACGCTACCTGCCGGGAATGCTGGGGGGCGGTGTCAGTTCAGGTGCGACTTCCCTGTGGTTGCATGCAGAAGAGAGCGTGAATGCGGAGACGCTCGCCTGGCGCGCGGCCAAAAAAAGTGTGCTGATTGAGCCCGGCGGTATCCATTTTGCCGGCGATAACCCGCCGGCAAATTATTTCCGCCTGGGGTTTTCCGCTATCCCCGCGCACAAAATTATGCCCGGGATCCAGGCGCTGGCAGACAGCCTGTAAGCACCTCGCCGTATTACCGGTACTTACCCACTGCTGGCAGCTAGAGCACTGGCACCATATGCCGGCGCTCCCTGGATCTACGGGTTTTTCCGCCACGCCCTTTACCGTAGTGGTTTGCAGCTTCCACTTTGCATTCCGGGTAAAGCAATGTCCGCGGTACTTTCCGAGTTTCTGTCACCATCCCTTCCCCACCTGAGCTGGGCCGCGCTGCTGGTCTTCGTTGCCGCACTGGTGCGCGGCTATACCGGCTTCGGGTTTACCGCAGTAGCTATTGCCGGACTGAATCTGATCTGGCCGGTACACTCCAGTGTTCCGATTATTCTGGTGCTGGATTTCGTGGCCAGCGCCGCGCTGCTGCCACAAGGGTGGCGGGGCGCCGACCGCGCGCTGTTGCGGACCCTCGCCATTGGTGCCATCGCCGGCATACCGGTGGGACTGTTTCTGCTGATTTCGGTGGCAGACCACCTGCTGAAGCTGGGCATCAGTATCGTACTGGTTCTGTGTGTTATTACGCTGCTGCTGCCGCGCTCAAAATCGGTTACCGGCGATGCCGCAACCGGTGCAGGCGTTGCCGGTTTTTTTTCCGGCGTCACCGGCGTAGCCGGCGCCGCTGGCGGCCTGCCGGTGGTCTGCTACCTGCTCTACCAGCAGATTTCCGCGCGCACGCAACATGCAACCCTGCTGGTATTTCTCACCGGTTCGGCGCTGCTTGCACTGACTGTAGTGACCGTCATACAGCCGCCGTCCACCCCGATTTTTGCGCCCGCCGCCCTACTATTGATACCGACGCTCTCGGGACTGGGAATGGGCTTTGCCCTGTTCCATCTCAAAGCCCCGCGCAGACCACGGCTAATTGCCGTCCCCCTGCTACTGGCATTGGCCAGTGGCAGTCTGTACAACGCCGGGCGCCACTGGATGCCGTCCCATTATTCCAATGAATATTCATTCCAGCAGTTAAGGAGTACCCCATGACCCAATGCGTATTGATTACCGGTGCCACCTCCGGCTTCGGCCTCGCCTGTGCCCGACGTTTCGCCCGTGCTGGCTGGAACCTGATTCTCACCGGCCGTCGCAGCGAACGCCTCGCGGAAATTGAAAGAGAGCTCGGAGACTACTGCAAGGTTCTGCCGCTGACCCTCGATGTCTGCGACACCCAGGCGGTACAGAAGATTTTGGCGGAACTGCCTGCACCGTTTGACAAGATAACCGCGCTGATCAACAACGCCGGCCTCGCCCTGGGTACCGAGCCCGCCCAGCAGTGCGATCTCCAACAGTGGCACCAGATGATCGATACCAATATCAAAGGACTTACCACCGTTACCCACACCCTGCTGCCGCGATTGATCGAAACCGGTGCCGGAACTTCGATTATCAACATCGGTTCCATCGCCGCTCGCTGGCCCTATCCCGGCGGCAATGTGTATTGCGGTAGCAAAGCCTTTGTCGAACAGTTTTCCCTTGCCCTGCGCTGCGACCTGCAGGGCACGGGTGTACGTGTCAGCTGCCTCGCCCCGGGGCTATCCGAAAGTGAATTTACCCTGGTGCGCACCGGCGGCGACCAGGCCGCTCACGACAAGCTCTACGCCGGCGCCAACCCGATACAGCCGGAGGACATTGCGGAGACTTGCTGGTGGCTCGCCTCGCTGCCCGCGCATCTGAATGTAAATACGCTGGAAATCATGCCGGTGCGCCAAGCCTGGTCGTCGTTTGCGATAGAACGCAAATAGTTAACACTATAAAAAAAGCCCTACACTTTTGTGCAGGGCTTTTCGGGCTTTAATACCTCGCGCAGTACGATGCGATGCGATGCGATGCAATGGCGACGCTAACGGGTGTCGCGTCACCGCCACCAGGACCAAAAAGAACGTCAGGGCTTTTCGTAAACCACTTCACCATCGATCACGGTTTCCAGTACCGCAATATTCAGGATTTCATCCACAGGTACTTCCAGCGGGTTTGCATCGAGTACCACCAGATCCGCCAGCTTGCCAACGGTAATGGAGCCCTTGATGTCTTCATCAAAATACTGATGGGCCGCATTGATGGTCAGGCCCTTCAGCGCATCTTCCGCAGAAATCTGCTGATCTGCACCCAGGGTATCCCCACCGGCAGTCTCACGGGTAACCGCGGACCACAACATCCGCAGGGGTTCCATCGGCACCACCGGCGTATCCGCATGGAAGGTATAGGTAATACCGCGGTCCAGTGCCGACTTCGCCGGGCTGATACGCGCCGCGCGCTCGGGGCCGATAAAGATATCCCGGTGACGGTCACCCCAGTAATAGGTGTGCATATTGAACATGGACGGAATCACGCCCAGCTCGGCCATTTTGTCCAGCTGATCTTCACGGGCCATCTGCGAATGGATAATGATCGGACGCGCGTCTGCGCGGGGAGATTCGTTTTGCGCCTGCTCGAAGGCGTAAAGAATATCGTCGATGGCCGCATCACCGTTGCCGTGGATCGCGATCTGGCCGCCGGATTTGTGCACCGCCATTACCTGTTTTGCGAGCTCTTCGCGGGTGGTCTGTGGGTAACCGGCATATTCCGGCTTTTCCTCATCGCGCGGTTGGTGGTAGTGGTGACTCAGGTAGCCGGTGTAGCCCTGGATAGAGCCGTCGCTGAACAGTTTGGTCGCGCCAATTTTCAGCCACTCGTCACTTTCAGGCAACTCATACTCGCCTTTCAACGCTTCCAGCTTCACATCGATCACCGGGTAGGCCACCACCCGCAGTTTCAGGCCACCGAGGAATTTGGCGGCCTTGAATGCACCGATCGTTTCTTTCGAGGCACCCCCATCCTGGGCAGTGGTTATACCCACACTCACGTATTTATCCTGTGCGGCCTGCAGCGCATCCCAGGCATCCTTGGCACCGATGGAGCCAAACATCTCCTTCATTACCGGGCCCATCGCCGCAGACTCCTCCAGTAAACCGGTGGGTTTGCGTCCGCCCTTGTAACGGTGGATCACGCCACCTTCAGGGTCCGGTGTATTTTCATCAATACCGGCGAGCGCCAGTGCCACACTGTTACCTACTCCCATATGGCCGGATACATGGGATACCCACACCGGGTGTTCCGTCGAAACCTTATCCAGGTCTTCACGGGTGGGGTGGCGATGCTCTTCAATCAATGTGTCGTCATAGCCAAAACCAAAAATCCACTCCCCTTCGGAAGCCTGCCCCACGCGCGCCTTCAACCTGGCGATGATCTGATCGATGTTTTCGATTTTTCCCACCGGTGGGCTGTTCAGATCCACAAAACGCGACAGCACCATTCCCTCAAAAAGCAGGTGACTGTGCGCATCGATAAACCCGGGAATCAGGGTATTGCCGGCGAGATCCGTTATTTCGGTATCCTCTCCCAGATATGCTTGAATATCGTCGTTACTGCCCACCGCGACAATTTTGTTTCCCTTGATCGCCACTGCACTGGCGCGGGGCAGCGCGCTGTCCATGGTGACGATGGTGCCACCGCGATAAACGCGGTCGGCGTACTCCGATTCTGTGCATCCCGTCAGCGATAGCGCCGCTACCACCAGCGTCATCGCCGTGCGACGCATCAGCTTCTTGTGGTTTTTAGTATCAATCATGAATAAGTTTCCTTCTTTACTGCAGGAATTTCTCTACAAACCATTGACCGTCGATCAATAGTCCCAGGCAAATGTCAGGCCGTAGGTGCGCGGATTACCCGGAGTCGCCGGTGCCGCCATGCCGCCGGTTTCGGACAGGCCAATGGGGAAGTTGTGCACCAGGTAATCCTCATCAGCGATATTGTCGACCCACGCAGACAGAGTCCAGGTATCACTGGCCGGCATATAACTCAGGCGCGCATTGGAAACAGCGTATTCGGGAATGGATGACAACACGTAGTTTTGCGGATCCTGGAAGGAGTCGCCTTTGTAGCGGTATTCATAGCGCGCCTTCAGATAACCTGCACTACCCAGATTGAACTCGTACCCCAGGGCCACGTTATAGGACTGCTCCGGCGCATTGCGCAGGCGGTTGCCGGCAACCGCTGGGTCCGGCTCATAGTCATCATAGGTAGCGTCCAGCCAAGCATAGGAACCGGAGATTTCGAGCCCGCTCAGGGCTTCGGGATAATACAGCCATTCCAGCTCAAGGCCGCGACTGGTGGCGCTGGCGGCATTGTCTGTGAGGAAATAACCTTCCAGTGCCTCCACATCAACGGTCACATACTCCAGTACCTGCAGATCGTCGTAGTCGGTGTTAAACAGGGCCATATTCAGCCGCAGGGATCGATCCAGTAATTCGGATTTCATCCCCAGCTCGTAGGTAATCGCAATCTCTTCTTCAAATGGAGTTGAGGCGGCCTCGGCAGTTTCAGAGGTGCCCGCGAAACCACCGCTCTTGAAGCCTTTGGAAACACTGCCGTAAACGAAGGTATTTTCCGTGGCCTGATAATCCAGCACGATTCGCGGCGTCAGCGCACTGAAATCAGCTTCTGCGGTCACATCATAATTGGTGGTTGGATCCAGAGAGTCGGTACGAATCTGCCGGGATTCCTTGGTTTCCGTGGTGTAGCGCGCACCCACCGCGAGTTTCATGGCATCGCTGAGGTAATAGTTCACTTCACCGAATACCGCATAGCTTTCTGTGGTGTTCCACTGCAGACTGGCGATGTCAGAACTGAACGGTCCGAACATCGACGAGGTAGATTCATCACGGTAAATATCTTCCTGCAGATAATACAGTCCGGCAATCCAGTTCCAGGCACCGATGGTTTCCGAGGTAAAGCGCAATTCCTGACTGAACTGGTCTGCAGTTTCGTCAATCATCGACAGAGAATCGATACCGATGACCGACACGTCGATATTGAATCCGTCTTCCTGCATCCGGTAATCGGTTTCGCGATAGGCAGTGATCGAGGTTACGGTACCGGCGGCCAGATCCCAATCAACCCGTCCCGTCACACCAGAGACATCGCGGTGCTGGAAGCCATCGTCATCGGCCCAGGAAAGCTCGTCGTTATCTGCCACTTGCGGCGCTATCGCTTTCAACGCGGCATACACCGTTGTCCCCGGGGTATGAATTCGACCGGTGCCGGCGTTGCGATCCTTGGACCAGTCCGCGGTCAGGTTCAGCTCGAGGGTATCCGTGGGAACATAGCGCAACTGGCCGCGGAAATTGAGCGAGTCTTTGTCGTTCAGCTGCATGCCTTCAGCTGCGGGGTTGGCGCTTTCCATAAACCCATCGCGATCGCTGGAGCTGAGCGCGATTTTGCCAAACAGGTTATCTGTCAGTGGACCACTGATGGCGGTTTTCGCAGTAACCAGGTTGTAATTACCGGTGGTAAGTTCACCGCGGGTATAGAATTCTTCCGTGGGCTTTTTGGAGATCACACTGATGGCTCCGCCCACCACGTTTTTCCCGTAAAGGGTGCCCTGGGGCCCGCGCAGTACTTCCACTCGCTCTACGTCGTACAGACTCAATGCCGAACCGGATGCGCGCCCGATATAGACTTCGTCGAGAAAAACCACAACCGAGTTGTCCGCACTGGCACCGTCCGCATTGGAACCGATACCGCGAATATAGATCTGTGGCTGCCCCAGGTTGAAGGTCCCCATGCTCATGCCTGGCACGCGGGTTTCCAGGGAGGTCATATCGTCCACACCGGCTTCACTCATGGCGTCACCGGTGAGTGCCGTTACCGCCATCGCGGTGCTCTGTAGATTACTTTCACGTTTCTGCGCCGTTACGCTGACTTCTTCCAGGGTTTGCTGCGCAAAGGCCGGCACGGCACTGACGGTAAGGATGGCGGCGGCAAGGGTATGCCGGGGGAACGGTTTATTCATGGGAAACTCCAGTCTTTTTCTGATTTCTGGCGCCTGGCCGCAATACCACAAACAAGGACCGGCAATGGTTGAGATCAGGTTAAAGACTCCTTTCCCTGTGGCGATAGGACCAGCCATTAGCAACACATAGGACCAAGCGAAAATATTTGCCCCGAAAAATACTCGCTATCTGCGCCACATTGGCACCCGGCACCACAAACGTGCATTCTTTTTTTACCGAAACCGACCCAGGGACAAAAAAGCCGCCGAGGAATATCCTCGGCGGCCAGGTCAGGAATTCAGAATTGGGAATATTCAGGAGTTGCCGACAGTATCCGGCAAAGTGTTTTCGCCAACTTGCGTGCGGAATTTTTCGTTGTGCTCTGTCAGATAACGTTTTGCCACCGGTGCAAGCATATACAGGCCGATAATATTCGGCACACAGATGAAGAACACCATGGCATCAGAAAAATCGAGAATCGCGCTCAACTGGATACTGCAACCGATCACCACAAACAAACAGAAAAATAGTTTAAAGGCCGCCTCGCCTTTTTTGCCTTCGCCCACCAGATAGGTCCAGCCTTTCAGTCCGTAGTAAGCCCAGGCAATCAGGGTGGAAAAGGCAAACAGGAAACCGGCGAGCGCGATGAAATACGGCGACCAGCTCACATTGCGCTCAAACGCCAGTGAGGTCATCTCGATACCGCCCAGCCCCTGGGTAAATCCGGGCACGTAATACAGGGTAGTAATGATCACCAACGCGGTCATGGTGCTGATAATCACGGTATCGATAAAGGGTTCCAGCAGGGCTACATAACCTTCCGTCACCGGGTCGTTGGTTTTTACCGCGGAGTGCGCGATGGCTGCGGAACCAATACCCGCTTCATTGGAAAACACTGCGCGCTGGAAGCCGACCACCATCACCCCCAGGACACCGCCTGCCACACCCTCTGCACTGAACGCACCTTCGAAAATCGCACCGAATGCAAAAGGAAGTGCCTCGCGGTTCATCATCAGAATCACCAGCGCACCGATACAATAGAAGAGCGCCATAAACGGCACCACCTTGCCAGTGACCCGCGCAATACTGCGAATACCGCCGACAATCACCAGTGCCACCAGCACCGCGAGACCGAGGCCAAACACCCAGCCCTTATCGGCAAACCAGCTTTCGCCCGTACCACCGGTCACATTAACGAACTGCATATAGGCCTGATTGGCCTGAAACATATTGCCGATACCCAGGCAGCCAATCACAATGCCCACCGCATACAGCCGGCCGAGGAATTTACCCGAGCGAGTAAAGCCTTTTTGCGCAAACCCGCGCTCGAGATAGTACATGGGACCGCCGGACACGGAGCCGTCGGGATTTTCCCGGCGATACAGGGTACCCAGGGTGCACTCGACAAATTTGGTCGCCATACCCAGCACACCGGCAACGATCATCCAGAACGCCGCACCGGGGCCACCCACGGAGATAGCCACGGCTACACCGCCGATATTGCCAATACCCACGGTGCCCGACACCGCCGTAGCCAGTGCCTGGAAGTGCGAGACTTCACCGCTGGTGCCATCGGAATCCTGAACCGTGATTTTGTGCTTGCCACTTACGATACGCAGTGCGTGGGACAGGCCACGCAGATTGATAAAGCCGAAATACACGGTGAAGAATATCGCCGCAATCACCAGCCACAGGACCACCAGCGGCAGATCGGCACCGAATACCGGCACCGAGTAAAACACCACAGCGGAAAGTGCCTGAGTAACGGGCGCCATAGCGCTATTGATCCAGGCATCGATAGCTCCGGCTTCTGCCGCGTTTGCCACGGTTGGTAAAACGGATAATACGGCGAGCAGCAGTGATCGCCGTGTACCTTGAAAAATGGAAGCTGGTCGTCCGGCCGGTGTTCTGTACTGCATACAACATTCCCCGCTCTATTTTTTATCGCACACAAATGTGCCTAATGGCATGCACTGCACAATGCGTACCAGCCGCCCCAATACGGGGCGGCTGGTGTGTGATCAGTAATGTTTATTCAGGAGACGACAAGCGGGTCACGCGATCGCCGCTTGCTTGTTGGAAGCCCTGGCCAGCGACTGGTCCAGCGCATGTAAAATGCCGTCGATATCTGCGGCGGTGGCGATCAGCGCCGGGCTCAGACACAGGGTGTTGTTGAACTCTTTGAAGCTGCGGTTGGTGCGCCCAATCAATACCCCCGCCTCGGCGCAGTGTGCCGCTACCGCGGCCGCCAACTGTTCCGCTACTGGCGTGCGACGGTCACGGTCACTCACCAGCTCAAGGCCGGCGAACAATCCCACACCGCGCACATCCCCGACCAGCTCGTGCTCCTGTTTCAGCCATTCAAGCCCGCGCATCAGCTGGGCACCGCGCTCGCGCACGTTGTGCAACAGTTTTTCGCGCTCGATGATTTCCACATTCACCAGCCCTGCTGCGGGCCCGGCAGTGCATCCGGCAAACGTGCTGATATCGCGAAAATAACCGAGCCGCTCTTGCGGCTGTGCCTTGAAGCGTTCGAACAGGGATTCGGTGGTAACCGTGCAGGAAATGGCGGCATAGCCACTGGCCACACCCTTGGCCATGGTGACGATATCCGGTGCGACGTCGTAGTGCTGGTGGCCAAACCACTCGCCGGTGCGGCCAAGTCCGCAGACCACCTCGTCGATATGCAACAGCACATCGTATTTGCGGCAGATCTGCTGAATGATCGGGAAATATTCGGGCACTGGTGGAATCACGCCACCGCCGGCGGTGATCGGCTCAAGCACCACCGCGCCCACGGTGTCCGGTCCCTCCTGCTGGATCACGGTTTCCAGATCCCGCGCGCACTCTATATCGCAATTGCCGTAGCTTTTGCCAAACGGGCAGCGATAGCAGCAGCAGTGTTTGAATGACACGAAGCCGGGAGCAAAAGGCCCATACTGCTCCTTGCGTTCGAACTGGCCGGTAGAACTCAGTGCGCCGATGGTGGTGCCGTGGTAGTCGCGGTCGCGATAGATGATCTTATGCTTGCGGCCATCGCCTTCCATATGCGCCAGCTGGCGCACCATTTTGTAGGCTTTTTCGTTGGCTTCGGAGCCGGAGTTGGAGTAGTAGACCCGTCCCATTTGGGGCAGTTTTTCCAGCAGCTTTGCGGCAAACTTCGCGCCGGGAATACTGCCGGCGGTATTGGCGAAATAACACATCTCCACCAGCTGCTCGCGCACCGCGTCGGCGATTTCTGTGCGGCCATAGCCCACATTCACCGACCAGACACCACCGGAGGTGGCATCGAGAAATTCCCGCCCCCTGGCATCGGTCACGCGCATACCTTCGCCGCGCACAATCACCATCGGATCGCTGGTCTCAAATTGCGTGTGCTGGGTCAGGTGATGCCAGACCGTCTCGCGATCGGTCTGGATGATGTCCTGGTCGAGGTTGCTGCCGGAGTCAGTGTTGGTATCTGCAGTTTGAATCATGATGCGTCATTCCCCAGTCATTCACACGGTGCAACAGGGCACCGTTTGGGGAAAGACTAGAGATCTGCGCGGTGCAGTGGATAGGTCCAGCGTCCGGAGGATATGGTTCCAGCCTCACCTTTCCGGAACCAGACTGGCGCCAGCGCACCAAAAGAAGGCGAACCGGGAAAGCGATTGGGAAGGCGATTGGGAAGGCTATTGGCAGGTGCTGAGGATATTCCCGCTCTCATCCTCAACGGAAAAGAAAACCACATCGGAGATACCCCAATGTGGTTTTCCATTTCAATTCCGTTCCCACGTATGCGATTCCAGAGCATGCAATAGCGCTCTGGTCACCAGTGCGGTCACGATTTTTTCAGTACACATACCTGGTCGCCATAGTAATTATCGCCGTAATTACACTCCAGCTCGCCGACAGCAGCGCGTTGCTTGTTCGCCAATTGCATGGTCTTTCTCCCTGACTGGTTGTGGATAACAGAACTAAAGATAGGGATATCCATGCCATAGCTGAAATCAAATATATCTCTCGACAAGATCAATAAATTCTATCAATGGTGTGCACCTGATAGATGTAATCGTTTATCAAGACGCAATTCTTTCCCTTTGGGCTCTGGTATTCCCGAGTGTCATAAGGCAAACTAACGGAAAAATGAAAACGTTTACATTTTTCGCGTAACGACCCGGCGCGCGGAATCCAGCGATTGATGGGACAGCAATAATAATCATGAATAAGCTCAGCCAACTGCGGGCGATAACCGCCGTGGTAGCGGATACCGGCGACATCAACGCCATTCGCCAGTTTACCCCCCTGGACGCCACCACCAATCCCTCTCTGTTGTTGAAAGCCGCACAGCAAGCGGAATACCAGCCGTTGATCGACGAAGCCATTGCCTTTGCCGCGCGCCAGGGTGGCAGCAGTGGCGAACAGACAGCGCGGTGTTGCGACCGCCTTGCCACCAGAATCGGCCATGAAATTCTGCAGATTATTCCCGGGCGTATTTCCACAGAGGTAGACGCGCGACTTTCTTTCGACACCGCCGCCACACTCGAGCGCGCGCGGCGAATTATGGATCTGTACGCGCAGATGGACGTGGCCCCCGAGCGGGTGCTGATCAAGATTGCCTCTACCTGGGAAGGGATCAAGGCAGCGGAAATTCTCGAACGCGAGGGTATTCACTGCAACCTGACCCTGCTGTGCAGCTTCGCCCAGGCCCGCGCCTGCGCCGATGCCGGGGTCACGCTGATCTCACCTTTCGTGGGCCGCATTTCCGACTGGTACATCCACAATACCGACGCAACCAGTTTTGCACCGGAACAGGATCCCGGGGTGCAGTCGGTGCGCCGTATTTATCACTTCTACAAAGAGCATGCCTACAACACCACGGTGATGGGTGCCAGCTTTCGCAACACCGGCCAAATTGAGGCCCTCGCCGGTTGCGACAGCCTTACCATCAGCCCGGACCTGTTGGCACAGCTGGACGCAGACAGCGGCAGACTGCCTCGCGCACTGAGCGCAACGGCAGATGCCGGTTTCGCTGCGGCGCCGATTGCTGAAGCCGAATTCCGTTTCCAGCACAACGACGACGCCATGGCGCATGAAAAGCTCGGTGAAGGAATCCGCAAGTTTGTGGTGGATCAGTACGCGCTGGAAAGCCGCTTGCAGGCCCGCGCCCGCATACTGGAGATTGCGTAAATGACAGACTTTGCCAACACCAGTCAACCCGGCAATGTTTATCTCGGTATCGACGCTGGTACCCAGAGCCTGAAGCTGCTGGCCTATGACGCCAACGTAAAACAGATCCTGCATGTCTGTTCCGCGCCCCTGGAATTGATCAGCCGCGACGACGGCAGTCGCGAGCAGTTAGCCCAGTGGTGGTTAGAAGCCCTGCGTCGATGTGTGAACGAACTACCGGCAGAAATCAAAACCCGGGTGCGCGGCATTGGCGTTTCCGGCCAGCAGCACGGATTTGTACCGCTGAACAAAGCCGGTGAAGTGATTGCGCCGGTGAAACTCTGGTGCGACACCAGCACCATTGCCGAATGCGAGGAAATCACCGAGCGCTTTGGTGGTGTGGAGCGCTGTATCGATGCTGTGGGCAATCCGATCCTGCCCGGTTACACGATTTCCAAAATCCTGTGGCTGAAAAAAAATAACCCGCAGGCCTATGCCGAACTCGCGCATATTCTGCTGCCGCACGATTACCTGAATTTTTACCTGACCGGCAAAATATTCAGCGAGTTCGGCGACGCTTCCGGCACCGGTTACCTGAATATCCTGCGCCGGGAATACGATCATGAAATGCTGCGCGCGCTGGACCCTGAGCGGGACCTCCTGCCACTGCTACCACCACTGCTGCCGGCACACACAACCGTCGCGCTCGGCGAGGATGCACGCGCTGAATTTGGCCTGCCCCAGGGAGTACGGGTTTCCACCGGCGGTGGCGACAATATGATGGCGGCCTTCGGCACCGGCTCTGTAGCACCGGGTGTGCTGACCCTGAGCCTCGGTACCTCCGGCACCCTGTTTGCCCACAGCGACACCCCGGCAATCGACCCCAACGGCGAACTGGCCGCGTTCTGCGCCTCGGCCGACGGCTGGTTGCCACTGCTGTGCACGATGAACTGCACCGTGGCCACCGAACACAGCCGCAAGGCGCTGGGGAAATCCATCGCCGAGTGCGAGGAACTACTCGCAAACAGCCGGCCCGGTGCCGATGGCCTGATAAACCTGCCGTTCTATAACGGCGAACGCACCCCCAACCTGCCCCACGCCCGCGCCAGCCTGCACGGCATGCACGACGGCAATACCACCGCGGCAAATCTGTATCGCGCCGCAATGGAGGGAGCGACCTTTACCCTGCGCCGGGGCCTCGATGCCTTTGCCCGCGCCGGACAGCAGTTCAGCGCCATCCGCCTCACCGGCGGCGGCGCCAAAAGTCCGCACTGGCGGCAGATGGTCGCAGATGTTTTCAACCTTCCGGTGGAAGTACCGGCGCAGCAGGAAGGGGCGGCCTTCGGCGCCGCCATGCAGGCACTATGGGCCTGTAGCGAAAGTGAAATTTCGCTGCGTCATCTGATCGACGAGCACCTGGCCGTGGATGAAACCCTCGGCTGTATCCCGGACGCAAATACGGTGGCGGCGTACCAAATCCACTATCAGCAATTTCTGGAGCTGCTTCAGCAGCAGTATCCCAACAACCAATAACACAAATTTCAGGATCCTTCTGGAGAACAACCATGAGCAGAAATCTTTTTGTAGGCGACAAGGAATACTTCCCCGGTATCGGCCAGATCCCGTTCGAAGGCCGCGAATCCGACAATCCTCTGGCCTTCAAACACTACGATGCCAACAAGGTCATCGGTGGCAAGACCATGGAAGAGCACCTGCGCTTTGCCGTGTGTTACTGGCACACCTTTTGTGCCAAGGGCGCGGACCCCTTTGGCCGCGACACCCAGGTGTTTGCCTGGGATGACGCCGCAGACGCAATGACCGCTGCGCGCCAGCGCATGGACGCGGTATTCGAGTTCTGTACCAAACTCGGCGTGCCCTATTACTGTTTCCACGACGTGGACATGTCACCGGCGGGTAACTCCATCATCGAGACCGAAAGTAATCTGGCGAAAATGGTGGAGCTGGCAGCAGAGCGCCAGAATGCCTCCGGTATGAAACTGCTGTGGGGCACGGCCAATGTGTTCACTCACCCGCGCTATATGAACGGCGCCGCCACCAACCCCGACTTCGGCGTACTGACCTATGCCGCCTCTCAGGTAAAAGCCGCACTGGATGCCACCGTGGCACTCGGTGGCGAGAACTATGTGTTCTGGGGTGGTCGTGAAGGTTATATCTGCCTGCAAAATGCCAACACCAGGCTGGAACAGGAAAACCTCGCGCGCTTCCTCACCGCGGCGCGGGATTACGGCCGCTCCATCGGCTTCAAGGGCACTTTCCTGATCGAGCCCAAACCCATGGAACCCACCAAGCACCAGTACGACTTCGATGCCCAGACGGTGATCGGCTTCCTGCGCCACTACGGTCTGGACCAGGATTTCAAACTCAATATCGAAGCCAACCACGCCACTCTGGCCGGGCACACCTTTGCCCATGAACTGCAGATGTGCACCGATGCCGGCATGCTGGGCTCGATCGATGCCAACCGCGGGGATTATCAGAATGGCTGGGACACCGACCAGTTCCCCACCGACCTGTACGACGCGGTGCACGGCATGCTGGTGCTTCTGGCGGACGGCGGCTTCAAAACCGGTGGTCTCAACTTCGATGCCAAGGTACGCCGTGAGTCCGTGGATATGGAAGATATTTTCCTCGGCCATATCGGCGGTATGGACACCTTCGCCCGCGGTCTCGAAGTGGCCCACAGAATTCTCACCGAGTCGCCCTACCAGAACTGGAAAGCCACGCGCTACGCCAGTTACAGCGAGGGCAACGGCAAGGCGTTTACAGAAGGTAAACTGAGCCTGACAGACCTGCGCAACCTGGCTGTGGAAAACGGCGAGCCGCGTCCCGCAAGCGGCAAGCAGGAGCTGTATGAGAACCTGATCAATCAATACATTTGATTGATGTTTGACCTCAACGTCAGATGACTCTGGTATTGGGCCTGTTCGTTCAGGCCCTTTTTTGTTCGCTGGATACCAATCCATTGGCGTAAGCGATAACATCTGGCGCTTCGCTTGCCAGATCACTGGTAACTCCCAAATTGCACAGAACAGAGGGCAGCCCCGGTGTCGATCAAGCAAGTCGCCAAACTCGCCGGTGTATCCACCGCCACCGTCTCCCGCTATCTCAATAGCCCTGAACAGGTTAAAGAGAAGACTCGCGGCAAGGTCCAGGCCGCCATCGACGAAATCGGTTATGCGCCCAATGCATTGGCGCGCAATTTCCGCCGCGGCAAGACCAGCCTGATCGTGGTCGTGCTGCCCGCTATCGGCGACCCCTTTCTGGAAAAAGTCATGCGCGGTATCTGGCGGGTGGCAGATGAACAGGGTTACAGCATCCTGATCCGCGACACCCAGTCCAACTCCCACGAGTTTGACGAGTACACCGACCTGGTATTTTCCAAACAGGCGGACGGTATTCTGCTGCTGGCCAGCATTTCTCCATTTGAAGAAGCCTCCGCCAGCCGCGGTTCCGAGCGGGCACACCCACCGCTGGTGCTGGGGCTGGAGAGTGTAAGCGCGGAGTTGAGCCAGTTTCCCAGTGTGCGGGTAGACAACATTACCGCCGCCGCGGACGGCACCGATTTCCTGATCCAGCTGGGACACCAGCGTATCGGGTTTATTGCTGGCAAGCGCGACTCGCTGCTGACCAAGGACCGGGAAAAGGGCTATCGCAAGGCCATGCGCAAAGCAAAATTGCCGGTTGTCGGCGAATGGGTGGTGGAAGGCGAGCAGACCATCGACGGCGCGCGCCGGGCCACCCGACGCCTGCTGGATCTGGAGCAGCGCCCCAGCGCCATCTTCTGTGCAAACGATGAAATGGCCCTGGGTGCCATCCATGAAATCAAAAGTGCCGGGCTGAAAATTCCCCGGGATATTTCCGTCATCGGCTTTGACGATATCCGCTACGCGGAAATCGCTGACCCGCCGCTCACCACCATTGCCCAACCCGCCGAAGAGATTGGCGAACGCAGTATGCGGCGCCTGTGCCAGGCGATCGACGGCAGCGACGCCGACAGCGCTCCGGAGATCGTCCCCCACAATCTGATTGTGCGCAAATCCACCGGCAGGGCTCCGACCTGACGCCGCGCGGAATTTTCGTCACAAAAGGAAATTCATCTCGCGAAAAAATCGCGTGTTATTTGGCGGGAAGCACGGCGGAACGGGCAAGTTTTACTCTACAGTTAGTTATGCGCACTCCCGACTTGAGCGCAAATCAAGTCACACACCAGGCATAATTCAGTGCGCGTAAAGCGGTAGAGGTAGTCCCCAATGAATACGCAATTACCGGTAACACAATCGTGTGCAAGCAAACCCTCCCTACTGATGGGACAGCACAAACCGGAAACGGAAACGCACCATTCAAAACCTGACAATGGCCAGCAATACGCGAATCTTGACCTGCGGTATCCGGAAGAGTTGGAACCGTGTTTTGTGCTCGGGAATAACTGAGCAACCGCCAACTCCGGGTATTTTTTTATAAACCCTGGTTACCGGTAGACAGCCCGTCTATCTGCCCCTGTGCCTGTACAAACCCGATATACCCTCACCGGCTGCTATCTTGATGGCTCTCCTCGATGGTTATTCAACCTTTTCGAGACCTCGTCAATCCACCGTCGCACCACCTCGGTCACATCGCAAGAGATAGCACCCATGACCTCCAACTCCCTGAACATCCTCGGCATCTGCGGCAGCTTGCGCAGGGCTTCCTTCAACAGAGCCGCCATGCACACAGCGGCAGAAATCGCTGGCGACGGTGCGAAATTCACCTTCGCGAGCCTGGCCGACATTCCCCTGTACGATCAGGATCTCCGGGACCAGGGGGTACCGGAAACGGTAGAAACCCTGAGTGCGCAAGTGCGGGCGGCGGACGCCATTCTCTTTGCCACACCGGAGTACAATTACTCGGTCCCCGGGGTACTCAAAAATGCCATCGACTGGCTGTCGCGTATGGATCAACAACCCTTCGCCGACAAGCCCGTAGCGGTGATGAGCGCCAGTATGAGCGCCTTCGGAGGGGCAAGGGCCCAGTATGATCTGCGGCGTATCCTGATCTATCTGGATGCGCATTTTGTGAATAAGCCGGAAGTAATGATTTCTTTCGCACACAAGAAGTTTGACGGTGATGGTAACCTGTCCGACGAAGATACCCGCGAACATATCGGCAGGCTGGTGACCGCGCTGTGCGAATGGGCCCAACGCCTGCATACCGCGCCTACGTAGGGAGTAACCCCAGAAAAGGAATTCCAAGCATGAGTAACCTGATACCCGAAGCCATTTCCGATTGCACTGTCGAAATAGGATGCGATGCGCTCGAGCTGATGATCGAGCCGCGGGAAAAAGATCTCGGAGGGTTTTCCGTGCGCCGGGTATTACCTACCCGCGAACGTAAGATGGTTGGCCCCTGGATCTTCTTCGACCATATGGGGCCGGCGGATTTTGCCGCGGGCAAGGGGATCGACGTGCGCCCCCACCCCCATATCGGCATTGCCACCGTCACCTACCTGTTTGAAGGGGAAATTCTGCACCGGGATTCACTCGGCAGCCTGCAGGGCATTCGTCCCGGTGACATCAACCTGATGCTGGCCGGGAGCGGCATCGTGCACTCGGAGCGGGAAACCGAGCAGCTGCGCAATTCAGACCATCGCCTGCACGGCCTGCAATTGTGGCTCGCGCTACCCCACGAAGACGAGGAGCTGGCGCCGGCGTTTTACCACTACCCCGCCAACGAAATCCCCACCATAGAGATCGCCGGCGTACCGCTGCGGGTAATGATGGGCAGTGCTTACGGCTGTACCTCGCCGGTAAGGACCTTCGCGGAAACCCTCTATGTGGAAGCGCAGCTGCAGCCGGGCCAGCGCCTGACATTACCCGACGCGCCCGAACGCGCGATATACGTCGCCAGTGGCGCTCTGCGCGCCCGGGACACGCAGATTCCGCAGTATGCCCTGGCAATCTTCCGGCGAGATCAACCTGTGGAAGTGGTGGCGGAAGAGGCGTCCCGGATCGCCATTATCGGTGGCGAACCACTGGGGCAACGCTTCATTGACTGGAACTTTGTCTCCAGCCGCAAGGAGCGTATTAACCAGGCGATTGATGACTGGCAAAGCGGGCGCTTCGACCCGGTGCCGGGAGACAGCGAAGAGTATATTCCCTACCCCACTCGCTGACCCCTCACCACCGCAGACACTCAGCCCGCCATACAATCGGCGACGGCGACCTGGTCCCGGGGGCCGCGATTCCACCACTTCTCATGGAAGTAGAAGGCCACGGTATTACAGGCGGGCTCCACCAGCGCCAGGGCACTGCCGAC
The DNA here is from genome assembly GCF_029869925.1 of Microbulbifer bruguierae. Lineage (NCBI taxonomy): Bacteria > Pseudomonadati > Pseudomonadota > Gammaproteobacteria > Cellvibrionales > Microbulbiferaceae > Microbulbifer > Microbulbifer bruguierae. Next base: position 3,262,258 of record NZ_CP118605.1, on the reverse strand, counting down.
CCAGAAGTCACCGGTCATCACAAAACCGACGGTGAACGCTACCGCCATATGCACAATGGCGAAACTACAGGTCTTTTTCATGACAATTCATCCTCGGTAACAGCGGCCCGGCGTAAAACTGCAGCGCATATTTTCGTGCAGAACCGAGCGAACAGAACCATTATTGAGAATAATTCCCATTATTGAAACACAAGGATAACTTTACCGTTGATTGTATTGACCTATGGGTCGCACATCTCACCCAAGCAGCAGATCCCGGTCGATCGGGAAAAAAGTACTTGCCGCCTGCACCAGTAAATTCGAGGTAAGAGCCTCAACCCCGTATACCTCTACGAGTTTTCCTTTATCGATTCGCAGCTTGTCCACCAGAATCGAAAAATCCCCATCGCCAGATACCAGTACCACAGTGTCCACATTTGGCGCGTACTCCAGAGCATCGATCGTAATGCCCACATCCCAGTCGCCTTTTGCCGACCCATCTGCCCGCTGGATAAACGGTTTCAGCTTCACCTCAAAACCGATAGCCCTGAGTATGTTTTGAAATTCTTTCTGCTTTTGATCGCCCCGATCTATGGCGTAGGCAATGGCTTTCACCACCTGCCGGCCATGGGTCACCCTTGACCAAAACCGGTTGTAATCAAAATTGCGTTGGAATGTCTGCCTTGTCGTGTAATAAACGTTTTGGACATCGACCAATATGAGCACGTTATTTTTCATAGGTATCCCGGAGCTGTTTTCCCCACCATGAAAGCACGCACTTTCGTGACGAGCCTCACCGTCTTTCATGACTCCCACACAACCGTTGTCGACCGGCAGAGATTCATTTCCCTCAATACAAAAATACCGGGTTATTAAACCCGGTATTTTTGTCAATCATGCGCTGAAGTGATAGTCCATAAACAGGTTAGCTATTCTTGGCTGTTATCGCTCCAGTCGGTAATACCGCCGCCGGCCCTATCAATAGTAGCCAACACTGTTGGCATAGTTGATCAGCGACGTGCCGTAATCGCCGCCCCACTCGTAGCCGTAACGGCGCTCAGCCTCGATTGCCATGATGTCGTACTGCTTCACACCATCGCGACCGCTGAAGAAGCCGGTATCGTCGCCCAGATTGTAGAAGCGATACCACATGGTACTACCGGATTTGCTCTGAATCGGATTGTAGCTATCGTCGCTGCTGCTACTGGAGCGTTTGACGTAGGCCGTGTCGGCCACTTTCACCGCCGGGCTGCGGTACCAGGCCAAGGCGGCGCGCACAGCGGACTCGACCGCTTCGGTTTGCGGCTGCGACATCAGGAAAGCAGTGACCAGCATGGACTCCTTGCCACTTTTGGATTCCAGTTCGTAGGAGCGCGCCGGACGCGCCGCATAGGTCACCGGGTCGTGCTGGGCGCACCAAACGGTCTTGGCATCGGCCTGCACGATCTGCGCCTGCAGGATGAAGTCGACCCCCTTGTCGATGGCTGTCGCGATGCGGGCGCGCTGGTCTTCACTGAACAGGTCGCCGTCGAGAGGTGCCTCTACACGCTGTGCCTTATCGAGCAGGATCAGTACCCGGGCCATGGCGCCATCATTGAAGGTGACGTAATTGGAATAGGTGGTGCCGGTACGCGCGGGGTAAACCTGTGGCCAGCCGCCGGTTTCGTACTGCATGGTGAGCAGGAATTCCAGCGCCGCGCGCGCCGCGTCGCGGTACTTGCTGTCGCCACTGCGCTGATAGACGTCTGCGAGAAACATCAGTTCGGTCACGGTGGCATCGTTGTCGATGGTGCCCAGTTCGACACCGCCTGCACCGGTCCATTCGGAACGGGCGCTACTGCCATTCCACGCGGACGCGTACTTGGACACACCGAACTTGTAAAAGCCACCGTGGGGCATCTGCCAGGTGATCATGTTATCAGCGCGGGTCTGGTCGGCGGCCAGGCTGCTGCCCAGCCAGGATTTGTAGTTGTCCAGCTCACCGTAGATCGGGTTGCCGGATTGCGACAGCATCACTCCGTTTGTACCACCGGAAGAGGAGCTGGTATTACCGCCGGAAGACGACGAGCTGCTGGACGAGCTGGTGTTGCCACCGGAAGAACTGCTGCTCGAAGAGCTGCTGGAGGAAGAGGACGAACTGGAGCTCGAAGAACTGCCGCCATTTGCCGGAGGAATCGTCTCGCTGGAATTACCTCCACCGCACGCAGTCAGCAGTGCGGACAAAGCCACTGCCGCAAGTGGCATCAATTGCTTATTCAACATGAAAACACCTCAAAAACCGAAAGGTCATCTGATTACCCGCGCCAGTCACCCGGCTCCGGGCAGCGAACTTGTTCGAGCCGCCAGCAGGTTTACCCTGCAACACTCATTCTTTTTTCCGAAGCCAAAAAAGCCCCGCAAGCGGGGCAATAAATGGCAAAGGTACATCCTGTGATTTAGAAATCGACCGTCAGGCCAAGCTGGTAGCCGGGGCCATACTGCTCAACATCAAACAGCATGCGACCGCCAGAATCCGCATTACCGGCGAAGTAGTACTGATCAACGCTATCGGTAATATTGATGGCGTCCAGGTACAGGTTTACACCATCCATTACGCGGTAGTTGGCTTTCACGTCGAAGCTCACGGATGCGTCCTGATAGACGTCACCCCAGGTCGCACAGTTTTCCGCGTAACCCAGCGCAGCGTCCGCCTGCATATCTTCGGCGGTACAGCTGCCGATACGCTTCAGGATCTCGCTGGTGTAGTTGGCAATAAAGCGCAGCGAGAAGTCTTCGTTTTCCCAGCCCACGGTCAGGTTGGACGCGATGTCTGCCTGCTCCGGCAGCTGAATAGTGCCTACACGCACAGTATCGCCAACTTTACCTTCACTGTGCTGCACGGTGAGGTTGGCCTGCACAAACATATTGTCCAGCCAGCGACCCACCGCGTGGTCTTCCCAGCGACCGTCCAGGTAGTGGCTGAAGCTCAGTTCCGCACCATAGACACTCGCGTCTTCACCGTTCAGGTAGGTGTTGGCGTTGGTAATGGTCAGGTTCGGGTCGATGTAGAACAGATCAACCTGTCGAACCGGCAATACGAAGCCGAGGTTGGCAATATTGACGTTCACACCCGCCGCATCGACGATAAAGTCCTGGATACCCTTATAGAAAAGCGCGCCTTCCAGGAAAGTGCTCTCACCGTAGTAGCTCAGCGACAGGTCCAGGTTGGTAGAGCGCATCGGATCCAGCGCCGGGTTACCGATGCGTACCGAGTTGTCACCGGACATGGCGAAGTTTTCGGACTGGTATTCCAGATCGCCGCGAATGGAACCGATATCTGCGGGGTCTTCGTTACACTCGCCGAAGAACTCGGAAGCTTGATCGGTGTTACAGAATACTACGCGGTCGGTAACCTCAAAGAAGGCACGGCTCTTACCGAAGTCCGGACGGCTGAAGCTGGTCCACAGCGACGCGCGACCCAGCAGGTTTTCGCTCAGCTCGTGGCGGTAGTGCAGCGCCGGCAGGTAGTTGCCGTACTTGTTGCCCACATTCTCCAGCGGCAGGCCGATATCGAATGAGGTCAGCTGGCTTTCACCCACTTCGTTGCGGTCGTTGCGAATGGAGAAGTAACCGGTAGAGGTGAAGTCGGTGTGCTCGTAGCGGCCACCGGCAATCAGGGTGGCCTCTGGCAGCACCTGGAATTCCGCCATGATGTAGAGCGCGAAGATATCTTCACTCAGGGCGTAGTCCAGACGGGTAGATTCCACTTCGGTCTGGTCCGGGTCGTAGTTGTCGCCGATCGCACGGGTGGCGTCGATCAGGCGTTCCGCTTCGGCCTGGGTGATCATCGCGTGGTCGAAGTTGCCGTTTTCCGGGATGTAGGTTTCGAAGTCACCCAGGGTCGAACCGGCCAGGTCCACACAGGTCAGGTCGCCCGCACAGCCCAGACCGGCCTTGTCTTCCGGCACGATACTCGCGCGGTTTTTATCGAAGTCACGAGTGCGCTGACGAATTTTACCACCGGCCTTGACGTAGTTAATCAGGCCATTGTTGAAGTCCTTGCGCAGGTCAAGAGAGAACTGATTCACCTCGTCGTTGCGCAGACTGTCTTCCATGAACAGGTTGTCGTACTTCATATTGGGCTGGGAAACTTCGCCCATCACATAGCCCGCACCACTATGACCGCCGGCGCCGGCAATGGACTGTCCGCTCAATTCTGCTAGCCAGTCCGGGTCCACGATCTGGCCATTGAGGTAGCCGTCACCGGAGCGACTAATCGCCGCCAGGTCGCGAACGCGGAACTGCACCCGACGGCCATCGGGTTTTTCATTTTCACTGCGGGAAGAAGTCAGCTCGTATTCCGCTTCCCAGCCATCGCCAAAGCGGTTTTCACCACCGAGAGAGATGGTGTTGGTGGTTACCTTGGATTCCTGGATAAAGAATTGTTGTTGCAGGTCGACACTGCCGACACCGAACACATTGTTTTCCAGATCAATGTAGGGCACTTCACCTTCAACGTTGAAGCGATAGTATTCGCGCAGGGCGACATCCACGTCTTCATAGCTGTTGTGATTCAAACGTACGAAGTAACGGCTGTTGTCATCGGGCTGGTATTCCAGATTCAACAGTCCGGCGAGACGCTCGCGCTCCGCGTTTTCCTGACGGGTTTCAAATTCCCACGGCACCAGCATGCGATCGCCGCCCGCGGTGTTCACATAGGTGGGCAGGGTGTCGGCGTGGTGACGGGTTTCGTAACCCTGGGTGGTGCGGCTTTCCCAGGAACCGGTGTAGGCAATGCCGAGTTTTTCATCCAGGAACAGGTTGGTGCCCTGTATCGAAACCTTGGGAGAGTTTTCTGCGGCCTGGTCCTGATAGTAGTTCTGAGCGCGGAACTTGAAGGTGTCGCGGCCGCGGTCCAGGGCAGACAGGGTTTTTACGTTGATGGAGCCACCGATGGCATCCAGGTCCATATCCGGGGTCAGCGATTTATTGACCTCGATGGCCTGCAGCACATCGGTGGGCAGTCCGTCCAGGGAAAAGGCGCGGTCTTCCAGGTCGCCGTTACTGCCGCCACCGGCGTTGGCCATGACACCGCCGTCCATACGCACGCTCACCATGCCCGGGCCGAGGCCGCGCAGGGACACGAACTTACCTTCACCTTCGCTCTTCTGCAGAGTGACACCGGGCATACGGCGCAGAAGCTCTGCAGCGTTCTGGTCGGAGAAGTTACCCGCATCGTCCTGGGTAACCACGGAGCTGAAGTTATCTTTGTTGCGCTCTGCGGCGCGCGCGTTCAGGTCTGCACTGCGCACACCTTCTACATAAATTTCTTCGTAGGTCGCATCAAAGCGTTCGTTTTCGCTTTCTTTTTTTTCTTCCTGCGCGAACGCAGAGGTACTGACCAGAGCAATGGCCAGGGGCAGAATTTTTTTACTATGACGTTTCATTATTGGTCTCCCATCTTTTATTTCTTGGCCCGGGCCGTACGCGACGGCCCGGGCTTATCCCTTTTACTGGTACTCGATGACCAGATTGTCGATGGTTAGCGGGGTGGCTTCTTCCACACCACTGTCACAGCGGAACTGGATAAAGGAGGTCGCGGTGCCGATATCACTTTCGATCACTACCGGACCAGTGGCCAGGCCGTTCGAAATTTCCAGCACATTGGCTTCGAAGATCTTCGAGTCGCCACCGTGAATGGAGTTACCGGAGCTGGTGCCATCGTTGTCGATGTATACCTGACATTTGCCGGTACCATCATCGGCGTTGTCGTTGACAGTTACATCGAAGGAGATGCGGTAGGGCTTGCTCAGATCGATATCACCGCGGGTGATGGTGTCATCGGCAGTAGTGGTTTTATCCGCGGCCAGAGGATCGCCCAGAGTGAAACGCGCGTTATGGAACTGAATTGCACCACCGGACACCACGACACGGGAAGCACCGTTGTTGGCGTTGTAGAACGGCTTACTGGCATCGCTGGAAATGCTCTTGTAGGCGGCGGTGAACAGGCTACTGCTGGAACCATCACCATCAGTGGCCGAGTCAAAGTTATCACTCAGTACCGCGGCAGGTTCGCTTTGACCTTCACCGGCGTAGGCACCCAGTTCACCGATAGTATCCGGCAGCTGGCCAACCAGGTCGGCAGGCTCGTATCCCGCAACGGTGGCATCATCACTCCAGATCAGCCAGTCGATGGTTGCTTCATAGGGGTTGCTGCTGCTGCCGTCACCCATGCGCAGGCGCGGGGAGCTGCTGCCGCCGTCGCGACCGGTACCGGTGATTTCAACATCCACTACACCGTCTTCCGCATCGGTAAACAGGTCGGAGATGTTTTCGCCATCGCGATAGACCTTCGCGGTCACATCCGAAGCCGCGTTGAGAGCGAATACCAGGTGGTAGATGTGGAAACCGTCTGCCAGCGCCACATCCGCTTGTGCGGTACCGGAGCTGCTGGACTGGTCGAAGAAGCGTTCCAGCTGCATGGCGTCATTGTCGGGACGCAGAATCGCTTTCACGCGACGGCCGTCGGCTTCACCGAAGGAAATCTCCACTTCAAAACCGCGCACACCGGCATTGGGCGTATTGATGCGGCCAATCCAGGTGAAGTAGCGCGGGTAGCCCGCAGTAGAATCGTCCATCACACCAGACATATCGGCGTTGGCACTCACACCTGCGTCAACCCCGCTTTCATCGGTGGTTTTCAGCGTGGTGGTGCCATCGTCGTTGCTGCTGAAGTAGGTCTGCACGTCTTCAGAAACGCTGAATTGCTGTGCCTCTGAACCGTTGACTACAACGGAGCCAGTTTCCTGAGGTGCCGCGCAGCCATCCCACACACTCCAGTTGATGGTGGTGTTGACCGCAGTGGTTGGGGAACAACCCGAGGGCGCTTCCGGAGTAGCGGTGGCCGCAGGGCTCCAGTCACTGGCGCCAGCGGAGTTCAGTGCACGCAGGAATACATAGTAAGCAGTGCCGTTTTCCAGCTCGTTGATCAGATAGGCGCTGCCAGTCAGGTCGGTAGCGTTAGCTTCTGTCGGCGTTTCGCCAGTGGTGTTCCAGGCCAGCTCGTAACCGGTAGAGCCAGCAACAGCCTCCCAGTTCACCGCCAGCGCGGCATCGCGCACACCTACGGTCGGCGCAGTTTCCGGCGCAGCCGGTGGCTCCGCGGCTTCAAAGGTGTTACAGGCCGGCAGGCTGGCCTGACCGTCATCACTCTGCTTCTCGATCAGCAGGTCGTCGATGATGATCTGCGCACCGCCGTCGCTCGGAACACGGAACTGCAGGAAGGAGGTTTTGCTACCGATCTGATCGGTGATCTGGTTTGCGATAGCACCACCGGTAGAGAAAGTGGTGTCGCCAGGTACGTTGATGACCACACGCTCACCGGGTACCAGGCTGGGAGTACCAGCGTTCAGGATCAGCGGGTTGCTGTGGATGGAAGTACCGGTATTGGTATTACTGTGGTTGCTGTCGACATAGAGCAGCACGGAGCCGGCACCACCGTTCACCGCCTTCACACAGAAGGACACACGGTAGGGCTCGCTCAGGTCAAATTCGCCCCAGCTGCCGGAAGCGGCAGTGGCGTCACCAGCGGAGGAATCTTTTTTGCGGTCGGTATTACCGGCAGTCTTGGCTTCCGGGTTGGCCAGTTCAGACTGAGTCTGGCCCAAGGTCAGGCGCGCATTGCCCAGTACCAGCGAGGGATTGCCGTTGTCGGAAGCGATACCCAACTCTTCCAGAACAATTTCGGTATCGTTGGGATCAGGATTTTTTTCATCAACGAAGAAACAGCAGGTGGGGTACCACATGGACGGGTAGCTGTCTTCGTATTCGGGATTATCTTGCGCGGTCTGCAGCTTTTTGTAATCAGGACTGAGGAAGAACTGAGTATCCGCCTCGTCAAAATTGCTGATTACGCCATCGCCGAAGTTTTCATGGAAAGGCAGCGGTGTGTTGACGATACCGCTCGGCTCTTCAACGGGGGGTTCAGTCGTGGGCGGTTCAATATGGACGATGTCGCCCTGGTTGTTGGCGTCCGCACCACCGCCGCCACAGGCGGTCAGTGTCCCCATAATGCACAGTGCAAGTGTGGATTTCACCCAAGGTAAAGGCTTCATGCTCACCCCTTCTCTCTCATTGTCAGTCGTTATTGTTATGAGCCTGGATATGCCACCTAGATGCCGCACTGTTTATTCACAGAATATGCGGTTTGCCACCCAGGCCCAGCTTAGAATACTTATTGGTTTGGCAATGTAACCAGATTGGTTAGGCATATACAACCACTTGCGGCAATTGGTAATAAAGTTTCTGGAGACTGGCCTGCCAGTGGCGGAGCATTAGCGCAAAATGCCCAAAAATTGGGCAAAAACAGGGGTTTTATGTAAAAAAACTACAAAAATAGAGACGGGAATCACGTAAAAAACGGTGTCAGAATAAATCGGCGGGGGGCAAAAATCGGCCAGACCACCCCCCACACCATGCCCGCACTATGACATGTTCCAGCAGGTTGGCAGACCGCTGGTTACCGCCAGCCAGATAGGGCAGAAGAGTCGGTAGCGGCAAGTAATAGCAGAAAGGTGAGGCCAATCAGCCACGCTTGTTCCTTCAGCATTTTTATTATTTTCATTCTTTGTTCCCGCAAGGGAAGAGGAAATAGAAGAGAGAAGAGAGAAGAGGAAAGGTGGCGGGCTGCGTTAGCCCACCACCGATTGCCGTAATCAGGGCGTCGCCTCGATCAGGAGATCATCCACCACCACGGTGGCACCACTCTCCGTTCTCAGGGTGACAAACGAATTGCTGCTGGCGGAGAGGCCAGGCGCGGTATAGGTCTGTCCCTCTACAAGGTCACTCAGCAATACCTGGTAAAACTTGGAACTACCGCCCCAGATGGAATTACCACTGGACGGTGTGTTGTTATCCACGTAGAGCTGGAAGTTTTTCGCCGTATCGCCAGCGACACTCACCACCTTGAAGCTGAGCTGCCAGGATCCGCTCAGATCGAAAACCCCGGTATTTGTCGCATCGCCGCCGGTGGTGTTCACGGTGGGCGTGCTGTTGCCGATGGAAACGCGACTGCCGGTGAGACTGAGAGCGCCACTCTGGATTTCTGCAGTGCCCGTTACCTTGTGGTACATGGGCGTGCCATCACCGGGCGCACCGGTGAGATCCCGGTAGCTGCTGCTGAAGAAACCTGCCGTATCACTGGCAAAATTTTCCGCATAGGGAAGCGCTACGTCCTCCAGAATCGGCTCCTCTTCCACCGGGACTTCACCTTCCGGCGTCACCGGATCGGGAATTTCCAGGCCCGACTGATCCAGTTTGCCGATACCGGCGTTGGCAAGGATATGCTCCTTGAGACCATCGGTAGGATCGAGGGTGTACTCATAAGGTACGGTGTAATTGGACGTGGACTCGCCGCTTTGCGCAGTAATGTCCGTGCCGCTTCCGGCCGTCCAGGTCACACCAGTGCCGAACACATTGCCATTCAGGTTCCAGTAGCCAATCACATCCGAATAAAAAGACACGATGGGGTTCTGGGTATTTTCGAACACGTTGTGCTCGATCAGCATCTCCGCACCGGCGCGGGAGTTGATCGCAGTGGAGTGAATATTGTTGTAGTAGTTGTTGTACACGTGACCCTTACCGTGGCGGTACAGGGGAACACGGGATTCCAGATTTTCAAAGCGGTTGTGGTGGAAAGTCACCAACCGGTCCGTGTCCGGATTCGTGTCGTTTTCAGTGTGCCCATGCAGGGATGTTTTCCACGAGTCGTGGAGATAGTTATAGGACAGGGTGATGTAGCGGGCACCACTCTTGGAGTCGATCAGGCCGTCGTAGTAGTCCTTATCCACATTCAACGAGCTGTAGAGTTCGCAGTGGTCAATCCAGATATGGCCGGTGGTAGAGCCGTCGTCATCACCTTCGATACTGATCGCATCCTTTTCCTGACCGGGCCAGGCTTCGTGGAACAGCAGGTTCTGCACGATGATGTTGTTGGCGCGGCGAATATTCAGCCCGATACCATCAAACTCGCCGTTTTCCCCCACACCGATCAGCGACACATTGTCCATATCCTTGATCTGGATATCGGTGCCGGTTCCGGTATTGAAATTGGTAATGGTGCCATCGATATAAATGGTGATCGGCTGATTGGTATCTTTGGCCTGGTCCAGCTTCTCCTGCAGGTCAGCGCCATTGTTGACGGTGTACACAAGACCACCGGCACCACCGACGAGGTTGTAATCGTAGCCAGCAAAGCCGCCATCAATACTGCCGGCGCCGGAACTGGAGCTGGAACTGCCGGAAGAACTGGAACTGCCGCTGGATGAGCCGGACGAGCTGCTCGATGAACTGGAACTGCTACTGGACGAACTGCTCGACGAACTGGATGAACTGCTACTTGACGAGCTACTCGAGCTGCTGGAAGAGCCACCAGAAGAACTGCTGGAACCACCGTTGTCTCCGCCACTGCTACCGCCACCACCACAAGCGGTGAGACCAGCGCAGAGCACCAGTGCCAGCATTGTGCGCAAGGAATTCTGCATAAGAGGTTTCCTCTAAAGAAAAAAACCCGCGGCAGAACCGCGGGGTTTTCGTGTTTACTGAATAAGTTGAATATCTTCGAAGGTGAAGGTCTGTGCACCGGAACCGTTCGGTGCTGCAAACACACCCACTTTCACGGTATCCGGCAAGTCGGTAAAGCTGCTCGCACCATAGCCGGTATAGTTCACACCGCCATCGGTAGAGTAGTAAACCGAATAGGACTGACCAGAGCGCTGCAGCTTGTAGTACAGGGAATCACCCGGTGTAACTGCCACATTGCCGGTCTTGCCCCAGCCGCCATCATCAGCCTGAACATGGCCATAGGTAACGACGTGATCCACTACACCGTCTTCGGTAATGTCATTGATACCGATGTGCGCCAGCGGTGAGCTGGTCCCACTGGTGGCATCACATTCACACAGCATCAGGCCGGCCTGGAACTGGTAGAACTGGCTTTCACGCAGCGCACCAACAGACTTCACTTTTGCCGTCAGGGTGAAGTCACCGGTTACGTCTTTGGAAGCCAGGAAAAACGACATCGCCTTGGTTTCAAACTTGCCACCTTCGGCAGTGAAGGTGATGCTGTTTTCAGTTTCCGCATCGACCGTACCACTGACACCGGTACCGCTGCCACCGAGCTTGATTGCCTGGCCATTCCAGATACCGGTCTCACCGGTTTCAACCACACAGTGATCATCACTGGTGTCTTCCGGATACGGATCCCAGCCTTCACCGCCATTCCAGGTTGCGAAGATCTGTGCGCGGGAGCAGAAGCTGCTCAGCATTTCTTCCTCGCTGAGCTGGTAGCAGCTGCCGGAAGTACCACAGCGACTGGTCATATCCAGCGGGCTACCGGCGAGGTCGGTGCTGCCGTATTCGCGCCAGCCGGCAGTCGCGGATGCGGTCGCCGGATTCGGTGCTGGTTGACCGTTGATACCTTCGTAAGCCCAACCTTCCGCTGCCACGTGGGTATCCATCGCGGTATTGATGAAGGTGACATTGTCGTAGTAGGTGCTGGAACCGCCACTGCGCGCAAGGTAGGTTGTACCCGGTTCGATGGTGACACCGCTGGGGCCCGCTGCGTGGGTGAGTTTCGAATTCAGGAATACGAAACCCGGTGCCGCCGGATCCGGAGTACGCGCCTGCAGCAGATAGCCGCCAGTGCTGGTGGCTTCGGTGCTCTTGGAATCGCCCAGGGAGCGAATCTCGGTGTTCTCGAATACGGTGGCAGTGCTGTAGCCCCAGATAAAGTCTACGTTGCCCGCAACCAGAGAATCGTAGAACCAGTTGTAGCCCTTCAGCAGCAGAGTGTCCTGCTCGGAGATAAACGCGGCACCTTCGACACCCAGTCGTCCTGCATCACTGTTGAAGTAGAGGGTTTCGGCCTGGTCGCCGCCGCCCGTGCGGCGATGGGTGTTTTCGATGGTGAGCTCTTCCAGCCAGATCTGGTCGCCACCCCTGATCAGGAACAGCGCGCGCCCGTCACTGCCGCCATTCAACGCTTCGTAGTTGGCGTAGTGAATACGGGTCTGCTCGGCACCGGCACCGCGGATAACGAGATTGTTTTTACCGGTGAGGTACAGCGGCTCGCGGTAGTCACCGGCGGCAATCAGGATTTCCGCTTCGTCATTGGCACCCAGGTTTTCCATCACATGGTTGAGTGCACCCTGCACGGTGCGGAAGTCTGCGGAACCGTCGTCGTCCACGGTAACCACACTGCCGGTGGGTACGGCGGCACGGGTGGTGAAGGTCCAGGCGGCGTCTTTGCCAATACCGACAAAGTCGTTGCCGTTCAGCTTGGCGCCCTGTACTAGGTCGGAGCTGATCGCCACGTAGTACTCAACGCCCGGCTCCAGCACATCGGTGTGCGGGGAAACCACCAGTGTATTGCCCTCGATCGCAAACGGCGTGACGTTCAGGATGCGCGCGTTGGCCTGGCCTTTATAGCCGAGGGTATCCACTTCACCACCTGCGCGGATGGCATCCACTTCGGTGTTGTCGTCGGCGCGGAAAATTCGCACGGAACCCACTGCTTCGTTCAGGGTCGGCACGTTATCGAAGGTGATACTCAGGCGGGTGTCTTCGTATTCACCGGTAGCGCCAGGCATCGGCGTTACCAGCGTATCGATGTCACCATAGGTTGCACTAGGCATTTCAAATGCTTTGGCAATTTCAAAGGCAATGGTGCGCTGTAGGCTGGCATCGGAGCCGCTGATGAAAGTGACTTCCGCGGTTCCTTCGGCCAGCGGAGACAGCTTGACCAGATTGTCGACGACTTCAACCGAAACGATATTTTCGTCACTGCTGACCACGTCGAAAGTATCCGGGGTTACGCCATCACTCTGTACCGCGGTGACATTCACTTCCAGCGCGGGATCGCCGGCGGTGGCAACCCAGGTGGGTTCGGCAAAGTCGATGGTGAGCTGTACCGGTTTCACCGTGGGGTCACCCACTTTTACGTAGTCCACTTCGAACGAGCGGTTATAGGTGAAAAAGCCGATAAGACCGGCGGTAGTGTATTTGTTGTCGGCGTCGGTATAGGTACCCAGCTCTTCACCGTCCAGGTACACGGTAACGTTGCTGCCAACCATGTCGTAGCGCACAGTGTACCAGCTGCCGTCAGTACCGCCCTGCTCACCCATCAGCAGAGGCTTTTTCGCCTGCACTTCGCGGCTTACATTGCTGCCGTCGGCATAGCCCGCTTCCACCTGGGTGGACTCGCTGCTGTTCTGCATATTCAGACCGCCGAAGTACCACTGCAGCGGTCCCTGGTAGCGGCCAACGCTATACAGGTATTTATTGCCAGTGTTGCCGTTGGCGCGGGGACGAATGCGATACTCGACAAAATAGTCAGCGGGGACGCTGCCGAACACGGCTTCCTTCACCAGGATCAGCTCACCGTCACTCAGGTTTTCACCACGGGTGCCTGCGGTAAAGCGCAGTGATTTGCGGTCGCCCTCGTCGAGGATATCGAACACACCGGGATCATCCAGGCCGTAGCCGTCGATCACCGCATCCCAGTTACTGGCGAATTCGCCATCTTCGAAATCATCACAGAAATACAGGCCGGTCTCCGGACAGGTAAAGGTGACGGGTTCGGGCTCCGGTTCAGGTTCCGGCTCTGGCTCGGGTTCCGGCTCGGGTTCCGGCTCTGGAACCACGATCGGATTCAGCACCAGCTGATCCTTTTTATCGCCGTCGTCACTACAGCCAGCCAACAGGCTACCGAGTAACGCGACCATCAATGCGCTGTGTACTCTCATCAGACACTCCTAAGGTTTCGTTTATTGTTGTTACCCGGCCACATTCAGCCGGTACTGCTTTCATGTCTCGTCGAACCAACAATATAAAAATCGTTGTACGATAAGACAAATGAATATTGCGCCTATATTTTGAAATAGTTCAAACCCAAAAACCCATCCGCCTTCCGGCGGATGGGTAAATACCTATTTCAAAGTCCTCAATTGAGGCGCTTCACTGACAGGCAGCGCCCCCCAATCCGATGACATAACTCTGGTCAAATGCCAGCGGCGAGTTGAATGGAATCTCACCATCGTTACCCGCTGTGGCAATCACATAATCCGCCAGTTCCTGACCTGCAGAACGACGTTCTGTAGCGATCACATCCCGTGACGCTTGCGAATAATTCTGCGAAAGATCAGACACGGAACCAGCGCTGTCCGCAATTTCATAAACCAGTGAAGAATCCAGGTTGCAGGCGCCATCGGAGAACCACACCTTGCTGCCTTCGCTGCGGAAATTGCCATCCGTCACATCCCGGGCCAGCTCTTCAGCGCGCTCGGTCAGCGCCTGCATCACATCGTCTTTTTCCTGGAAGTCCCGATTGATCATGAAAGTATTGTCTTCCCACAACACAGTCGCACCCACACGCACGCTCAGAATGTCCTTGCGATAGTTCATAAAGAAGTTGTCGAACATATGCGAGGTACCGCGACGGATCAGCGGGATACGGCGCAGGGTGTTGCCCAGACTGTCGTAGTGATCGTCGGTGGTGATAAACGCGTTGTGGTGCATGGTGGTGGTGATCTGCTCGTTGATGGTCCGAGAGTCACTGGAACCGTGCAGCGCCGCACGCTTCACGTTGATCAGTTTGTTGAAGGAAATGGTGATGTCATACGCACCCACTTTCACATCAAACGCCGCGTCACCGGTGGTGTCGAAGGTGTTTTTGTGAATCCAGATATCGTGGGAGGCGCCGGTGTTGCGGATCATGTCCGGATCCAGACCATGATCTTCGGTGTGACCCGCACCGCGGAAGTCCAGATGCGTGAGAATCACACTCTGCTCGGTATCCACCGGCTGACCGCTGCTGTCCGAGCCGATCGCAAAACCGTTGAAGCGGAAGTAGCCCTTACTGAATCGACCATCAAGGGTTTTGTAGGAGCCGATCTTGGCGTTGCGGATTGGCAGGTCACCATCGTTCAGGCGATCGTTGAAGAACTCCACCAGACAGGCATCACCGGACAGGCCGTTGCTGGAACACCAGCTGCGGAAATCCCGGCATTGAGCTTCACTACCACCGATTGCAGATTGCACAGACGAATCGCCACAGAAATTACGGTGCATGGAAATTTCGGTTTCGTTGGCGAAATCGAATTTGTCGAACACGATCCAGTTGTGATTGTCACCGGTGATGGCTTCAAGTATCTGCTGTTCAACTGGCACACTGCTGCTTTTGGTAATCACCGTCAGTTTGCTGCCGCCATTGGGATCGTAGCCACCCATGGCGTTTTCACCGTAACCAATGGGGCGACCGAGGGTGTTGTACAGACACTGGACAATTTCCTGATCGGTATCGAGCTCGCTCGAATCGCGCCAGTTCACATTCGGGTCAGTGGCCAGCTGTTCACAGGCGAGACTGATACTACCGGAGGAGGAACCACCGGAAGAACCGCCGCTGCCACCGGATGAACTCGAACTGCTGGAAGAACTGGAGGAGCTGGACGAGCTGCTGCCAGAAGAGCTGGCGCCGGACGACGAACCGGAGGAAGAACTGCTGGATGAAGACGAACTGCTACCGCCGGAAGAAGAACCACTACCGCCGTTGCAGTCGCCGGACTCAGGCGCCACACCGGTCACCGCGATGCTGTCGATATTCGCCAGGCCGCTGCTGCCAGTCGCCTGCAGGCGAATGGTGTTGTAACCGGCATTCAGGTAAACACTGACAGATCCACTGTCGGCAAAACTATTCCAGGCACCGGTACTGCCCATACCCAGTGAGGTCTGACTGGAACCGTTGACCAGCACTGCCGCCGGGCGGTCGCTGCCGCTGTTGGCGTAGCGCCACTGCAGGGTGTAGTTGCCCGCAGTGGGTACCACCACGGACCAGTTTACCCCCGCACCTGTCTCGTTCACGGTATTGGCATAACCCGCACCGGTGTAACCACTGTGCTCGGTCTCGATGACCCCCTCCACGGAGCAAAAGCCCGCGTCGGTTTCCTGCAGAGTGAGCGCGGAAATAGCGGTAAGGATAACAGCGTCGTCACCGTTGGAGTTGTACGTCACCAGATTCTGGTCGGTGATCTTGATCCAGTAGTAGTAGGTACCGTCTGCGAGCCCACCGTCGGTGTAGCTGTTGCCCACTACGCTGGTGGCAATGCGCAGGCGGCCGGCCGGGTCGGGATCGGTATCCCGGTAGACTTCCTGGGTGCGCACATCGATATCGCTCACATTCCAGGTGAGATTCGCACTGGAACCCGCTACCGCGACATTCAGAGTCACGCTGCCGGTGCCACCGCTGCTGGACGAAGAGCTGGAACTGGAGCTACCGCCAGACGAGGAAGACGAGGAGCTGCCGGTCGCGTTATACACTTCGAACTCGGCGATCTGCGGCGCACTGGACGCGGAGTCGATCATCAGGTTGATCTTGCTCATGCTCACGTCACCGAGATACACCTGCAACGCGGAGCCAATGCCGCTGCCGGACGCCAGCTCTTCACCGGTGTCATTGTTGACCAGTCGCCAGCTCTGTACGTTGTTGCCGATTTCGCGAATGATTACGGTGTTGAAGCTGCCACTCAGATTCTTAACGGAAATCCGCTCGCCACTGGATGAACCCGGCTGCCAGTAGCTCGAGGTATCGCCATCGATGGCGTTACCGTAGCTGGAACCGCCGCCCTTGCTGGAACCATCAGCACCGCCAGAGAGCGCCAGGTTGGTTCCGAGATCACCACCGCCGGAACCACTACCGCCGGAAGAGCTGGAGCTGGAACTAGAGCTACTGCTGGACGAGGAGCTGGAACTGCTGCCGCCAGATGAACTGGAGCTGCCCGAGGAACAGCTGCTGTCCGCTACCTGATTACCTGTGTTGGCTCCAGCAGTGGCTGCAACAATTTGCGGCACCAGGTTGGCATCACACAGGGAGTAGCCGTAGGGAATATTGATCGAGGTCGTGGAAACCGGATTCGGGCCCGCGGGATGGTTTTTGTCAGCGTCGGCGGTCCACTCGACATTGGACCAGACGTTGCCACTCACCTGCCAGGATCCCATATCGTTGGTATAGAAAGTGCCGAGCGGATCCTTCGAATCCTCGAAGTAATTGTTCTCCGCGCGCATCTTGCCGCCGATGCGCGGGTTCATCCCGGACTCGTTGATATTCAGGTAATGGTTGTTGAACGCGTGGGCGGTGGCACCGCGCAGCAGCGGGGTGCGGGAATCGATGTTCTGGTACAGGTTGTGATGGAAAGTGACCGGACCGTTGTTCAGGTCGCTGTCACTGGAGCCCACAAGACCGCCGCGACCGGAATTGCGCAGGATGCTGTACGACAGGGTGACGTACTTGGTGTTCGCTTTCATATCGAAAAGCGCGTCGTACCCCTCGCTCTCGCCACCGGAGGCTTCCAGGGTCAGGTGGTCTGCCCACACGTTGTAGACATCGCTTTCCATACCCACGGCATCACCACCATTGGAGGTGGGCGAACCGGATTTTTTCACATTCCGCACGTGCAGGTTCTGCAGAATGATGTTGGAGGAACTGCGCAGATGGATGCCGAGCTCGTCAAACAAAGCACCGCTGCCCACACCAATGATGGACACGTTGCTCACTTCCTTGATTTCAATCACGTCATCGGCGGTATTACAGCTGTCGCCAGACACTTTGCTGGTGTTGCCGTGATTGATGGTGCCTTCGACCTGAATGATGATCGGGGTATCGCTGGAGGCGCGGTTACACAGCGCCGCGTGAATTTCGGTACCGGTAGTGGCATACACCACCTGACCGCCGGCACCGCCGGTGGTACCGCCATTTTGAGTGGCAAACCCAGTGGCCTGCGCGGAAACATCCGCGGCCGCCAGACTGCCCAGCAGCGCACCGAGCACCACTGAACTCTTCAGTTTGAATCGCATGTGACCTTCCGTTTTTATGTTTATTTAGAAGATAAAGTCAGACGACTAGTCACAGGCACAACACCCGAAAACAACGCCCTGCAGGCACAACCCAACTACAAATCCCCAGATACGGGACTGACGGGAACAACATCAGGGACCAATCATCATCGCTATAGGCAGCAGTTACTGCGAGGTCTGCCACCCAATATTGGTTTGCCGTTGTTGTTATACCATCGCTGCAGTAGTGCACCGAAAATTGGCAATACCAAAATGAAACGAGAGGTTAGCCACACCGCAAGCCCATGTAAAGCCTGTTTTGGTGACTGTTTGACCAATATGGAAAAAATATGCGGGCATTACTTCATACCCCATAAATTTCAATGACTTGCGTGGTGGCAATAGATGACAGCGGGAATTTGAACGGTTATTTCTGGCGGACTTTTACACACATACACCGAAAAATTCGCGATCACCCGACGTAAACAGCAAAGTGAATAACCCCGAAGCCGTGGAAAGCACCGATGGCCAGAAACAAAAAAGCCGGGCTAATAAGCCCGGCAAAGTCCATCCTGATGATGATGCGAGGAAATCTATGACAGGGTTGCCGCCTACCGGTAATACCAGTTGCGGCACCAAAGCTTATTCAATCAATCCGAGTGCCCGCGGCAGGAACTCGCTGATGGCCGGTACCAGGGTAACCAGCGCCAGCACCACAAACATCATGAGGTACATGGGCATCAGCGGTCGGATCAACGCGGTGATTGATGTCTTGGAAATACTTGCCCCCACGAACAGCACACTACCCACTGGCGGCGTACACAGGCCGATACACAGGTTCAGGATCATCACGATACCGAACTGCAGTGGCGACATTCCCAGCTCGGTCACCACCGGCAGGAAAATGGGGGTAAAGATCAGCACCGCCGGGGTCATATCCATAAAGGCACCCACCGCGAGCAGAATCAGGTTGATGGTCAGCAGGATCAGCAGCGGGTTGTCACTAATGGTAATCAGCGCCTGGCTGATGGTCTGCGGAATGTTCTGGTAAGACATAATCCAGGACATGGCAGAGGAGGCCGCGATCAGGAACATGACGATGGCCGTGGTCTCAACGGACTTGGTCAGCAGCGCCGGCAGTTCACCCCACTTCACTTCCTTGTACACCACACAGGACAGCAGCAGCGAGTAGAGCACCGCAACGGCGCTGGCCTCGGTGGCGGTGAAGAAGCCGCTGATAATGCCGCCGATCACAATAAAGATCAGGAACAGGCTGGGTACCGCATCCACGGATTTTTGCACCACCTCTTTGAGCGTGGGCTTTTCCCCTACCGGATAGCCTTTGGCCTTGGCCCAGATACCGCACACGATCATCAGACCCAGCGCCAGCAGCAGACCCGGCAGATAACCGGCAATAAACAGCGCAGCAATGGACACACCGCCGGAAGCCAGCGAGAACACAATCAGAATATTGCTCGGCGGGATCAACAGGCCGGTGGTGGAAGAGGCCACAGTCACCGCCGTATTGAAGTTCTTGTCGTAACCCTCTTTGGTCATGGACGGAATCATGAAACCGCCGATGGCCGAGGTGGCTGCCACCGCGGAACCGGAAATGGAACCAAACAGGGTACAGCTGATGATGTTTACGAACGCCAGGCCGCCGGGCAGCATGCCCACCAGCACCCGCGCGAAGTCGATGATGCGACGGGCGATACCGCCGCTGCCCATCAGCATGCCGGAGAAAATAAAGAACGGAATGGCGAGCAGCGCGAAACTGTCGATGCCGCTGGCCATACGCTGGGCCATGGTGATCATGGCTGGATCGAAATCGATGGTACACAGCATGGTGAGCACGGTGGCGGCACCAATACTGATGGAAATGGGCACATTCAGGGCGAGAAGGATCAGAAAACTGACCAGCAATACAATAACTGCAACTTCCACAATAATTCTCCTCGCTTACGCTTCCACAACCGCTTCGGGCTGCTTCTGTTTTTCTTTTTGTTCCGCGACGCTTTGGGATTCTGCGCCTTCGGTATAGGGATGCACACCGGAGTCAAATTCGGAGGGCAGTTCCTGTTTTGCGTTGACCAACTCAATCAGATGGTCAACCGAGAACAGGCAGATCAACAGACCGGACAGCGGCAATACGCTGTAGACGAAACCCATCGGGATATTCAGTGCCGCTGAGTACTGTTTCAGCTCGAACGTGAGCAACATCAGCTTGGCACCGCCGTAAACCATGGCGGAAGCAGCGAAGGCGAAGCACACCAGCACCACGAAGATCTGTACGGATTTGCGCGCAGCGCCGTGCAGCGCATTGGTGAGCAGGTCGATACCCAGGTGCGATCGTTTGCGATAGGCATAGGCACCGCCGAGCAGACCAATCCACACCAGCAGATAGCGCGCCAGCTCTTCGGTGTAGGAGCTGGGCTGCATGGGCAGAAAGCGGGTCAGGATCTGCCAGGTTACATCCAGCACCATCAGTGCCAGCAGGGAGCCGAGCACCAGGGCCAGGGCCTTTTCAATTTTTTGCATCATCTTCGGGTTCCACTTTTATTTTTTGTAGTGGTATTTCGCATTTTGCTCTGTAGGAGCCTGCCTTGCAGGCGAACCGTTCGGAGCCTCAATCTGTTCGCCTGCAAGGCAGGCTCCTACAAGGTGGCACCACCCGTAGGTTGGGCAAAGCATCGCGTGCCCAACGTCACCGGTCGCGACTTAATTGATCGCTTTGATCTGCTTCAGCAGCTCACCCACTTCGGTGCCCTGGTAGCTGTCGTGCAGCGGCTTTACCGCATCGATAAAGGGCTGCTTGTCCGGGTAGATCACCTCGACACCGGCGGCCTTGACCGCAGCCAGGGATTCCTCGGTGGACTCTTGCCAGAGCTTGCGCTGGTAGGCCACCGCCTCTTCCACCGCCTGGCTCAGCCACGCCTGCTGTTGCGGCTCCAGCTTGTTCCACACTTCGGTGCTGATCAACAGCAGGTCCGGTACATAGGTGTGCTCGTCCAGGGTGTAGAACTTGGACACTTCGTAATGTTTGGAGAGGTAGAAGCTCGGCGGGTTGTTCTCGGCACCGTTGACCACACCCTGCTGCAGCGCGGTGTACAGCTCACCCCAGCTCACCGGGGTGGCAGCGCCGCCCAGGGTGTTAACCATCTTGATGGCGGTTTGGCTGTTCTGTACGCGAATCTTCTGGCCGTTCAGGTCTGCCGGCGTCTGCACCGCGATATCGTTCATGTAGAAACTACGGCTGCCGGCATCCAGGTAACCCAGGCCGCGCAGACGCGCGCGCTCGCAGGCGAGCAGCAGGTTTTTGCCGATATCACTTTGCAACACATTCCAGAAATGGTCGGAATCGCGGAATACGTAGGGAAGGTTGAAGACCTTCATCTCCGGCACAAAGCCCTCCATGGGGCTGGCGGAGACCTTGGTCATGGCCAGGCTGCCGATCTGTAGCAGCTCGATCAGCTCGCGCTCGCTGCCCAGCTGACCACCGGAATAGATATCGATCCGCATGGTACCGCCGGAAAGCTCTCCGAGGCGCTCGCCCATAAATACCATGGCACGGTGCACCGAGTGCTGCTGGTCCAGGGTGTGGGCCAGCTTCAGCGCCACCTGGTCTTCTTTGAAACCGCAGCTAGCCAGTATCAGGGTAGCGCCCGCCAGCGCCGCAGCACCCAGCTGCCGCATAAATCTTCTGCTTATCATCATCGTGACCTGCGATTTCTTTCTTATCGGGTACAGGTTTGTCGGTGTCGCCATCGCGGGAAAAGTCCCCGGGAGCAATGGCAGACCAAACTGGTCTTACCATCGTAACAACAAGTTATAAGGGGGTGCAATCCGCACGTGCGGATTTAGCCCCGGGCTCTGCCGCGTCTGCGGGAAACCTGCGCCATCCAGACACTCAAAACCAAGAGCCGTGAATGGGAGATGGATTTTACGTCAAATTGGCGACTTTTTGCGCGCAAATTTCCAATCCGGCCAAACCTGATCCGCCTGACCGGTCGCATCCGCCAGAATTACCCCTGTGCGACAGCCTCTCCTGGGCCGCCAGCGGCGGACGCGGAAAAGTAATCCGCCCGCGGAATAATCGCACCGCGGTGGCCAATCACCCGCGCAGCGCAGCGATTCCCCGCAACAATGGACTGCTCCGGACTAGCCCCCTGCAGGCGCGCAGCCAGATAGCCCGCATTGAAAGAATCTCCTGCGCCAGTGGTGTCCAGTACACTGCTCACCGCAGGCACTTCCACTTCGCTGCGCTCACTTCTGTACTGCAGCAGCACCGGCTCGGCACCGCGCTTGATCACCAGTTCGGCGACGCCGGCTGCAGTGTTGCGCTGCACACACTGTTCGGTGTCGGTGTCGCCCCACAGAGCCTGCTCGTCCTCGAAGGTCAGCAAAGCCATATCGGTTACCGCCATAAACTCCGCCACGGCGGTACGGGCCGCTTCCACCGAGCGCCACAGACGCGGGCGATAGTTACTGTCAAAGGCCACCCGGCCGCCGTTGGCGCGATACTCGCCCAAGAATGCCAGCAGCTCGGCGCGGGCTTCCGAGGTCATGATGGCGAGGGTAATTCCCGACAGATACAGGCAATCCATTTGCCGCAGATGCGCCTTGAGCTGTTCGCGGCGATCCACATCGGTGAACAGCTCACGGGCCGGGGCCTCGCCGCGCCAGTAGGTAAAGTAGCGCTCACCATCCGCGGTATTCTGGATCATATACAGGCCCGGGCAGCGGCCCGGCAGGCGCACGATGGCACTGGTGTCTATTCCCTCGCCGGCGAGGCGAGTAAGCACTTCCTCACTGTAGGGGTCGTCGCCCAGCAGGGTTACATAACTGACATCCACACCGCCGCGGGCGATATACACCGCGGTGTTGTAGGTATCGCCGGCATAGGACTGCGCCAGCAGAGGTCTACCTGCACCGCCCGACTGCGCCCCTTTTTCTGACGCCTGCGGCGCCAGTTCCACCATTACTTCTCCCAGTGCTGCCAGCTTCACGGCGCCCACCTCTGTTGTAGTTATCATCGACAGCCTTGGAATTACGCCTTTATCGCGCCAAGGCCTTACCAAAATTTTTTGCAGGTATAACCAATTTAACTGCGCAAGGCAACCGCTAGCGCACCGCCCAAGTCCCCAAAAAGAAACCCAAAACTGGTAATGCCACCTGACCAAATTATTCAGATTTTTCCCTGAAATACAATACGCTCACCGAACAAACCCTGCGAGCAACTTCTAAGGCTGGCGGGAATTCGCTAGAATCTTCAGGATATTGGGACTGGTGGTCAGACAGGTTTCACTCTCTCCACCACAATACTGCCCGCCATGCGGCAACTTATGGCCGCAACTAAGACGCTAACAAGCTAATTTCAGAAACAGATTCAGACACAGAGGCACGCCCCGTGGAACTGCAAGCAGTAAAAGCCGAAAGACTCTATTTAAAGGTTGCCGAGCAGCTCTCGCGACTCATTGCCAGTGGATCCATCAAACCCGGTGAGCGCCTGCCCTCCGAGCGGGTACTGGCCGACAAACTCGGCGTCAGCCGCCCCACCATCCGCGAAGCCATGATTGCCCTGGAAATTTCCGGTGTAATTGAAATCCGCACCGGATCCGGCATCTACGCCACGCAGAAGCAATACCAACAATCCCAGCCCGAAATCGGTGACAAGGGCGTCGGACCCTTCGAAATTCTGGAAACCCGCTTCATTATTGAGTCGGAAGCCTGCGCGCTGGCAGCGGCTCGCATCAGCAGTGATCAGATCCGTGAACTGAAACAGGCACTCAAGGAAATGGAAGAGGAAGAGAGTCGCGCGGACGCCTCAGAAAAGGCGGACTGGAAATTCCACAGCATCATTGCAGAGGCCTCCCAGAACACAGCCATCATCGGCATCGTCAACTGGCTGTGGGAGCTGCGCAACCAATCTGAACTCAGCACCGGATTTATGGAACGGCTGCGTGCCGAAGGCGTGCACCCTTCCATTGAGGATCACCGCAAGATCATTCTGGCACTGGAGCAGCGCAATCCGGAGAAAGCCCGTGCGGCCATGCGCAATCACATTGATAACGCCACCGCCGCTGCCGCCACTTACTTTGAACAGGATCCGGCCTGACTCAGCCATCGAGCAATGCACAGGAAGCCCGACTGCAATTGAGCGGGCTTTTAGCTACAAGGCTTGCAACAATTCCTCTCCCTGCAAACCCCCGATCAACCTCTCCACCCCACCTTCGATCAAGCGCGCTAACCGATCCTGCACCATCCCCAAAAAGGGCTCACCGCGGAGCAATGTCGCAGGCACGATACCGGCATGGGTGAGTAGTGCCCTCATCTGATCCAGTGTCGGAAAATTTTTCTGATGTTTCTGTCGTTGGAGCATTTCTACCAGCGGTTGCGCCGCGGGATCCCGCAGCTCAAATCTCTGCGCTGAAAATGTCCCGAGAAAAAGATAACCGAGCCAGGCGGCCACAACACCAGTGAGCAACGGGCTCTGCTCGCCGCGACGGGAACGCTCGGCAATCGGTTCCAGAATACGCTGGGGTAATTTCTGACTACTGTCGGACGCCACCTGCTGACAGGTATAAGGTACCGAGGGATTGGAAAAGCGGTCGAGCAAGGTTGTGCAGTACTGTTCGAGGTCGATATCCGGTAATGCTTCCAGCGTCGACAACATTTCCCTCCGCATCAGCGCCATCACAAACCATCTTATTTGACGATCAGTGGCGGCCTCGTAGATATAAGTATATCCGCGCAGCGCACCGAGAAATGCCAGTGCCGAATGACTGCCATTCAGCAAGCGTAATTTCATCCGTTCATAGGGCGCAACATCGGCCACCACACTGGCACCAGCTGAGCGCCAATCCGGTGTGGGGGCAACAAAATTGTCTTCGATCACCCACTGGCGAAAATTCTCGCTGAGTAAACAGGCGGTATCCCGGTAGCCGGCATGGCTCTGAATATTCTCGGCAATATCATCACTGGTGGCGGGTACCATGCAGTCGACCATGGTGCTGCAGAAACCGACTTCCTGGGCGATCCAACTGACAAGACTGCTGTCCTGCAGGCGCGCCGCGGATAACAGGCAGTCCCGCAACAGGGCACCGTTATCGGACAGGTTGTCACAGCTCAACAGGTTGAAACCCGGTAGTCCACGATCCCGACGCAGGCGACAGGCGGCCAACAGAAAACCCACCAGAGTTTTCGGCGCAGCCGGATGCAAGACATCGTGCACGATCTCCGGGTGGGATAGATCCAGTTCACGACCACCAGGCTTCAGGCAGTAACCTTTCTCGGTGACTGTCACGGTTACGACGCTGGTTGATTTGGCAGCCAGAGCGTCGATCACCGCCGTGGGATTTTCCGGTGCAACCAGCACTTTCGCCACGGCGCCGACTACACGCAGGTTTTCGCGATCTGCAGTTCGCTCGCAAAGGGTATATAGGCAATTCTGCGACTGCATGCGATCGCGCATATCCGGATTGCGCAGGCTCACCGCGGTAATGCGCCAGTCGCCGCCGGACTGTCGCAATATTTCATCCACATACACCGCCTGGTGCGCGCGGTGAAAATTGCCGATACCGATATGCACAATGCCACAGCCCAGTTCCGAGGGATTGTACCCGGGCATAGTTACCCCATTTCCGACAGTGTTCTCTTTTTCGGCAACCGCCTTAAGGAACTGCAGATACAACGTTGAATTCTGGGTGGCAGAGCGCTTCGCTAGCGTAGGCATAAATCACCTTAGCCGATACTTTTCAACGCGTGGATAACTCCACGTAGCTCCGCCAACCCCTTGAGACGGCCTACGTAGGAGTAACCCGGCTTTGCCGAGCCCACTTGCAGCTCGTCCGCCATCAGGTGGCCGTGGTCCGGGCGCATGGGAATTTCGCAGCTATCGCCAGCACCACGGCGGCGGCTTTCTTCGTCCAGTAGTGCGCGAATCAGTCCGACCATATCGTTGTCACCAGCGAGGTGATCAGATTCGTAAAATGACCCATCCGCTTCGCGGATCACGTTGCGCAGGTGCACAAAGTAGATACGCTCGGCAAACTCGCGGGTCATTGCCACCAGATCGTTGTCCGCGCGGGCACCAAAGGAACCCGCGCACATGGTCAGCCCATTGGATCGACTGGGATAGGCAGCGAGCAGCGCGCGCGCGTCTTCCGCGGTGGACACTACCCGCGGCAAACCGAACAGGGAGAAGGGAGGGTCGTCGGGGTGAATACACATTTTCACTCCGACAGACTCCGCTGCGGGAATAATTTCCCGCAGAAACAGAAACAGGTTTTCGCGGAAGCGTTCTGTACCCAGTGCGTTAAACAACTGAATCGATTCGCGAATACTGTCGCGATCGTGGGAGCCTTCACCACCGGGCAGGCCGGCAATGATGTTGCGCTCCAGCTGCGCGAGCTCTTCGCCATTCATCTGTTGCACGTAGGCGTTTGCGCGCTCAATCACTTCCGGCGGGTAGTCACTCTGGGCGCCGGGCCGCTTGAGCACATGAACATCGTATGCGGCAAAGTCGGTCATTTCAAAGCGCAGGGCCTGACTGCCGTTGGCCAGGGTGTAATTCAGGTTGGTGCGGGTCCAGTCCACCACCGGCATAAAGTTGTAGCAGATAGTCGTAATGCCCGCGTTGCCGGCATTGATCACGGACTGACGATAGTTCTCGATCATCCGGTCAAATTCGCCAGTGCGCGCCTTGATATCGTTGTGCACCGGGATACTTTCAATGACGGACCAGCTCAGCCCCTCAGCCTCGATCATGGCCTTGCGCTGCTGAATGGCTTCTTCCGGCCACAGCTCGCCCGCTGGAATGTCGTGGAGCGCACTCACAATTCCTGTCGCCCCTGCCTGGGCGATATGCCGCAGGGTGATTCCGTCATCTGGTCCAAACCAGCGCCATGTCTCTTGCATCGGACTATTCCTGTTCATTCTTCTACCAGGGTCTTTCATCGCGAGCCGCAGCTCCAGCGCCAGGTTGCGATTCGATATTCAAACATGCAACTGGTAAGACCACCGGACCAATTAAACTCAGTTTTGCGATGAATGACAAGTGCCACCTTCAGCAAAGCCCACCTTTAGTCGAAACCCGCACACAAAACAGTCTGTTTTTATGTATAGAAGTGGACTTACAAGAGGGAAAAGCGAGTTAACGAATACGCTCTAACCAAAAAACCTAGTGGCAAGACGGTAAGACCAGAAAAGGCTATTCACATTTGCCATGCCGGCAATTCATCGCCGAAAAAAAAGCCCCACGAGGTGGGGCAAAAATGTTGGCGGAGAGAGAGGTAGAGAGAAAACCGAATCCAGTGACCCGAGATCACCGAGCGCGAGGCGGTCCATTTCGTCAAACGGCTGGTTTTCTCTACTCATGGCCCATACAAAACTGTAGTTACAGCTGTCGGCGCTTTGAAGATATTGCCTTTTCGCTTCTTAACGCTTTGCGAGTTATTAAAAATTTTTTAATTGTCGATGGAACTACTGTCCGTGCTGACAACGGCATTACTTTTACTCAGCGCCAGCGCCGTCGCATTCAGGTAAGCAACAAACTGCTCGCGGTTCTGAACATTCTCATCGCGCCATACCGCGGCAAACTGATACTGCACCTCGCTGCCGCCGTTCAACAGCACCAGGTGGTTGTATTCGTCATCGGTAATCTGTTGCAGATCTTCATTGCGGAAAAAGATCGCCATGCCCAGATTATCGCCCGCAAGACTCTGCGCGCCCCAGGTGGCCAGATAACCCCACTCGCCGCTGTCGTGCGCAGAAACCAGCGGTTCCAGTCCGTGTCGTACGATACCGGTGGCCCAGGTTTCCGCTGGAGTTTCCATTTTTGTGTGTACCTGGGTCAGCCGGGAGCCGGGCGCAATGCGCAGGGTCATCTCAAGATCCCGCTCACCCCCTGCGGCTTTCCAACCGCTGTATTGCAACTGCACACCGGAAGCGTCGGCTTCGTTAAACACACTCACCGATGCGCTGGCGAACTGTCGCACTCCTTCCAGCTTGCCCTGGTGCCAGACACCGACACCGCCAATACCCAAGGATGGCCCGACTTTCAGTACGTCCATTCCCCAGTCGGCTAGCGCGTGATAATCGGTTCCGTCCTGGCCCACCTGAGGAAGTACCAGTTGGGGTTTCGTCTTGCCAAAAATATCGATGGCCGCGCGCTCATCGAAATAGAGCCGGTAGGCCACCTGCTCTGACTCCCAGCCGGGGCCTTCATATTTGAACAGCCGGTTGCCAATCTGGTGGTCGTCCGGCAGCTGCATAAATTCCACCGGCACATATTCACCGCCCTGCAACTTGCCATCCTCTCCTGGCACTCCGCCGCGGCGCACCGCCAGCTCCGCATAGGTACCAATAGCCGCCCCTGGCGCGGTACCGTACGTTGAAGTCGACGATGCGCTCTGCGCGGCAATCTGAACTGGTACAGGTTCAGAATGCGCCGCCGCTTGCGAATCGCTGTTGTCAGCGCAACCACTGATCGAGATCAGAGTGGCGGTCGCCACCAGTACTGCCTTCTGCGTGAAATCCAACATCATAGCTCCCCAACCTAGACTTTATGGTAAGGCCAACATACACTACCGAAACTGGTATTACCACATGACCAAAATGAAAGCAGTGGCGATGCGGAGATAGCGACCCGTATCAGCACTCGGCCGCCATGCACGATACGATCGTGCCAAGTGGCTGGGGCAACCAGCAAAACGGATAACAGTAATAAAGGTGGCATCATGACCCTGAACCGAAGCCTGCAACTCGGGCTGGGACTGCTGATCGGCGGTCTCTGCACCAGTATTCACACCTCTGCCCACGCGTTTGCCAGTGCCAGTGGGGCAGCCAAAGCAGAGTACTGGCCCGAGCCGGTTGCCTGGCAGGCACCCGCGGCTGAAGTTCCATCCTATGGCGACAAGCTTTCTCCGGCGCTCACCAAAGCGGACATCACCGCCGCCGCCAACCGCGTGGCGGACTGGCAACTCAGCCAGTACGACCTGCGCAGCAATATGATGCGCCCGGAAGGCCGCGCCAGCGGACTCCCACAGGGCTGGATGTACGCGACCTGGCAGATCGGCCTGCTGGAATGGGCCAAAGTCAGTAAACAATTGCCCTACGAGCAGGCGGTGATCAATAACTCCTCCGTCAACCAGTGGCTGCTGGGCCCGCGGGTACACCACGCCGATGATCACGCAATGGGCGCGGTTTACCTGGATCTATACGAGCGTATGGGCGGCGAGGAAAAAATCGCGCACCTGAAGCAGCAGTTCGACAAGGTGCTGGCGAATCAACCAGACACCAGCCTCTACTTTGATAACCAAGACAAATTCCATCAGGACCTTGCTCACCGCAATTTCGACGACCCTTCCTGTACCGTGCGCTGGTGCTGGGCCGATGCCATCTTTATGGCACCGCCGGTATGGGCGGAGTTGGCTCGCATTACCGGCTCGCAAAAATACCTGGACTTTATGGATAAAGAATTCTGGGTGACCACCAACTACCTATATAACACCGACGAAAAACTGTACCTGCGCGACAGCCGCTATTTCGAGCGCAAAGACAGCAAGGGACGCCTGATTTACTGGGGCCGGGGCAACGGTTGGGTGCTTGCAGGTATTGCCCGCACGCTCAAAGCGCTGCCGGACCACTTTGCGGAAAAAGAACGTTACGCAACCCTGTTCCAGGAAATGAGCGCACGCCTGGTAGATCTACAACAGAAAGACGGCAGCTGGCCCTCTTCGCTACTGGAGATCGAGGAGCAATCACCGCCGGAATCCAGCGGCACCGGCCTGCTGGTATACGCACTGGCCTGGGGTGTAAACAACGGTTTACTGAAAGACGAGAAATACGTGAACGCGGTACACAAGGGCTGGGCTTCACTGGTCGCTAGCGTGCAGCCGAATGGGAAACTCGGCTGGGTACAGCAGGTCGCCTTTGCACCGGGCTCCGCCACCGCAGACGACACCCAGCTTTACGGTACCGGCGCGCTGCTATTGGCGGCATCGGAAGTTACCCAACTCGACGATCAATAACACCTCGCGTAACGCAACTCGAAGTAAAAGGAGGGGGCGCAGTATGACCGATTACCTGCAGCAACAGTTTGGCCTGCACGGCAAGGTCGCCATGGTGACCGGCGCCAGCCGCGGGCTGGGCAAGGCCATGGCACTTGCCCTTGGCCGCGCCGGTGCGCGTGTGATTGTGGTGGGCTCAACCCCCGCCAGCGCCGAAAATGCAACCCGGGAACTGAACAGCGAAAACGTGGAAGCCATCGCGCTCGGCTGTGACCAGTCCAAACCGGAGCAAATCAACGCACTGTTTCGAGAAGTGGAGTCTCGATTTGGCCGCCTGGATATTCTGGTCAATAACGCCGGCACCATCCGCCGCGCACCCGCGGTCGACTATTCCGATGAGGACTGGAACGCGGTGATGGATACCAACATCAACGGCGTGTTCAGAATGTGCCGTGCCGCCGGTGCGATGATGCTGAAACAGCGCGCAGGCAAGATCATCAATATT
This sequence comes from Microbulbifer bruguierae, assembly GCF_029869925.1. NCBI lineage: Bacteria > Pseudomonadati > Pseudomonadota > Gammaproteobacteria > Cellvibrionales > Microbulbiferaceae > Microbulbifer > Microbulbifer bruguierae. The sequence continues at coordinate 3,231,904 of NZ_CP118605.1, read as the reverse complement.
GCCTCCCTGCTCAGTTTTTCCGGCGGTATTACCGTGCCCGCCTACGCCGCCAGTAAAGGCGCTGTGTCGCAACTTACCAAGGCACTGGCCAACGAGTGGGCGGCGAGCAATATTCAGGTTAACGCCATTGCTCCTGGCTATTTCGCCACCGACAACACCGCCAACCTGCGCGCCGATGCCGAGCGCAATGCAGCCATCAGTGCGCGTATTCCTGCCGGTCGCTGGGGCAACCCGGAAGATCTTGCCGGTGCCGCGGTTTTTCTCGCGTCTCCCGCCGCCGACTATATGAATGGTCACATCATGCTGGTGGATGGGGGCTGGATGGCCCGCTGACGCACTGCCTATGACGGGCCCAAAGAGGCCCGCGCCCAGTGCCCCCCGGGCAAAAAAATAAAATTCTCTAGCGAGTATGAGAGCACGCGATGAAAATCCATTTTGGCAGCGGTATGAACCCCCTGCACCTTCTCACCCGATACAAAATTTCCACTCTTTTCAGCCGCCACTGCGGAGCGCTGCTGAGCTTGAGCCTGGCAGCCCTGATCGCCGGCTGCACAGCTGAAGCAGGTGCGGATCTGAAAGCCCGGCAACTGTGGGAAACACACAACTTCAACAGCGGCTGGCTTTACCTGCAGGACGACGTACCCCACAACGGTGAGCAGGTGCTACCGGTTTTCCCGAGTGCGGATACGGCAGACAACAGCGACTGGGAGCAGGTCACCCTGCCCCACACCTGGAATGCCACCGACACCGTGGATGCCACGCCGGGATACCGGCGCGCAGCCAGCTGGTACGCGAAAACCTTTACCGCCGATACCAACAGCCGCTATCGGATGTATTTTGAATCCGCCAACATGGTGGCCGAGGTATTCGTCAACGGACAGAAGGTGGGTGAACATGTGGGCGGCTATATCGGTTTTGACATCGAGTTGACGGAAGCACTCAAGCGCGGCACGACCAACGAAATACTGGTAAGGGTTTCCAACGAGTACGACCGCAACCTGATTCCCTCGCAAAAAGCGGACTTCTTTCTGTTCGGCGGGCTTACCCGGGATGTGTGGCTGCAGCGACTGCCAGAGGCGTTTATTGAGCGCGTCGCGGTGACCACCCCCAAAGTCAGCCATCGGGCAGCACAAACCCATGTGGATATTGAAGTAGACCGTGGCAATTCCAGCGAGACACTCGCGCTTGAGCTGCGCCTGCTGGATGCCAACAAGCAGGAAATCCAGCGGGCAAGCACCCAGCTCAACGTGGCTTCCGCGAACGACACACCCGTTCGTATCGACCTGGCAGAGCTGAAAAATCCGCAGCTCTGGTCACCCGACGCCCCCAATCTCTACACCGTCGAGGTCACACTCAAAGACGCCGACGGCAATATCCGGCACCAGCGGAATGAATCCTTTGGCTACCGCTGGTTCGAGATGCGCCCCAACCAGGGTTTCTTCGTCAACGGCGAGCGCATTCTGATTCGCGGTACCCACCGCCACGAAGAACACGCGGGGATGGGCCCCGCCATGTCCAACACAATGCACCGCAACGATATGCAGCAGATCAAGGATATGGGCGCGAACTTCGTGCGCCTGGCCCACTATCCACAGGACCCGGAAGTCTATCGCGCAGCCAATGAGCTGGGGCTGATTCTGTGGGACGAACTGCCCTGGTGCCGCGGCGGCAAAGGTGGCGAGGAGTGGGAAGCCAATACCGAGCGCCTGCTGCGAGAACAGATTGCCCAGAACTACAACCACCCCAGCATCGCCTTTTGGTCGTTGGGTAATGAGATGTACTGGGAAGAGGACTTTGCCGGTGGCGGTTCCGATGAACAAGTTCTGCCGTATCTCAAACACCTGAACAGTGTTGCCAAAGCGCTGGACCCCAGCCGCATGACCACCATCCGCAAGTACTATCCTGGCGCGGACGTGGTGGACGCCTTCTCTCCGTCGATCTGGGCGGGCTGGTACGGTGGCGCCTATGGCCAGTACGCTGCCGCGCTGGAAGATGCCATGGGTAAATACCCCACCTTCCTGCACATGGAATACGGAGGCTCCGGGCATAAGGGACGGCACACGGAAAGGCCACTGGATGAACGCGGGATACCCGATGCCCAGGTATCCGTTACCGAAGCGATGAACCAGGCGGTAGTCAAAAGTATCGCCAAAGACAGCGACTGGAATGAAAACTATATCGTCAACCTGTTTGACTGGCATTTGTCTGTCAGCGAAAGTACGGAAAACTTTGCCGGTAACGCCCAGTGGGCCTTCAGGGACTTCGGCACGCCACTGCGCCCGGAAAACCCTCTTCCCTACATCAATCAGAAAGGCCTCACCGACCGTGCAGGTAATCCCAAGGATGCCTACTACGTCTTCGCCAGCTACTGGGCCAAGCAACCCTTCTGCCACATCGAATCTCACAGTTGGACCGTGCGCTATGGCCCGGAAAACGGTCGCCCGGTAAAAGTGTATTGCAACACCGATACCGCAGAACTCTTCCTGAATGGCAAAAGTCTCGGCAGCAAGGAGCGCCGCCCCGGCCAGTTCCCAGCACACGGCCTTGTGTGGCAGGTGCCCTTCCAGGAGGGAGAGAACCAACTGCAGGTATTGGGCAAGGTACGCGAAGACGGGCAGTCGGTGGAAGATGCCTACCGTCTCACCTATTACCTGGGTGAACCGGCAAAAACCGAGCAGGTCGCGCTTACCGCCAAACGCACCGCAGAAGATACCTACCTGATTACCGCCGAAGCCCAGGATAAGCAGGGGCGGCGCGCAACGGAGTTCAGTGAACGCGGTTACTTCTCGATACTAAACGGCGGCGGGCAACTGCAGGAAAATCAGGGCACCTACACCGGCTCATCCACCATCGAGATGGCCAATGGGATTGCCACTATCGAGTTCACACCGGGTGAGCGACCTGCAGTGGTGGAATTCCGCACCCAGAATATCAAGGGTGTCTATATTGATCTGCCCGCCGCTCGCGCTCACTGACGCGGACCTGAATCTACCCGGGCCCGGCAAGTCCCACTTGCCGGGCCCGGGTAGATTCACTTTCCCCCACTGAATTCGCCCCTCCTTTCTATTCCCACTGGCGAAAGTCTATTGCCACTGGCGAAAGCTGGCCTGCATTGGCACAACCGCGCAATTTGCCGCCCGCGCGGCGCACGCCTCTGAATAAATCTCCCCCAAAGAAATTGGATAGATGGTAAGGCCACTTGACTACCTTTTGAATTTGTTTGAATATCTCCCAGCCTGTCCAAATTAGTAGCGATGAATAGGTACTGACATAGGTACCCGTCAGGAAACGATGAAAATAAAAACGGACCTTTGAGGGCCTGAGCATGACTAGCAACCGAATATTCCCGATTAGCCCGGTATTCACCAAAACTCTGCTGAGTACCGTAATCGCACTGACAACCGCACCAGCACTGGCACAGCAAACAGATACGCTGGAGGAGGTGGTCGTCACAGCCCAATTCCAGCGCAACCTGGACAACGCACTCGACACCAAACGCAATGCATCCACCATTGTCGACGGCATTTCCGCGGACGACATCGGCACCCTGCCGGCACTGGATATGGGCGAAGCCCTGCAGGCGGTGGCCGGGGTCCAACTCAACCGCGAAGGCGAGCGCCGCGAATCCAGTATCAACCTGCGCGGTATGCCTTCCGGTTTCGTGAAAACCACCGCCAACGGCCAGACCTTCGCCAGCCCGTCACGCAGCAACAAGGCCTTTGGAGCGCCCAACCCGTTCGGCGCGTTTGACCCTGCGGTATTCAACGGCACCAATGTGATCAAGACCCAGACCGCGGCCATGCAGGAGGGCGGTATTGCCGGCACGGTAGATCTGATACTGCCGCGAGCACTGGACAAGAAGGACGGCCGCCTGGATCTGTCGGTAGCCGGTCGTAGTGAACAACTGGCCGATGCGCTGGATGCGGAAATGGTTCTGTCCGGTTCCAAACATCTGATTACCGACAAGCTCGCGGTGACCGCGACCCTCGCCACCTCCGAACAAACGTTCCGCCGCGACACTATCAAGGTCAATCGCTACGACAATATTCCCGCCAATGGGAATTTTGTCGGTGCCAACGGCGAAGATTTCGCGACCTGGAAGGCCAACAATAATCTGCCAGATAACGCCATAGTGAAAATGCCAGGCGAGCTGCGCCAGGGCTCGGAGATCAATGAAGGTACCCGCACCTCGTTCTCCGGCGGTATCGAATTCCAGGCCAACGACAATCTCAAGCTCGGCATGAATGTGCTCTACACCGAACGCGACATGGACGAGAACGGACAGCAGGAAATTGACCTGCGCACACGCAGCAGCGGCACCAAGATCACACCGAACAGCGCCCCCCGCGATACCGGTACCGTCGATAGCGACGGCAATCCCATTTTTACCGTCACCGACATCCTGTTCGACGATGTGGATTACCGCTACACCTCCCGTACCTGGGACACCCTTGAGCAATCCCAGGCGGTACTGCTGGACGCAGAATGGGCCAATGATGACTGGACTGTGGACGGCCTAGTGTCATTCACATCGGCGGAAAACAACTGGAACGAACTCTTTTATACCCCTTACTACCGCGCGGGCAGCAGCGGCATCTCCGGCCGCCTGTATACCGGCGAGGGCAACATCGGCAACTACCTGTTTGAGCTGCAGAACGTCGACAACCTAGACCTCAATGGCGAGTGGCGGGTTCTGGACACCCTGAGTAGCGCCGGTGAAGTCACTCAGGTAGACAACACTAATATCCGCGCACTGATCACCGGAACCTATGAAACCCTGGAAACCGAGGCCAATGCATTCGAGTTCAATGCCAAACGTGAACTGGAACTGCCCGGGGTATCCGCACTCAGCTTTGGCTACCGCTTTTCCAGCGAATCTCAGGATTCCGATCGCCTGCGCAGCTCCCCCACCGGCGTGGACCTGAATGGACTACTTACCAACGATATGCGCGGAAACCCAGCCTATGTCAGCGAAGGCAACTTCTTCGGCGGTGAGGCCAACGGCTTTGCTGGCGCCGGTGCTGGCTGGTATGCCATTGATGTCGACAGACTCAACGCACTGGTCGCCGCCACGATTGGCGAGGTCGCGCCGGACCCGGTGACCGGCGAGCAGCCAGTCCGCGTACCCAGCACGGACCTGATTGCGCGCGGCGGGCAACAGAATGCCGGTCTCGTCTACGACGTCGAACTCGATACCCACGCGCTGTACCTGATGACCGATCTGGATTTCTCCATCGCCGGGCTGCCGGTTACCGGTAACCTCGGTGTGCGCTATGTGAATTCCGAGCAGACGGCGTCATCCCCCTATTACGCGTTCGGTGCTACGGACATCAACAACCCGGAGCAGCGCAGGGTGGAAAACGATTACGACTTCCTGCTACCCAGCATGAACCTGGCAATGGACCTGCGAGAAGACCTGGTACTGCGCGTGGCCTATGGCGAGTCCATCTCACGGCCCAATGTGCGCGCCGCCACCCCGGCGACAATGATTTCTACCCGACCTGGTGAAGTGATCGTGCAGCTTCCCGGCGCCGATGTAGAACCCTTTTCCGCGCGCTCCTATGACATTTCCCTGGAGTGGTACAACCGCGAGGGCAGTGCCATCACCTTCGCGGCATTCCAGAAAGACATCGAAAACTTCTTCACCAGCGTTGCCAGCTGTGACCCGGATCTCCTGTCCGCGTACAACCTGGACTTGGGCGGCCTCTCCGTGACTGGCGGCAACTGTGTGACGAATGGTGCGGATGCCTACGATGCCATCGATGCGGGTTATATCGCGGCGGGAGACCAGATCAGTATCAGCAAGATTCAGAATGTGGATGAGCAGATCCAGGTTCAGGGCTACGAGGTTTCCATTCAGCAGAACCTGAGCTTCCTGCCTTATCCATGGAATGGCTTTGGCGGCATTGTGAACTACTCCAGTACCTCACAGGATTCACCGCTGGAAGCGCGTATTCCCGGCATTTCCGATGACACTTACAACGTGATCGGTTACTACGAAGATGGTCCCTTCGGTATTCGCCTCGCCTACAACTATCGCAGTGAATACGAGCTGGAAAGTGTCGGCACGTTCAATGGTGAGGGGAACAAGAACGTGAAGGCTGCTGGCCGCCTGGATTTATCTGCTTACTACAATGTCACCGATAACTTCAGCCTGTCGCTGAAGGGTTACAACCTGACCGAGGCACTGTACGAGGAATACCAGGATACCGAATTCCAACCTCGCGCCACTCACTTCGACGGTCGCATCTTTGTACTGCAGGCGAAGTACAACTTCTTCTAAACATGCATGCCTGATAGGAATTGGGGCCTTCTTGGCCCCAATATTTTTTACCATTCCGACAATCGCCACCATACTGCCGTTCATCACAATCTGACCAAGTCAGGAACGGAAGTGTGCGGAGTTTATATATGCACAAAATCCTACCCAGTCTAATCCTGTCAATGCTTCTGCCTCTGACAACTTTCGCCCAACCGTCACAGCTCTTCCTCTACGATGCAGACACATTACTGCAACTCAAGGACAATCAGAACGAGCAGCCAGAACCGGCATTGGGACTATTGATCAAGCGCGCGAATGCGGCTCTCAAAAATCCAATTCGGTCTGTCACGCAAAAACAACGACTGCCCGCCAGTGGCAATCCAAATGACTATTTCAGCATAGGACCTTACTGGTGGCCCAATCCAGATTCAGAAGACGGACTTCCCTTTATCCGCAAAGATGGTGAGCGCAACTACGCGACTCTGGAGCAGATCCCCGACAGCCAGCTGTTGCGAGATTTTGTGCAGGACGTCAGTAATCTTGCCGTCGCTTACCATCTGACGGGTGATCGGCGCTATGGCGAAACCGCGATCAAACATCTGCAAGCCTGGTTTATCCACCCGGCTACGCGTATGAACCCGAATTTCGAGCACGCACAAGCCGTACCTGGAGTGGCTAGCGGACGTGGGTTCGGCATCATCGAGGGACGCTTCCTGATTCATATTCCGGATACCGTACAACTACTAGGCGATGCACTCAGTGAGAATGATCGCGATCGGATCATTCAGTGGTTTTCCGATCTAAACCAGTGGATGCTCACCAGTGAAAACGGCAAAGCCGAAAATGACTGGCACAACAACCACGGCACCTGGTTTGATGCCCAGGTGGTAGCGTATGCCCTTTTTACTGGCGATCTGGAGACCGCTCGCACGCAGTTGAAAGTGACCCAGGAACGCAGGATCACCCAGCACTTCGATGCCGATGGAAAGCAGCCGGCGGAATTCGAACGCACCCGGCCCTGGCACTATGCCAACTTCAATCTGGAGGCGTACAACCTGTTGGGACAATTTGGCCGGCAGCTCGGTGTAGATATCTGGGGCTACAGCCGCGGCAATATCAGTTTGCATCGCGGGTATTCCCTGATTGCAAATTATCTCCTGGAGCCAGAGAGCTGGCCTTTCAAGGAGCTGTACGGGATGGACATCAAGGCAGCACATGCGACCATGTACTACGCGCAGAATGCCTACGGCGATAAAATTTTCAGTCAGGCGCTGGAGAAAATACTCAGCGAAAGCAGTGACAGTATCGTGAATACCGATCCGCGGTTGTGGCCGATTCAGTAATCCCGCAATAAAAAAGGCCAATCATTCGGGTAACCGCAATGATTGGCCTTTTTTATTTTTGCAATTACTTACTGGATAGAATTTTTCGCAGTGGTGGACTGGCTGCTGGAGAGGCCTTTGGAAAGATCACTAGAAAGATCACTAGAAAGATCCTGGAAACGACTTCTGGAAAGTCGCTTCGACAACTGCATCTGATAAAGCGACGGTTGATCGCTGATCGCCTGGTTCATCGCAACAATATCGGCGCCTGGTCCATAGTCGACGGCTACCTTTCTGTTCCCGTATACACCATAAATATTCGCATTGGGTCCATCGGCTACGCCATCGAGTGTGATGCTGGTCTCCTCTTCAAATTCATTGGAAAAAACCAACCGTATATTCCAGAAGGTGTTGTCCGCGCCGTGGGTCGGCTTCCAGTAGCCGGCACCACCACCTTTAAACGCAGGGTACCTGCGCTCACTGATTTCCTGCTCGTTCAGATCAACATACATCGTAATATTGTCGAAAAGGTTCTGATGATTGGCACCGGAATGTTGATCCAGAATCGGACGCTGATCGACAGTAGAATCCGTATACACACTCTTGGTGGAAAATGTATTGAAGCTCAACGGGTGAATCACAAGATTCTGCACATGCAGGTTATCCACCAGCACATTATGTGTATCGCCCATAGCCACGCTGTAGTGCGCCTTGTGATTGCCTGACGTGGTAACGTTTCTGATCGTCAGGTTAGCGACTTCTTCTGTAAGCACGCCACTGTCTGCATTGATGATGTTCACATTGCGAACCCATCCGTCGTATACCCGGGTCAGGTATATGCCGTTAAAGCCCTCCTCTACATGGTGCGCCACATACGCTGAGGGTGGAAATTCGATAGTGAAGTTTTCCAATCCAACATTCTGTAGATAAAGCTTTTGTGTGATATCCGTGGTAAACCCCTGGATATCATGCAGCAAGGGATCGGAAAGCTCGACCGTATTACCTTCTATCGTCACAATTCTGGATGCTTGCGAAACCAGCGGGCGCGACGGAAATGCCCAGTGATGGCTGCCTACCTTGTCGACACCCGGATACAGTGCTTTCAGCAGCGGTGATTCGCGTCCGGCACGGTTATACCAGTTGATATTGATAACCTGCCCCACCTCAAGCGTGCCTGCCGATTTTACCTTCAGCCGGCGCTCCCCGCGCTTGCCGGCAACCGGCTGTGCGTTTACCGCCACCGGCATATCGTACTTGTCGAGGTACGCCTTTACCCGCTCACCAGGCTTGCGCGCCCAGATATAGCCACCGGCCCAGGCATACTGGGTAAAGGGCAGGTCGATATTGTTCTGCTCCTCTCGCTGGCGCTTGTCCATTTCCGTAAGGTATTCGCGGAGCTCCGAAAGTTCGGGCGGATCCGGCAGCAAACGCAGTGGCCGAGGGAAATATAGCTGGGTCTTTTGCTGACCGGCACCGCGCAGAATCAGGTTATCCCGCTGTAAATACAGGATGTCACTGAGAATAAAGCGTCCGGCTGGCATCTCGACCGCAACCGGCCCGAGAAAGCGATCTGCAGCCGCTAGTGCAGCAAGAAATGCCTTTGAATCATCGAGGCCATCATCGGGAACCGCACCAAATTCGCTGACATCGATTGTTTTGCGAACTTCAAACGTCAACGGCGTTCCGCCGTTCTTGTAGCCAGCATAAGAAAAGTCGGGCAACTCATGCACAGGCAGAGCTTCGGCGCTCACTGCTTCTACAACCGCTCCCGACTCCACTGTCGCGAGTGCAAAGCCGCAAAACAACGCGACCAGCACACCACCAGCCCCTGATATTGTTAACGTTTTACGAATTTTCAATCGATATCTCAAAACGGCCCTCCCGCAAATCTGTCGGCACACGAATCAATGTAAGATGGTCATACCACTTTACCATCAGCCAAGCTTGATTCATACTGTACCAGCTATCACACCGCCACCGGTAAATGGGTACTCCGGAGGGGCTCGTACATCCATGCAAAGACAGAAATCACACAACGACAAAAATAACTAAGCAGGAGCTTTGATGAGCAACCACAATCACCATACTCACGCTAGCCCACGGCCGAGATTTTCCAAGCGCTTGCTGGCACTGACAATCGCCTCCGTCGCACTCAATGCTTCTCTCGCACAAGCGCAGGATGGCGACGAGCAGGAAAAGCTTGAAGAAGTCACCGTCACCGGCACCCTGCGTGACACCATGCGTAATTCCATCGATATCAAGCGCGATGCCGAAACCATTGTCGATGTGATTTCATCGGCTGAAATGGGCAGCCTGCCCGACCTTTCTGTCGCAGAAACTTTGGAGCGCATTGTTGGGGTCACTGGCGACCGCTTTAAAGGAAACGCCAGTGAAATTTCCGTGCGCGGATTGGGGCCATTTCTCGGTTACTCCACTTACAACGGCCGTGAAATTTCTTCTGGCAGCGGCAACCGCGCCGTGGCGTTTTCCCAGTTCCCATCGGAACTGGTAAACGGCGCTACTGTGTACAAGTCGCAATCCGCAAACCTGCTCGAAGGTGCGGTGGCGGGCCTGATAGATTTGCAGAGTATTCGCCCTATCGACTACGGCAAGCGCCGTTTCCAAGCCGAGGTCAAAGGTAATTACAACGAATACGATGCCAAGTTGAATGGGGATTCCGGTACCGGATACCGCAGCTCCATTTCCTACACCGATGTGTTCGACACCAGCATCGGCACTGTCGGCTTTGCCATAGGCTACACCGGTGACGACGCCTCTTCTCCGGAAGAAAGCTTCAACACCAGCTCCACTTTGCGAAACTGTAACTCCAACGCAGCCGTTGACGGGGGCAGTAATTGTTCCTGGAGCGACGATAATTCTGCAGCAGGCGGGGGTATGGCCGCCGATGGCGACTACTACTTTATCCCTAATTCTTTTTACTTTCGCCAGATGGAATCTGAGGAAACCCGCGATGCGGTCATGACTACCCTACAGTGGCAGCCCTCTGATGCCTGGAATATCACTTTGGATGCCCAGTGGTCCGATCGTTTCTACTACGAAGACCGGCACGACCTTTATTTTGATGATGGTCGGCGCAGGATAAGCAACTGGAGCACCAATAAAGATCACGCGCTTACGTCCTACACCGGTGAATCACGCGTAAGTACCTACGGGGAATTCCGCGAGCGCGATGAAGTCTACGAGGGGACAGGTCTCAATATCGAATGGGCGGCAACCGACAAGCTGGTGCTCAATACCGACCTTTCCTATTCCTCAACCACCCGCTATCAGGAAACCTGGCAGACCCGCTTCCGTTCCGACCGCGTGTGGTACGACTATGATGGCACGGGAACGAATGGTGACTTGTGGCCCACGGTCAACATCTACGAGGACCGCGACAACCCCTCAGAATCCCTGCTCGGCAGTGAGACCCTGCAAGACTATAGCTTCTACGATGCCAACCAGCGGGCGCGCTACGGTGAATTTGAAATCAAGGACAAGATCAAAGCGCTGGCTTTCGAGGGCATTTACGATCTCGACTGGAAATCACTGACTTCGGTTGAAGCGGGGGTTCGTTTCTCATCCCACGAGCACAAGAATTACGATGAAGATCAGATCGAATTTACCGATTCGACCTATGCCGACATCTCGACCGTTGCCCAGGAGTGCGGAACAGACTACCCCCAGAGCGGATTCGGCGAAGACGCCAACAGCTCGTTTGATCAGTGGGCAACCTATGACACCCGGTGCGCCTATGACCTGATGTTGGGGGACGTCGACTGGGCGCAGAACCCGCAGGCGCCGAGCGCTGCCGATGTCAACCTCACCGAAAAGATTACCTCCGCCTTTGTCAAAATAAACTTTTACACCCAGCTAGGCGGTATTGATGTTTCCGGCAACGTTGGCGTGCGCGCTGTGCAGACAGATTTGGAATCAGTCGGTTACCGACAGAGTTACAGCGTCACCAATAATGATGCTGGTACTCCTGACAATGCCGCAGACGATAGCGTGTTGATCACCGAACTGCAGGACTCCCTCACGAAGGAAACCTACAGTAACCAGTATGTAAATATCCTTCCCAGCGTGAACGTGAATTTTGCACTGACGGAAAGCGTACAGTTGCGCACCGCGCTGTACAGCGCAATTTCCCGCCCCGATATGTGGTGGATGGGTGCGGGGCGCGAGCTGGATCTCGGCGATGGCGAGGAAGAGTTTTCGAGTATCCAGGCCGCGATTGACAGCGGATCGGTAACAGCACTGGGCAACCCCAACCTGGAAGCCATTGAATCTCAGAACTTTGACCTCTCCCTGGCCTGGTACCCCACCGATGAAACCATGCTCGCGGCAGCGTACTACCTCAAAAACTTCAGTGCCGGGCTTGAAGTGGCGGATTCGGACACGGTAGCGGAATCCTTCGATATCAACGGCGCTGACGTGACGATGAATGTCGAGGGCCTGGTGCAGAACACCTCGGATTCATCGCGTATTTCAGGCGTTGAGCTCACCGCACAACATGCCTTTGCAAACCTGCCGGGCGCCCTCGATGGCCTGGGGGTATCTGCCGGCCTGAATATCGCCGACACCGACTTCGATTACTTGGAGAATGGTGCAGATATTACCGATGACCTGGTAATTCCAGCGGCGAACCTGCCTGGTTTTTCCAAGAAGAGCTATAACGCAGAGGTGTACTGGGAAAACTATGGCATTACCAGTCGCCTTTCCTATAAATACCGTTCGGATTACCTGAAGCCCTTCGGCAGTGATTTTGGGCAAACCAACCGCTTTGTGGATGACACCAGCTCTGTGGACCTGTCACTGTCTTACCAACTGGGCAAAAACCTCCGGCTACAGCTACAGGCCCTCAATCTCACCAATGAGCCATATACGGAGTATCGTGTCGCTCAGGGGAGCTACAACCGGGTAGAACTGGGAGGCACCCGCTACTTCCTCGGCCTGAGGTACAAGCTGTAAGCGAGCAGCCACAGTAGTTGCCGACCATCCCAAGCATAGTGCCTTACCAAAAACGTTGACTGGCAAGGCCAATATTGGCAACATGGCGACAATCGCTGCTCAATGAGCATCGAGGTTTTCTCCATCGCCTGGCGCTTCAGGCAAGAGGGGACTGGTTTGGACCCCTCTCGTCCTTGTTTTAGCGCATGCCGCCCGCTCCCGCTTCAGCATCTGCTGAGCGGTGAGTGCGGCTTTTTCTTTTTTGCACGCCCGCCCGGGTTGTCGCGATGATGGTAGAACCACACAACAATAAGCGGGGCTGGAACCCGAACAGCCAGCCTCAATGATGGCAAACCCAACCCTGGAAGCATCCAACATGACACGCCCTCTGATCCTGCATCCCGACCGTCTGTTTCCGGCCGACAAAGTAAGCCGGGATATTGCACGCAATCTCTACGAGAGCGTTAAAGACCTGCCTATTGTCAGCCCCCACGGCCACACGGATCCATCCTGGTTTGCGGAAAACAAGCCATTCGGCAACCCCGCCAATCTGCTGATCCGTCCGGACCACTATGTGTTCCGCATGCTGTACTCCCAGGGTATTCCGCTGGAGAGCCTGGGTATTCGCACCCAGGACGGTACCGAAGTCGAACAGGATCCGCGCAAAATCTGGCAACTGCTGGCAGAAAATTACCACCTGTTCCGCGGCACCCCGTCGCGCACCTGGCTGGATACCGTATTCCACGATGTGTTCGAGCTGGATGTACAGCTGAGTGCGGATACCGCTGAGCTTTACTACGAGCGTATCGACAGCTATCTGCAGAAACCGGAATTCCTGCCGCGCGCGCTGTTCGAGCGTTTCAATATCGAAGTGATCGCCACCACTGAGTCCCCGCTGGACGACCTGCGTCACCACCAGAAGATTCTCGACAGTGGCTGGAGCGGCCGCGTAATCACCGCATTCCGACCCGATCCGGTACTGGATCCGGATTTCGAAGGCTTTGTGGATAACCTGGCGCAGCTGGCTGAAATCACCGGCGAAGACACTTCCACCTGGTCCGGCTACCTAGCGGCACTGCGCAATCGTCGCGAATTCTTCAAGAAGATGGGCGCGACCTCTACCGACCACGGTCACCCCACCGCGACCACCGCAAATCTGTCTGCGGCGGAAGCCGAGGCGCTGTTCCTGAAGGTAAGCCGCGGCAATTGCAGTGCCGCGGATGCGGAGCTGTTCCGCGGTCAGATGCTGACCGAGATGGCGCGTATGAGCATCGAGGATGGCCTGGTGATGCAGATCCACCCGGGCTCATTCCGCAACCACAACAAGGTGGTGTTCGATCGTTTCGGCCGCGACAAGGGCTGCGATATTCCATCGCCGACGGAATACGTGCGCGCGCTGCGTCCGCTGCTGGAAGCGGTGGGCAATGAGCCGAATCTGACCATCATCCTGTTTACCCTGGATGAGACCAGCTACAGCCGCGAACTGGCGCCGCTGGCCGGTCACTACCCTGCACTGAAACTGGGCCCATCCTGGTGGTTCCACGACAGCCCGGAAGGTATGCGTCGTTTCCGCGAGCAGGTGACCGAGACCGCTGGCTTCTACAACACCGTAGGTTTCAACGACGACACCCGCGCCTTCCTGTCCATCCCGGCCCGTCACGATGTGGCGCGCCGTATGGACTGTGTGTGGCTGTCGCAGCTGGTCTCCGACCATCGCCTGCAGGAAGACGAAGCCTTCGAACTGGCCGCCGACCTCGCCTACAACCTGGCGAAGAAAGCCTACAAGCTTTAATTAGTGACCCTGCCGGCAAGCTCCTGTTCTGTAGGAGCCTGCCTTGCAGGCGAATCCACTGAGCGCTGTTACAGCTCAGTGGCGCCGGAGCACCGGGGATCTATTTTCAGAACCGAGCTGGGCGCCCCCCTGGGAACCCATCCCTGGGCGCTGCGGCGCAAACATCCTGTTTGCGACGCTTCTGAAAACAGATCCCCGGCACTCCGGCTTAAATTCAAAGCACAATACTTCGTAAGCGAATACGCGTTCGCTCAACCGAGTAAAAAGTTATGAGCCAAGAAAGACTCAACAACAGTATTCTCGAAAACCTCCCCGCCGAGGTTATCAAGCCGGCCTACGACCGCAACGACGTCACCACCGGCATCGTGCACCTGGGCATCGGCGCCTTCCACCGTGCACACCAGGCCTGGTACACCGAAAACCGTATCGCCGCCGGTGAAAAAGATTGGGGCATTGTGGGTGCGAGCCTGCGCTCCGCCGGTGTGCGCGATCAGCTGGTGCCGCAGAACGGTCTCTACTCCGTGGTGGAAAAATCCAATGCTGGCACCAAGGTGCAGATCGTCGGCGCCGTGAGCGACGTGCTTGTAGGTCCGGAAAATCCACAACAATTGCTGGAGCTGCTGGCTCAGGAAAGCGTTCGCATTGTCTCTCTGACGATTACCGAAAAAGGCTACTGCCACGATCCCGCCAGCGGCGATCTGAACCCGCAGCACCCGGACGTGATCCACGATCTGGCCAACCCGCAAACCCCCAAGTCTGCGCTGGGTTATATCGTCGGTGCGCTGGCACTGCGCAAGGAGCGCGGTCTGCCGGGCTTTACCGTACTGTCCTGCGATAACCTGCCGTCCAACGGCAAGCTGCTGGGCAAGGTACTGGCACAGTACGCGGAACAAGTAGACAGCGGTCTGGCGAGCTGGATTGCACAGAACACCACTACTCCGGCCACTATGGTGGATCGCATTGTGCCGGCCACTACCGACGCGGACCGCGATGAGCTTGAGAGTCTGATTGGCTGTCGTGACGAGGCTGCCGTAATGGCCGAGCCCTTCTCCCAGTGGGTTGTGGAAGACAACTTCCTGCGCGGGCGTCCGGAGTGGGACAAGGCCGGTGCGACCTTCGTTGAAGATGTGGAAGTCTATGAGCTGATCAAGCTGCGCCTGCTGAACGGCTCTCACTCCATGCTGGCCTACAGCGGTTACCTGGCCGGGTTTGAAACCGTGGCGGATGTGATGGCGGAGCCTGCGTTCAACAAGCTGGCACTGCACTTTATGAAGTCTGAAGCCACCACGTCTATCGATGTGCCGGCGGATTTCGATATCGCGGCGTATCAGGCAGAACTGATCGAGCGTTTCGAAAACCGCGCACTGCGCCACCGCACCTGGCAGATTGCCATGGACGGTTCGCAGAAAATCCCCCAGCGCTGGCTTGGCACCCTGCGCCACCAGTTGGCCAACGCAGGTCCGATCGAAGTACTGAGCTTTGCGCTGGCAAACTGGATTCGTTACGTATCCGCAGTGGATGAAAAAGGTAACGCCATTGAGGTGTCCGACCCTCTGGCGGCTGAGCTGAAAGCCATTTGCGATCAGCACAAGCCTCAAGGTAGTGATGAAGCGGGCAACGAGGCACTGGCAGCGGCGTTCCTGGCATTTACCTCGGTCTTTGGTGATGACCTGCAGCAAAGTGCTCCCCTGCAACAGGCGGTCGTCAGCTGGCTGAATAAACTGGACGCGGAAGGTACTCTGGCTTGCGTGCAGAAAAGCTTCAGCAGTGTGGAATAACCATTTCTACACGATGTGATTACTCGCCGGCAGCGATGCCGGCTTCCCCTCAGGGGATCAATCGTTTGTCTTTATGTTGTTTTAGTTTTTGAGAGTTTTTCTCGCAAGTTTCCATCCCTCATTTGAGGACTTCCCTTGGAAACAACCCTTTAATCCCGCGGTCTTTACCGCGGGATTTTTTTATCCGCATTTTCCGTCGCGCACGCTGTTCCTTTGACCCTTGAAACTTAATTTCCCTGCGGCTTGGGCGCGTCCTCGTCTTTCAGTTTCAAAGGATTTTCATCGCCAAAGCGACTGGCATCATCCGCCGGATTATCCGGCCCCCACGCGTCTTCATCGGCCATATTCGGCAGGTGGTGGGCGATACCGCGGTGGCAGTCAATGCAGGTAGCATTGCCGGTGGCTAGCTGGGTGGAGTGCAGTTTGCGCGCACGCGGGCTCTGTACACTGAAGTCCATGAATTCAAAGTCGTGACAGTTGCGACACTCCAGCGAGTCATTGGCCTTGAGCCGCGCCCATTCGTGGCGCGCCAGTTCAAGGCGCTTGTCGAGGAATTTATCCCGAGTGTTGATGGTGCCGAATATTTTTCCCCAAACCTCTTTCGAGGCCTGCATTTTGCGCGCAATTTTATGGGTCCACTCGTGGGGAACGTGGCAGTCCGGGCAGGTGGCGCGCACCCCGGAGCGGTTGGTCCAGTGAATGGTGCCTTTCAATTCCTGATAGACGTTATCCTTCATTTCGTGGCAACTGATACAGAATTTTTCCGTATTGGTGGTTTCCAGCGCGGTGTTGAAACCACCCCAGAAAATAATCCCGGCAATAAAGCCACTCAGCAGCAGGAATCCGAGACTGAATGCAGTGGCCGGATGACTGAGTGTGTGCCAGTAACCTTTAATCCAGTCAATCATCGCTAAGGTCCCGGATCGAATTTTTAGGCATAACTTATTGGGCAGATTGCTGCTTCTGGTTGCGCAGCAAAATATCCACATCCTTGAACGTATTGCCCACCGCGGACTTTGCATTGGTCTGCGGTACATGGCACTGCAGGCAGAAATATCGCCGCGGCGCTACGTCTGCCAGCACTTGAAAATCCCGATCCATAAAGTGCGTGATACTGATCATCGGCGCACCGCTGACAGCGGTCTGGATACGGTGGTGACACTCGAGACAGCGGTTGTTGTTTTTATCAATCTGATAATCGCGAATGGTGTGTGGAATCGTTGGCGGCTGCTCGGGATAAGCGCGCACGCGCTTGCCCGTTGCATTGACCGGATCCGCCAGTTGTGGCGCTTTCAGTTCTTCAAACAGGGTACCCCCCTTGCGGATGCCGTTTGGCCCGGGGGTATTCGGGAATTGTTGCGCAACGGCTACCAGACCACACACCAGTACGATGAGTGCCCCAGCGATTGAGAAAACCTGCTTTCCGTTCATCATCGCCTCCCGTCAGGCCAGGGATACCAGTTCCAGCTTCACCGCGCATTTTTTAAAGTCGGTCTGCTTGGAAATGGGGTCGGTCGCGTCCAGGGTCACCTTGTTGATCAGGCGCTGGGCATCAAAGAAGGGAACATATACAAGCCCCTTGGGCGGTCGCGCACGGCCGCGGGTTTCCACTCGCCCGATCATTTCACCGCGGCGACTGATTACCTTGATTTCACTGCCGCGGCGGAACCCCTGGGCCTGGGCGTCATCCGGGTGCATGTAAATCAGCCCGTAGGGCACGGCACTGAACAGCTCCGGCACCCGCTGGGTCATGGAACCGGTGTGCCAGTGCTCCAGCACGCGGCCGGTACACAGCCAGAAGGGGTACTCCTTGTCCGGGGACTCTGCCGGCGGCTCATAGGGCAGGGCGAAAATTCGCGCGCGTCCATCCTCGTTGCCATAAAACTGCACGCCCGCGCCTTTTTTGACATAGGGGTCGTAACCCTCGCGGAAGCGCCACCGAGTCTCCTGACCATTGACCACCGGCCAGCGCAGACCGCGCTCTTCGTGATAGCGATCGAAGGGGGCCAGGTCGTGGCCATGACCGCGGCCGAATTCCGCGTACTCCTCGAACAGTCCTTTCTGGATATAGAACCCGAAGTCATCGGCCTCGTCATTGGCGTAGGCCCCATCCCGGTCGGAATTGGGGAAACGGTTAGCGTGGCCATTCGCGAACAGCACTTCGTACAGGGTTTTGCCTTTGTAGCCCCGCGTCAGTAATTTCTCCGGCCAGACCTCGTCGGTCTTGAAGCGTTTGGAAAACTCCACCAGTTGCCACAGGTCCGATTTGCTTTCCCCCGGGGCTTTCACCAGTTGATGCCACAGCTGGGTGCGTCGCTCCGCATTGCCGTAGGCCCCCTCTTTTTCCACCCACATGGCGGTAGGAAGAATCAGATCCGCCGCCTGCGCCGAGGTGGTGGGATACACATCGGACACCACCACAAAGGTATCCGGGTTGCGCCAGCCGGGCAGCAGTTCCTGCATCAGGTTAGGGCCCGCCTGGGCGTTGTTGGAGGCCTGGGTCCAGTAGACCCGCAATTTTCCATCCTTCAATGCGCGACTTTGCTCCACCGCGTGAAACCCGGGCTTTTCCTGAATGGTGCCCTTGGGTATGCGCCAGATTTTTTCCGCGGTGGCGCGGTGTTTGGGATTCATCACCACCAGATCTGCCGGCAGGCGATGAGAGAAGGTGCCCACCTCCCGCGCGGTGCCGCACGCCGACGGTTGCCCGGTAAGGGAAAAGGGACTGTTACCCGGGCTGGAAATTTTCCCGGTGAGCAGGTGGATGTTGTAGACCATGTTGTTGGCCCACACACCCCGTGTGTGCTGGTTGAAGCCCATGGTCCAGAGTGACATCACCTTGATGTTGGGGTCTGCGTACAGCTCGGCCAGTGCGGTGAGGCGCTCCTTGGGCACTCCGCTTTCCTCCGCCGCGCGCTCCAGGGTGTAAGGCTTGAGGAATTCTGCATATTCCTTAAAGGACATGTCCTCCCAGGTATTCGCTTTGTCGCGCCCACTGGCACTTTTTTCGCGCGGGTCTTCGTCCCTCAGACCGTAACCAATATTCGTTTGTCCACGCACAAAACGCGTATGTTTTTTTACAAAGTCCTCATTCACCTTGCCGTTCTGAATAATGTAGTTGGCGATAAAGTTCAGAATGAAAAGATCTGCATGGGGAGAAAACACAATCGGGATATCGGCCAGCTCGAAGCTGCGATGCTCGAACGTCGATAGCACCGCGACTTTGCATCCCGGATGGGACAGCCGGCGATCCGTCACCCGCGACCACAGAATCGGGTGCATCTCCGCCATGTTTGAGCCCCACAGCACGAAGGCGTCGGCATTTTCAAAATCGTCGTAGCAACCCATAGGCTCATCGATGCCGAAGGTGCGCATAAACCCCATGACCGCTGATGCCATACAGTGGCGCGCGTTGGGGTCGATATTGTTGGAGCGGAACCCCGCCTTCATCAATTTGTTCGCCGCATAGCCTTCCCATACGGTCCACTGTCCAGAGCCAAACATACCCACGGATTCAGGGCCGTGATTTTTCAGCGCCTCCTTGAATTTCTGCTCCATCACGTCGAAAGCCTGATCCCAGGACACTTCGGAAAAATCCCCATTTTTATCGTACTTGCCATCCTTCATCCGCAGCAGCGGCTTCATCAGGCGATCACTGCCATACATGATTTTCGACAGAAAATAGCCCTTTACACAGTTAAGGCCGCGATTTACTTCCGCCTTGATATCACCGTGAGTTGCGACCACGCGATTGTCTTTCGTGCCCACCATCACACTGCAGCCGGTTCCGCAAAAGCGACATGCTGCCTTGTTCCAGTTGAGTTCGTTGGCGTCCCCCTGGCTCACAAGGTTCTGGGTTTTGGCTGGCACGGCCAGGCCAGCGGCGGCGGCCGCCGCCACAACCGCGCTGGCTTTGGTAAATTCGCGTCGGGTGATCGCCATGTCACAGTTCTCCCACAATTTTTACCGGCTGCTCAGTATCAGTTTCAGAACCGGCAACTTTCTCCACCAGAACATCGTCAACATCGGACAGGGCAATCTCTTCGTGATACACCATCACAACGTTGAGTACGCCCGGCTGATCCTTGATGGTTTCGATGATTTCATTGATCTGGCCGAGATCCGGTGTCTCCAGTACCACCACCAGCTTGCCCTCTTCATTGCCGAGGTGTATCTCCAGATCAGATCGGGTATCGATCCATTGACTGAGAGTGGAAACCTGCGGCGATCGGGCATGCACAATCAGGCTCACAATATGCAACGCGCCCTGTTCGGCAGCGACGCGATTTTCTGGATTCATCTCCGGCATAGTCCATTCACTCTAGACATCCGGCGCTACGCCGGAATTACTCTCCGCTACACGGCCGCGATTACGGCGGTTTTGGGTATCCTATTCAGGCGATTCAGGCCGGAGGCCCCGGCGGACCGAAAATCATCTGCAATATCCACACAAGAAAGCCGTAGCCGCCGACGATGGCGACGGCAAGAATGGGAAACAGGAAAATGAGGATAAACAGCACCAGGCGCCGTTCACGCCGCCGCTGTTCTGAAGTGGCCACGGGCCGCTGCTCTGTCAAGGGAACCTCTCCGCACACTGCCAATAGAATTGCCCGATGCGCCTATTGCTGCTCCGGACATAAAACACCCGCCAGTCACAGCACGTCTTCGGCGACACCGGGGGCGCGTGTCCACACACAGGCATAAGGGAACAGTCCAGCGCCATTGCCGACCGCATATTTACAGTCTAGAAAGCGCCGCTTATTCAACAAGGCAAGTTTCTGAAATTTTCAGTAATCAGGTGCCAGCACCTTGGGAATACGGGAAAAATCGTGGGGTTCGACGGGACAAACGCCCACCGGGGAAAACCGGGGGAATTCAGCAATGATCAGTGGCCATTGGCAGAGAAAGGATGGGGGAATACCTCTCCCCCAAAAACCGGGCGGAACCCCGGCAAAATATAAGCGGATATGAGAATGACAAACAACAGTATCCGGTGTCGCCTCATTCTCGGAAAACGTCACCGAAACATCTGTTCCACCGCCGCACACCACACCGGCGGCAGAACACGATGTGCGTTGATATGGGTGAGCGGAAAGCAATCACTGCCAACTCCGCCCACCCGTTCATTTCACACACGCCCTTAGCGGGGAGTGGCTGGCCCGAGCTTAGAAACTCGCCCTGACCCCCAGATACACCTCACGTCCGGTGGAGTTGTATTCACGCACCAGGTTCAGATCGCCATCCGCACCGCTGGTGTAGTTGCGCTCCACCTCTTCGGTGAGGTTGATGGCTTCCAGACGAACAGTAACGTTGTCGGTGACGTTATAGAACGCGGCCATATCCAGGCGGGTCGGGCCAGTGTTGTACTCCCTTGCGTTGCCGTTAGAACCGGTTACCGAGGTGATGTAATCATCGCGGTGGTTCCAGGACAGGCGCGCCCCCCACAGGTCCGTTTCGTAGTAGGTGCTCAGGTTGTAGCTGGACTCGGACAGACCCGGCAGGCTGCTCTTTACATCGCCAAACAGGGCTTCGGAATCCACATAGGTGTAGTTGGCGGTGACACCGAAGTTGCTCCAGAAGCCCGGCAGGAAGGTAAACGGTTGCTGATAGGCAATTTCGTAGCCGGTCAGCTCCGCATCCTGGGAGTTTTCAGGACGGGTAGAGTTCCACACGCCATCGGGCTGTGTCACATTAGGATCGTACAGGGCGCTGGAAGGATCGTATTCCGGACGCAGTGCAACCGCTGCGGCAACACCGGGGTTGAGGGTGCCGTTGACGGTCTGGCCGGCGATAAAACCTTCGATGTCTTTTTGGAATACCGTCAGTGCCAGAGCCGCATCTTCGGTAAAGTACCATTCCGCACTCAGGTCGACGGAATCCGCACGCACGGCTTCGAGGTCCGGATTACCGGTGCTGATATTTCCGTTGACCGGGGTGATCGATGTAATCGCTGGCACCAAACTTCCCAGGCTCGGACGGGTGATGTTTCTGGCGAGATTCAGGCGCAGCAGCAAATCTTCCTGCAGTTCCCACACAAAGTTCACCGAAGGCAACGTATCGAGGTAATTACCCTTGGCTGAGATCGGCACCGGTGAACCGTTGATCGCGGTATGCGCGGAAGCACGGGTGTCGGTTTCCACAACGCGCAGGCCGGCATTCATCAACAATGGCTTGCCAGCCAGTTCCGTCGTGTAATCAATCTGGCCATAGGCCCCCAGGGTTTTCTCTTCCACATTCCAGGACAGGGTGTCGTCGAGGTCCGCTTCAAACTGGCCAGCGTTGTACACGCCGATGGCCACATCAAAATCTTCCACCATCCAGTTGTTGGGGAAGCCCGACGGGGTACTCAACGCCGAAGCAAAGCCACCGCGCACCTGCGACCCGAAGGTTACCGCCATCCCCGGATATTCACTCAGCGATGTATTGGTTGGCACGCTCGCCAGTCCCACCGGATCGTAATTCAGGGAATCCACTTCGCGGGTATTGCCGATCAAACCGAATCGGGTATCAAACACGTCACCATCGATTTCCAGATCCAGACGGAAGGTGTCGTTGGTGCGCTCGACCACATCCTTGCGGATAGTGAGGCCACCACCGATGGTGTAAGAGGAGGGATCGAGAATATCAAATCCGTACTCCATCGCTGCGACGTTGGAATTTCCGCTCATGTCGAAGGAGAAATCCGCACCGCCGACGGGGCCATCGATATTGAAGCGGTACTGTTCTTCGTCGTGCTTGGCACTGGCGCGGCCGATCAGGCCTTTCAGGCGGACATTGTCGGTAAAGACATAGGTACCGTTAAACACCGTCTGCAGAAATTCAGTCTCTGAATACTGCGCGCGACTTTCGGAACGGGGGCGAACATTTTCAAAGGAACCGGCAACGATGTAGCGGCCACTCGGGTCCAGGGTAATTTCCGTGGGCGTGATGGTGTCCCACTCACTGCGGAACTGCGCCGCGTAGTTGTAGGAAATACGGTCGTTCTTCAGGTTGGAACTCACCACATCCAGTCCCAGATCGAGCTTGTCATTCGGCTGGAACTGCACACCCAGGGTCAAACCGGTGCGGTCTACGGTATTGCTGAAGTAGTCCATGCGCGGCAGGCGCGGGGTGAACAGATCGTTGACGCTATAACCTTCCGCCAGCTGACCATTGATGACCGGATCACTACCCGCCGCCCAGGTCTCACCCTGATTCGCCGGAGAACTGTAGCGCACGGAACCAAATCCCTCCTGACGCACGGTGCGCTCAGATTTGGCATAGGAGAACAGCACACCCAGACGATCATCGAAGAAACTGTTGCTGATCAGTGCGGTAAAGCGCGGATCGGCTTCCTCTGCCAGGTTGTCCGCGGTGAATTGACCACCGATAACCGCGTTAAAACCAGGGTTGTCGAGAGGCTTGGCCGTGTGCAGTTCAACAGTACCCGCAAGGCCGCCTTCTTCAACGGCGGCAATCGGCGTTTTGTGAATATCAATACGATTGAACAGCTCGGAAGCGAAAATATTGAAGTCCACCGCACGGCCGCGGTTGATGCCGCCGGAGGAGTCCAGACCACCGCCACTTGCGGGCACTTCCATGCCGTTCAGTGTGGTGCGAGTGAAGTCGGGCCCAAGGCCACGCACCGAAATCTGACGGCCCTCGCCGCCTTCACGGGTAATCGCCACACCGGATACCCGCTGCAGGGATTCGGCCAGGTTCAGGTCGGGCATCTTGCCGATATCTTCCGCCATGATGCTTTCAATGTTATTTACCGCATCGCGCTTTTGATCCAGCGCACGCGCCAGACTGGCACGGTAACTACCGGTAACCTCGATCTCTTCCAGCGCCTGACCTTCCCCCTGCTCCGCTTCCTGCACAACTTTCTGTGTAACTTCTTGGGCAAATGCGGGGGACGCAAATGCCATGGCCAGAACAAGCGGTTTTATTCTGTAATTGCTCATTACTAACTCTCCGTACTCTCTCTTCGTCGAATTTTGCCAGTTCAGACATAACGCCAGAGCCGGCCGTGGGTTTTACCTCATTAATACAGGGTTGACGGTGCCTTCCTCGAGTTGAGGCACCGCCAGTATTTCCAATTGGAAATTCGTACATACAACGTTTTTGCGAGGTGCAATATCACGCGGCCCATAAAAATGGCGCACAGCAGCAGGCCCCGTGCATGACGGAGGGGAAACATCACCGCGTTCATCGTTACTCCCGAAGGAATTTAAAAAAACGTTATTTTGGGCACACAGAATCGCCCCGCCCTCTCACTGAACTAATTGGGAGGGAGGCAACGACACAGACAAAAAATCAATACACTACGAACCCAGGCAACCCAACGCAGGATGCGCCGGGTTACCTTGCGGTAAAAGGAATTACCGCCGCCGACAGGAGGCCGGCAAAAAGAAAATCACTCGTTACTTGGCTTACCAATGGTCGCCAGAATACCGCCATCTACATATACGACCTGGCCGTTGACGAAATTACTCGCGTCACTGGACAGGAACACCGCCGCGCCCTGGAGATCTTCCGGGTTGCCCCAGCGACCTGCCGGTGTACGGCCAATAATGAAGTCATTGAAGGGGTGACCATCCACGCGTATCGGCGCGGTCTGGGCGGTAGCGAAGTAGCCCGGGCCAATGCCGTTCACCTGGATATTGTGGCGCGCCCATTCGGTCGCCATGTTCTGGGTCAGCATTTTCAGGCCGCCCTTGGAGGCCGCGTAAGCAGAAACGCTGTCGCGACCCAGCTCGCTCATCATCGAACAGATATTGATGATCTTGCCGGCACCGCGCTCGATCATGCGACGCACCACCGGGCGGGTCATTACCATCACACCGGTCAGGTTGGTCTCGAGCACCTTGTTCCACTCAGACAGTTCCATGTCCAGCAGCGGCACACGGCGAATGATACCGGCGTTATTCACCAGCACATCGATGGGGCCCTGCTCCTGCTCGATCACCGGCACCATTTCATTGACCACCGCTTCGTCGGTGACATTGAACAGGTAGCCGTGGGCGTCGTAGCCCTTTTCGCGCAGTTCAGCGACGGCGTTGTCGAGTTTTTCCTGCGAGGAATGGCCAGTGATGACCAGCTTCGCTCCGGCATTGCCGAGGCCTTCGGCCATGGCCATACCGAGACCGTGCGTAGCACCGGTAACCAGGGCGACTTTTCCGCTCAGGTCAAACAGTGACTTGGACATATTCGTTCTCCGAATTCTGTAGGAGCTTGCTTGCAAGCGAACGGGCTTACCGCTATCCAAAGGTTCGCCTGCAAGCAGGCTCCTACATAGAAATTTTACTAATCGATATCAACGCAGCTCGGTGGGCTGCACCTTGTCCATATCGTCGTAATCGTGATTTTCCCCAGCCATACCCCAGATAAAGGTGTAGTTGCTGGTACCGACGCCGGAATGCAGCGACCAGGTAGGAGAGATCACCGCCTGCTCGTTGTGCATCCAGATGGTACGGGTCTGCTGGGGCGGGCCCATAAAGTGGCACACTGCCTGGCCTTCCGGCACATTGAAGTACATGTACACTTCCATGCGGCGACTGTGGGTGTGGCATGGCATGGTGTTCCAGCAGCTGCCTTCGGCCAATTCGGTCATGCCCATCTGCAGCTGGCAGGTTTCCAGCACGTCCTTCACCAGCAACTTACGCAGAGTGCGCTTGTTGCAGGTTTCCGCCGCGCCCAGCTCAATCACCTGCGCATCTCCCTGGCCAACTTTGGTGGTGGGGAATTCGCGATGGGCGGGAGTGGAAAGGATGTAAAACTTGGACGGTGAAGTTTTTACATTGCTGGAGAACTTAACGTCCTGGGAACCGCGGCTCACGTACAGCGCTTCCTTGGTGCCGATTTCGTAAATGGTGCCGTCCACTTCCACGCAGCCCGGTGCGCCAATATTGATGATGCCCAGCTCGCGACGCTCGAGGAAGTAATCAGATTTTAGCGCGTCGACGGTTTCCAGTTTTACGACCGTATCCACCGGCATAACCCCGCCCACAATCACGCGATCGACGTGGGTGTAGGTCAGGTTTACGGTGTCGGCAGTGAACAGGTTCGGCACCAGATATTCATCGCGCAGGCGATCGGTGTCGTAATTTACGTAGTCACCCGGGTGACTTGCGTGGCGCTCTTCAAATACGGTTGTCATAGTTCTTCCCAGTTTTACCTCAAGGTCTCCGCTACCAGCGCGTTTGGATACGCGAGTAACGGAGGCGCTCTGGATTAATTACGATTCAGATTTCAGCAGCTTGTACATCTCAACGCCGGAAGTGATGAACGGCGCGGTACCCTTGGGGTCATCGTCGTAAATCGGTTCGCTCAGATAGTACTTGTAGCTGCCATCACGGCCGAATCCGAGGCCCGCGACCTGGCACATATCGGTAATACTGATGGTGCCATCAGCGTGCACCTGCACGAATTCATCTAGCAGGCCCTGGTAGGCTTTTTTAGCGGTGCCGAGATACTGGTCTTTCGGCAAGTAACCTTCGTTCAGTGCCTTGGCGTAGAAGTAGGTGAACATGGTGCTGGCCGAAGATTCCAGGTAGTTACCGCGCTCGCCCGGCTTGTCGATGACCTGCCACCAGGTGCCGCTTTCCGGGTCCTGGTACTTCTCAACCACTACTGCAATCTCGCTGATCATATTCAGCAGGTACTGGCGCTCTGCGGTGTTTTCCTGCGGAATGTAGTCGAGCACATCCACCAGCGCCATCGCCAGCCAGCCCATGCCGCGGGCCCAGTGATAACCGGAAAGACCGGTATCCTTATTCGCCCACTCCTGCTCACGCTTTTCGTCCCAGGCGTGATAGAACAGGCCGGTTTCCGGGTCTTTGAGAATTTCGTTTACCACTTTGAACTCGGCCAGCACTTCCGCCACATTGGGCTCTTCATGCATCAGCTGCTCATATTGGGCAAGGAACGGAATACCCATGTAAACGCCGTCAAGCCATACCTGGTGCGGGTAGATTTTTTTGTGCCAGAAGGCGCCGGCCGTGGTGCGCGGATGGTGTTCCAGCTGTTCGTACAGATGGTCTACAGCTTTCTTGTAGTTCGGGTCCTGGTTGCGCTCGTACATACGCAGCAGCATGGTGCCGGCGCGGATGCTATCGATGTTGTACTTTTCCTGCACGTAGCCGTTGATGTTGCCATCTTCCGCCACGAAGGAACCCATAACCGTCTGCACGGCGTCAGAGTAGCGGGCATCCGGCGCAACCTGATTCAGTTCGTCGTAGGCCTGCATCACCATACCGGTGGTGTATTCGAAATAAGACGGGCGCTTGCGGATGTGGTCAAAGCCACCGAAACGATAATCGAGGGTTTTGCGCTCAAGTTCTGAGTCCGCCAGGCGCTGGCTCCATTTCAGCGCCACATCTGCGGTCAGCGGCTGCGCGGTTTCGGCGGCACTGGCGGTAGTGGTCAGGCGCTGGCGCAGCGGCATGGTGAGTTTTTCCGCTTCCTGCTGGAGGTAAGTTTCAAACTCGGCCTTGGTGGTGATGGGGCCGTGACGGCTCTCCACTTCATTTGCCCAGGCGGCCACAAAGTAGTATTGAATTTCCTTGTCCGCGGGCTTCAGGATTGCAACCTGGTTGTGCTCGTCGGTGGTGGTTTCCTTGATGGCCTTGCGCTTGGCCAGCACCGCCATACCCAGGTTGGCACCATCGAGGCTCTGCGGGCCGTAGGTGCCGATGTAGGTATAGGCGTGACCGGTAATGTCCATGTCACCAACGATCAGCTCGGTGCCCGGGTGATTGACGATACCGGCAATCATATTGTCCAGTTCTTCGCTGGTTTTCGCATTGACTTCCACCAGGCGGCTGCCGGCGTGCATGGAAAGCTGTGCGTGCAGGTCGGTCTGTACCCCTTCCACCGGCTTCCAGCCCAGGTAGTCGATCGCAAAGGCGGAGTAGAGGTCGCCATTTTCGGTGATCTCGGCACGCCAGTCCTGCACGTCGCTTACGCGAATGACTTTTTCGCCATCCCAGAAGCCGTAGCCACCAACACCGACGGCGCTACCGACTTTGAGAATATCCATACCCCAGTCGGAAGGCTCGTGGTAGGAATCAAATCCATCCTGACCAACGCCCTGGAGTACCGGCTCCTGGGTCGACTTGCCGAAAATATCGAAGCCGTTGCGCCAGTCCAGGTACACCCGGTAGCCCACCAGATCGGACTCGATACCCGGGCCTTCGTAGCGGATATACCAGGAGTGATCGGTGTGCTCTTTGGGTACGTCCAGTACGCTGACGTTCTGGAAGCTGCCGCCGAGATACTCGCGCTCTTTCCACTCGCCATCGATTTTGTGGGAAATTTCCGCCTGGGTGCGCTTGGCGGTAACCGACGATACGGCATCGGCTTCGGCGATGCGCAGCTTCAGGGTCTCATCCACAGCCACATCGACCGTAAAAATAATTCCGTCCTTGCTGCCATCGGCGTCTTTATCGATCGCCTGCACGGGAATCTGTTCAGCCTGGTTCCACACCGCAATTGGCGAGGCAAAGCCGGCTTTCAGTCCAAGTTCGTAGTAGCTGAGATAAACCGCTTCGTCCAGGCGGGGGAAATCCGAGGGGTTGGAAAGCTCCAGGGTGGCGATAGCACCGGGTGCTTGAGGCAATGCCGCCGCGGCAGTCGCCGTTGTATCTTCCGCGCTTTTCTCGCCACAGGCGGTAAGCGTAGCCGCCGTCAGCGCGAATGCCAGGGCATTCAGACTCGGATTGCGTATGGACTTGCTAAACAGTTTCACAGACGTCTCCACGAATTCGGGTTTTATTCTGTTCGTTGTTATTCAGTGAATTTGAATAACCATTAAATCGAAAAACGGCCGGGTGCATTATCGAAATCTTTATACCGGTGTTTCCACCGGCAGATCCCTGCACCCGGCCGCT
Organism: Microbulbifer bruguierae; assembly: GCF_029869925.1. Taxonomy (NCBI): domain Bacteria; kingdom Pseudomonadati; phylum Pseudomonadota; class Gammaproteobacteria; order Cellvibrionales; family Microbulbiferaceae; genus Microbulbifer; species Microbulbifer bruguierae. The sequence goes on along the minus strand of NZ_CP118605.1, from coordinate 3,202,931 downwards.
ACATCTAGGTTCTGAATCTAAAAATCAGATTAGAACTTGTACTGCGCACCAACAAAGTACTGTGCACCGGTGAAGTGCTCGTCGTACAGACGCTTAACATCTTCACCCAGGTAGCGGTACTTGGGCTCATCACCCAGGTTCAGTGCTTCGAAGCTTACCTTCAGATTTTCGCTCACGTTGTAGCTCGCAGAAAAGTCGATAAAGCTGCTGGCACCGACGTATTCTTCACGGCTCAGGTTGGTGAGGTACTCACCGCGGTAGGCGTTGGAAATACGTGCCTGGAAGTCGTCGTTCTCCCAGTAAACCGTCAGGTTATAAGAAGTTTCTGATACGCCAGTCATCTTACTGCCGCTGTCGGTTTCAGCATCCACGAAGGTGTAGTTGCTCTGTACACCAAAGTTCTGCACCCACTCCGGACCAGGCAGGAAGGTAAGCGGTTGCTGGTACTGAAGCTCCCAGCCCTGAACCGTTGCACCACCGCCATTTACCCGGCGCGAAACTTCAAAAATTGCATCTTTCAGCTGATCGACCTGTGCACCCAGCATGGAGTCCGGCAGACCGGTTTGGCTCCACGACATGTCGACGGTGTCGGAAGTCGGGAAAGACTCGATATCTTTCTGGAACAACGCAAGGCTAACCAGCGCGCTCTCGGCAAAATACCATTCAGCAGACAGGTCGTACGCCTTGGCGCGGAAGGGTTCGATAAACGGGTTGCCGTAGCTTACTTTTGGCTCGCCGAAGATCGACACGGAACCGCCCGGGTTGAGGTCGGTCAGGTTCGGCCGGCTCATTACCTTGGCTGCAGACGCACGCAGAATCACGTCCTCGGCTACGTTCAGAGCCAGATTCAACGAGGGCAGAGTATCGTCGTATTTGTGTTTTACGGTTACGTCGACTACGTGATCAACATCATTTTCGTCGGTGTAAGCGGTAACACCGGTGGAAGCCAGCTCGGTATACGCCTTGCGTACACCCAGGTTACCGCGCAGTCGACGGCCGCCGAACACATCAGTGTCCATATCTACCTGGACAAAGTAGCCGTAGGTATCTTCGTCAACGTTGCGGGTATCGCCAGCGCGTACCGCATAGCTCCAGCATCCGGAATCAAACAATGTTTCGCTGATACCGAAATCGGCCTGGAAGTAGGTTTCACCACCGGATTTGATAGCCTTGCCATCATTTGCAGAAACAGCAGCACTGATACCACAGGCATTGCCGTCAACGACACCATCTGCAGAGTCCGCGGACCCAAAACCTTTATCCGCGCGCAGGCCTACAATGTCGTAGCCGTAAGAATTGCTGTTGGCGCCAGCTTTCAGGGTAAACGCGTCGTTCAGGTCGAACTCTACATCAACGTTAGCGTGTGAAGTCTCAGAGCTTGCGTCGTACAAACGGTCGCGATACTCAGACAGCTCCCAGTTGGCGGGATCGGACAGATCGAAGCCGTAGCTCAGGTCCAGAGAGTTGGGACCATTGTAGTTCCAGCGGAACTGATCACTGCTATCAGCGTATTCAATATTCTGGCGGCTATCACCGTCGCTGTAGTGCTCATAGACTACAGTCACTTCGCGGTTATCCATTACGGATTCGGTGGCACCCACCAACGCGCTCATACGCAGGCGATCGCTGAAATCATGCTCCAGAGCGATGGAGTACTGCTGGTACTCGGAACCCCAGTTCGCCTGGAAATTTTCTGAACGCACGTCGGTACCGGTCACAGTACCGCTGGTCATGGTGCCATTGCCATCGATCATGTAGTCGATGATATCCATCTCACTGGAACCGGTACTCGCCCCAGTATCCAGTCGCGCCAGAGAAATAGCGCCGAGGTAAGGCTCGTTGCGGGTTACATCCACGTTGGAGTAAAGCGCATCTACAGTAACCAGGGTACTGTCAGCGGGCTGCCACTGGAACGAAGAGGTAAGACCCAGACGGTCCTGTTCATTAGTTTTGTCGGCGATACGCGGAATACGCGGGTGCCATGCAGCTGCTACTGCTGCGCGTTCTTCGTCGGTTTCACAGGCGCTGCAGTTGAATACGCCGTTACCCCTGCTGCCGCCCCAGGTTTCCCAGCGTACGGTTTCCGCACCTTCAACGCTGTTATTTTTCTGGGAGAAAGCAGCAGACAACAAGAAACCAAGCGTCTTGTCTTCGTTGCTTACACTGAAGAGACCGGAGGCGCGCGGCGCAAACTCACCAGACTGGCTGTTGTAGCCTTCCTGGACGTTGGTCACCAGAGTGAAGTTATCGTAATCCAGCGGGCGGGCGGTTTGCAGAGCAACGGTAGCGCCCAGAGAACCTTCCTGCAGATCAGCGGAAGTGGTTTTGTATACATCCAGACGATTGAACAGCTCGGATGCGAATACGTTGAAATCGAAGCTGCGGTCGGTGCGCACACCGCCGGAGCCGGCAGCCAGGGACTGCGCCTGCATTCCGTTTACCTGCACGCGGGTGTAGGTAGAACCCAGACCACGTACGGTAATGGTACGACCTTCGCCATCATCACGATCGATAGCTACACCAGGAATGCGCTGCAGGGATTCTGCCAGGTTCTGGTCAGGGAAATCGGCAATGTCTTCCGCCAGAATGGAGTCCACCATGCCGGTAGCATCACGCTTGGTATCCAGCGCCTTGGCCAGACTGCCCGCGTAACTGCCGGTTACCGTGATCTCTTCCAGGCTGGCATCGCCAGAGGTATTTGCTTCTTGTGCAAAGGCCGGCACCGCAATTATGGCCATCGCAAGAGTGAGTGGTTTTAGCTCGAAGGTCTTCATGACTCTCATCTCCGCCTATCGTCGTTATTTTGGTAAAACCTGTTTTGGTATTACCGCTTATTATCAAAGCTCGTCGATATTCGCACATGGACTACCATTGATCAACTTTTGGCAGACCAATTATTCGACTTATTCGCTTTATTTTTCATCAATTTGAAGGATACCGCGCCAATCAGCCCGGCGCCAGTGCGGATCACTCCGCACTGGACGTCTTCTGGGGGTCGCAAGCAAGGTGCATAAGTCAGCTGGGCTTGAAGGCCTGACCATTGATCGTGACGTTGTCCACGGTCAGGCCAGTCACCTCTTCTATCACACCCAAAGAAGCGGCCCGGTCAATACGGCTGTTGGAAATCTGCAGACCACGAATCGGCGCGCGGGCAAAGCCGCGAATATGGAAGGCGCGCTCGGCCTCCTCGCACACCAGGTCTTCCACCTGGATGTTGTAGACGTTGGGATCAAAGTCGCCCTTGTCGCCTTCTTCGTAGAAGAAGTTGATCACGATAACGTCTTTCACCTGACCGATGGTGAGGTTGCGCACGTATATATCGTGGATATTGCCACCGCGCATGGCGTTGGTCTTGATACGCAGACCGCGCTCCAGGTGCGGGCTGCTCATCACACAGTCCTCCATGAACACATTGCGCACACCGCCGGATATTTCACTGCCCAGCACCAGACCGCCGTGACCGTCTTTCATCTGACAGTTACGCACCACCACGTTTTCCGTGGGGATATTGACCCGGCGACCGTCGGCATTGCGGCCGGACTTGATGGCGATACAGTCGTCACCATTGTCGAACAGACAGCCTTCAATCAATACGTTGCGGCAGGACTCAGGGTCACAGCCATCGGAGTTGGGGCCGTGACTGCGGGTGGTCACATTGCGCACCGTGAGCCCTTCACACAACACTGGGTGGATAACCCAGAACGGGGAATTCTCCAGGGTCACACCTTCGATCAGCACATTGTTGCACTCGTAGAACTGCACCAGTGGCGGACGCAGGAAGGAGCCCTCGGCGTATTCGCGCTCCGCCACCGGCACGCCGGCTTCCATCTCTTCCATCAGTGCATTGCGCGCCGGGTGCTGGGTATCACCCTCGTTGGAGCTGTTTTCGCACTTGGTGTTGGCACCCTTCCAGGGCCACCAGGTATCGCAGTCGGCGCCGCCGTCGATCAATCCCTTGCCGGTCAAGGCAACGTTCTCGGCCTTGTGGGCGTAGATCAGCGGGGAGTAACCCATCATCTCCATGCCCTCCCAGCGGGTTTTTACCGCGGGCAGGTAGCGCTCGGGCTCGGGGATGAAGTGGATCTCGGCACCCTCGTGCAGGTGCAGCTCGGTGTTGGAAACCAGGTGGATGGGACCGGTGCGGTATTTGCCCGCGGGCACCACGATACGGCCACCACCGGCTTTACGGCAGGCCTCGATCGCTGCAGCAAAGAATTCACTGGCATCCTCACCCTCCCCTTTGGCGCCCAGCGCCTTGAGGTCGAATTCCCGGGCAGGAATGGAAGGCAGTTTGATCGAGGAAAGAATCTTCGGCACCTGCGCCCAAGGGCCATTGTACTGGGCCCGCGGAGGACGGCTCATCGCTACCGCACTGGGCAGCAGCCCGGGAACAGCCGGCAGCGCTGCCGCAGCAACCAAGGATTGCAGGAATACCCGACGATTAAATCCAGTCATAAATACCTCCCAGGGCTTATTATTTTGCTGGCTTCTTGAGCGTGAAAAGATGAATCAGAAAAAGCGGCCTGCGGCCTGTCATCGCTATCCGGCCGCCACCAGCGTATCTGGCAAGGCCAGTATTAAAATCGGGGCAATACTGTCATACCAATTTGGGGAGGGCAACAATTCGCGGACCTGACCAGACCTTCACAAATACCATCGACCGGCCCCGGATAAGGCGCACAGCCTTTTCCCGGAGACACAAAAAAGCCGGCATCGGCCGGCTTTCGGGGGAACACTTCACTGTCAGAAGACGGCGTTCAGGGCAGGGCAAACCGCTGGCGTGCGGCGCTCATCTCACGTCGCGCCTGTTCCAGCGCTTCCGCCTCGGTGGCATCCAGCAACTGCTGAACCACGCGCTGCAGGTGATCGCGCATCGCGTTGCGGGCCGCTTCCGGGTCGCGTTTCTGGATGGCTTCCAGCACGCGGCGGTGCTCTTCGATTCGCGGCTTGGACCCGGTCTGACGCACTTTCTCCAAAATACGGGCAGAGACAGAGGAGTTGTTGCGCAACTTCCACAAGTGCTCACACACCGACACCACCGCATCATTGTGGGTGCAGCGAGCGATATGCAGATGGAATTTCTCATCCGCGACTTCAGCATTGGAGTCGGAAGCGTTCTCGGCCACCATCTCTTCCAGTATGGATTCGAGTTCCGCGACCTCGCCATCGGTCATTTCACGGGCAGCGAGGCTCGCGGCCTCACCCTCAAACATCATGCGCGCCTGCAGGATTTCAAACGCCCCGATATCGCTGTCGCCAGCAGAGAAAGCACCAGCTTCGGTATCGGTCACGTAAACACCGGAACCGCCTTTCACTTCTACACAGCCAGCCAGCTCGAGGGCGATAATGGCTTCGCGCACGGTCGGACGGCTTACATCAAAGCGCTCTGCCAGCTTGCGCTCGGCGGGCAGACGAGTGCCCGCAGGGTAATCACCTGCGGCAATGGCTGCAGCCAGTTTTTCGGCTACCTGTTGGTATAATCTGGCACCCGGCATTACCCGTTCTCCTGAATCAATTCATCGTTGTCGCCGGCATCTGTGACGGGCCAGCCAACCCATGACACCTGGCTTTATGTGAATTAGGCTGCGATCAAAACCTGCCTGACCTTACGCAAACATCCACCAAGCCAGCCAGTACTGCCGCGATCAGCAACTATATATAAGTTGCGGAAATATGTCGGCGGAGTTTATCAGATGGGGTTTAACCATCACAACACGATAATCACCGTCACAGTCTTACCAAAACCTACTACCCTTACGATTGCGGCCTTACCAATATAGTGTTAGATTGCGACCAATCATAACTACAACTGACCGCAAGTCCGTTAGCGGAGTCAGGACACAATGGACCTCATTCATATACATTCCGACGACAACGTCGCCGTCAGCAAGGCCCCCCTCGTCGCAGGTACCCTGGTGAACTGGCACGGCAGCATGATGCCGCTGGCTACCGATGTGCCAGCGATGCACAAGGTGAGCGTGTGCCCGATTGCAGCCGGTCAGGCGATCATCAAGTATGGGCAGGTGATCGGCTTTGCCCTCGAAGATATTGCCCCCGGCACCCATGTGCATGTCCACAATATGGAAGCCGGTAATCACCAGGTAGAACACGAGTTTTGCAAGGATTATGTGCCCACAACCGTGGTACCCGAGCAAGAGCGCGCGACCTTTATGGGTTATCGACGTGCTACTGGCAAGGTCGGCACCCGCAATTACCTGGCCGTGGTCTCCACGGTAAACTGTTCCGTTACGGTTTCCCGTGCGGTAGCTGCGCATTTCACCAATAGTGGGATGCTGCGCGATTTCCCCAACATCGACGGTATCGTGGCCCTGGGTCACGAGAGCGGCTGTGGCATGTCCACCGCTGGCGAAGGTTACCAGACCCTGCTGCGCACGCTGCACGGTTATATCGCCCACCCGAATTTTGCCGGTGTTCTGCTCATCGGCCTCGGCTGCGAGGCGATGCAGATCACCAGCCTGTTGCGTGAAACCGGCCTGCAGGAGGGCGAAAGCTTCCAGGTCATGTCCATTCAGCAACTGGGTGGCACCCGCGCGGCGATCGAAGCCGGCATTGCCAAGCTTACCGAGATGCTGCCGGCGGCCAACGCCTGTGAACGCGAACCGATTCCCGCTTCCGAACTGACGCTGGCGGTTCAATGTGGTGGCAGTGATGCCTATTCCGGCATTACCGCGAACGCAGGCCTGGGCGCAGCCGCGGATATTCTGGTGCGCCAGGGCGGCACAGTGATTTATTCCGAAACGCCGGAAATTTACGGTGCCGAACACCTGCTGACCCGCCGCGCGGCTTCACCGGAAGTGGCGCAGAAGCTGGTGGACCGGATTCACTGGTGGGAGCACTACACCGAGATGAACGGTGTGGAGCTGAACAACAACCCTTCCCCGGGCAACAAGGCCGGCGGACTGACAACCATTGCTGAAAAGTCTCTGGGTGCACAGGCCAAGGGTGGTACCACAGCCCTGCAGGATGTTTACCTTTACGGTGAGCAGGTGCGCAAGAAGGGCCTGGTATTTATGGACAGCCCGGGCTTCGATCCGGTATCCGTTACCGGCCAGGTTGCCAGCGGGGCAAATGTTGTCTGCTTTACCACGGGCCGCGGCTCGGCGTTCGGCGGCAAGCCGGTTCCTAGTATCAAGCTGGCGAGTAACTCGAATCTTTTCGAGCGTATGCGCGAAGATATGGACGTCGATTGCGGCGGCATTCTGGACAAACGCTATACTGTGCAGGAATGCGGCGAGATGATTTTCAAATTCATCCTCGCCATTGCCTCCGGCGAGCAGAGCGCCAGTGAGAAACTCGATTACGGCAATAACGAGTTTGCCCCCTGGCATATCGGCGCTGTTGTTTGATGTCCTGATCTGCAAAAAAAACCGGCTTTATTAGCCGGTTTTTTTGTCTCCGAGATATCGGTTGCCACAGCAGAAGCGGCAACCGCGAAAATTCAGTTATCCAGCAGGAAGCGAGCAATAGTGCGCACCCCGTGTCCCTTGGCACCCTGCGCCCACTGGTCATTCGGCCCAGGCAGGTAGGAGCCGGAGAGATCCATATGTACCCAGCCGCGGCCTTCGTCGCGCACAAACTTGGCCAGGAAAGCGGCCGCGGTTGACGCACCTGGGCTGCCGTCTACACCGATATTGGCAATCTCCGCAAAGCCGGAAGGAATCTGCTCGAGGTGGAATTTCTCCAGCGGCAGGCGCCAGGCTTTTTCATTCTCCGCGCGCGCTGCAGTCAGCACTTTTTCCGCCATGTCATCTTCGAGACTCAACACTGAATTGTAATCCCGGCCCACCGCCATTTTTGCCGCGCCGGTGAGCGTTGCCGCATCGAGAATATAGCGGGGGTTCTCTTCACTGGCGGCAATAAGGCCATCCGCCAATACCAGTCGTCCCTCGGCATCCGTATTGAGAATTTCCGCCGTCACACCATTTTTGTAGCGGATGATATCGCCCAGCTTAAATGCCGTGCCGGACACCAGATTTTCCGCACAGCAGAGGTACAGTTTTACGCGTTTTTTCAGGCCCCGCGCGATGGCAAGAGCAAGACCACCGGCAACCATCGCCGCACCGCCCATATCGGATTTCATATGGGCCATACCCGCGGATGGTTTGATACTGTAGCCACCGGAGTCAAAGGTAATGCCCTTGCCCACCAGACAGATATCCACCGCAGCGCCTTCTACACCACCGGGGTTGTAGTCCAGCTGAAGCATGACGCCACCGCGTACACTGCCGCGACCGACGTTGTGGATCCCCATATAACCCTCGTCCAACAGCTCATCACCGGCGACGATACGGTACGTGACCGCATCCGGGGCCAGCTGCTGCAGCATATCTGCGGCGCTTTCGGCGAGCGCGCGGGGGAAAATATTTTCCGGCGAACCATTGGTGATCTCGCGTACCCACAAACTGGCCGCTTTGCGCGCTTCCAGTTCTTTGCGCTCATCCCCGTCGCCGATACCCCAATCCAAAGTGCTACTGCGGTTCGGGTTGTAGTAACCGGCCCAGAACGCCCAGCGGCTTTCCAGATCCCAGTTGTCCCCCACCAGGGCGATGGCAGTTACGCCCATGCCATCCAGACGGCGCGCCGCGCGCTGCACCGCGACCAGGGTGCCGCCGGTGCCCTCGGTTGCGTGAATCCGGGCCTCACTGTCGCTGAAACTCAACAGGGCGTTCTTGCCCCAGTGTTCCGCCGCCGCGGTTGTTTCCAGCCGTACCTGCATCGCTGTTGTCATCTGTACACCTTGCATTCTCGAGTGTGTGGAGTGCACGCGGTTACGCGCGCCAGCTACACGATATTGGGTCAGTCTAGCAGCCTGCAAGTGGCGGTTTGCACCGATCTCAAAAGTGCCGATACACTTTACAGGCAAAAAATAACGACAAGGACGTTCATCATGGGCGAAGTGTGCCATTACCACTCTGGTGCCGATGCCATCTGGCAATGTTCCGGCTGCGCCAAGGACTACTGCGGCGACTGCGTACCCGGGTCAGTGGATAACTATTACAAATCCACCCCCAAATGCGTGTTATGTAACAACCGATTGGATAACGTCGGTGCCAGCAACAAGGCCAGGCCCTTCTGGCAGATGGCTGGGTTTTACTTTCGCTACGCCGCAAGCGCCGGCCCCCTGACCCTCTCCTCCATCTGTGCGGTAGCGGCACTTGCCATGGCCGAACTCGGCTGGCTCTCGGTATTTGTACTGGTGGCGACCCTCGCGATGGTGATGCGTTACAACCTGCTGGTAATCGAGAAACTCGCCAGCGGGCAACTGCAGGCACCGACGGTGGGGGATGCCCAGGACGGCCGCAGCGCAGCGGTATTTGCCAGGGTGATCGGTATGATTCTGGTAGCTGGTGGCATTGGCTTTTTGATTGCTGGACTGGGGGAAGGCGCACTGCAGGTCTATTCCATCGCCCTTTCACTGCTGACGCCTGCGGCAATGATAGTACTGGCACTGGAGCACAGTATCCGCGCAGCGATCAGCCCGCTGAAATTGCTTCAGTTCACCCTGATTATCGGCTGGCCTTACTGGTTGCTGTGGCTATCCACCAGTGCGGTTTCCGCAACGCCCGCGTATCTGCTGCCGGTGATTGCCGACAAGCTGCCGGGATGGATGCTGCTGCCCTTGCTGGCTTTCGCTACCAGCTATTTTTCCGTCGTCACCAGTGCGATGATGGGCTACATCTGCCTCACCCGGCAGCGCAAGCTCGGCGTCATTGCGCAGCTGGATGATCAGGAATTCCTTGAGGAGCGCGAGTTTGATCGCCGCAAGGCGCTGGCAGACGCCGGTATCCTGCTGCGCGAAGGGCGGCACGATGAAGCGCGCAAGGCGCTGGTCAATATACTGCGCCAGCAGCCGGATGATATTGCGTTGAATGAGCGCTATTACCGTCTGTTGCTGGCAACCGACGACAAAAAAGCGCTGCGCGAATTGGCCCCTCATTTGCTGGAGCGCCTGGTCAATCTCGATCAACCACACAAGGCGGCGGAGCTCTATCTGGCCACCGCCAGCCAACAGGGCAAACCACCGGCAATCGACAAATCCCTGTTGCGCCACCAAATCGCCGAGGCGCTCTACCGCCAGCATCAGTTCAAACCAGCTCTGGCGCTGGTGAACAATCTGCACAAAGAGGATCCGGACTATACCCGTCTGGACAGCGCCTACCTGCTGCTGGCAAAAATTTATATGGATGGCTTCAATCGCACCGACAACAGTCGCAAACTGCTGGCGTTTGTGCAGAAAAAATTTCCCAACAGCGCCGTGATCGAGGAAGTGCGGCAGCTGGAATCCATTCTCGCGGCGGAACAATGTCCACAGCCGGCCTAACCAATCAGGCCGGTCACATCAATGCCTGTCACACCAGTACCGGTCGCAGCGCGCGGGCGACGTCGAGCGCCTTGCGCGCGCGCTCTTCGTCGCCACAGCGGCGGTAGTGCTCGACCAGGCCGTTCGCCAGTCGCGCCATCAACGGGTGGCGCAGCTCTTTCTGCTGCAGCCGCTGTAGCAATGATTCCACCAGCCCCCATTGTTTTTCCTGCCCCGCCCGCTGTGCCAGCAGCAGGCACACACGGGCGCTCAGGGCGCGGGGCTCACGCACCCGCGCCAGGTAATCTTCCACCCCTTGGGCCACCGGAGCGAAATCAATTCCCGGCGACCTCGCCAGCGCAAACAGTGCCAGCCAGGCACGGTGGTGCGCTTCGCTATCCGGGGCCAGCGCGGTGACTTCGATGGCCTTGTAAATCAGTGGCAACGATTCCGGGTGCTGCCGTTGAGCGCTACTGGCGGCGTGGCTGGCCTCTACCAGTTTGCCGCTGTTCTGCAGGGATTCGATACGTGCCAGCGCCAGCTGTTCCGGGGTTGGGGGCAGATCTTCTTCCACGTGAATATCGCGGCCGGGGCGCAGACGAATCAACGCCATGGTACACAGGAAGCCCGCTACAAGGCCGCCGAAGTGCGCCCAGTAAGCAACATTGTCGCTACCAAACAAGTAACCAAAGACTTCTTTGCCAAGCCACAGAGGTAACACCAGCAATGCGGGGGCAGTAAATTCGCCAAAGGCGAACCCCAGGGTGTAGAAGAAGCGCAGGCGACGGATGCCATATACCGCCACAAACATTCCCATGACCGCGGATACTGCGCCGGAGGCGCCGATGACCGGCATCAGGCTGCCCATCTCAACACCCATATGCAGGGCTGCTGCGGCGATGCCGCCCATCAGGTAGAGAGCAATAAACCAGGCTGCACCCAGAGCCAGCTCAACCGACAGGCCGAACAGCAACAGGAAAATCATATTGCCCAGCAAATGATCCCAGCCGCCGTGCAGAAACATGTGACCGAAAAGGCCTTCCAGGGTCGGTTCTGCCGGAGTAAGGCCATAGGCAAAACTGGAGAGCTGGTCGCGCAGCTCAGCGAACCGGAGCCGCTCCTGCAGCCACTGCTGCTCCCCTTCACGTTGCAATTGCGGCAGCAGCCAGTTGTGGAACTCACGACTCCACAGTAATTGTTCATAGATGAATTCCTCACCAGCTCCCTGAGCCAGAGTGCGCCACTGGGGGCGCTCGGCATCCACATACTGGTAAAAGCGCCCCTCCTCCAACGCCGGCAACTCTGTGGAGAAGTAGTAATCCTCCGCCTTCTGCCAGCGGGACTCGTCGCCACTCTGGTAGAGCACGAACACCAGCAGATTTATCAGAATCAACGCAAAACACACCAGTGGCGGGCGGCGCCAATCGGGTTTGTTCTGGATGGGGATAATCAGCAAAGGGGGAACCTGTGGCGTGGTGGCGATTGCGAGCTTTCCAGAATACAGAGGTTGCCAGATAAGGCCAGCCCCACGCTTCTCAAATTACTCACCTGCGGTCGCATCCACGGCCTGCTGCTAGTGCCCAATTCCGCTGCTCCCGCCATTTTCGCTGTCTCCGCCGACGTCACCGCCATGCCCACCCGTATCCGGCCAATCCTCGCTGCCGGCTGAGCCGGTTTTTTGCCGCATCGATGTTGTGGCGAGCGGCGTCGCCGGTACACCCTCCGCCCAACTGCGCACATGTATATCCCGCTGGGGGAATGGAATTTCAATACCCCGTTGATTTAACTCCCGCAGCAGCTCCAGGTTGTAAATGGCAGCGAGATCGCCGAGTGACGATACCGCGTTGCTGTTTACCCACACCACCAGTTTGAAATCCAGTGAGCTGTCGCCAAATCCGGTCAGCCACACCTCAGTCTTGCGCTGCCAGTTGGTATAAGTGACCGGCACCCGCTCCGCCGCGGCCATCGCCGCCTCCCGCACCGCCTCCGGATCTGTGCCGTAGGCCACCCCAAACATGACGTGGATCCGCCGCACCGGATCATCCAGAGTGTGGTTCGTTACACGACCGGTCACGAATTCCGAATTGGGCACCAGAATATCCACATTGTCGCGCGTGGTGATGCGAGTGGAGCGCACGTTGATATCGCGGATACGTCCGAACACACCAGACTCCAGCTCCACCAGGTCACCGACCCGCAACGGCTGCTCAAACAACAGAATGATGCCGGAAATGAAATTCGAAAAAATCGCCTGCATACCGAAACCGATACCCACGGACAGGGCACCGGCGATCAGTGTCAGCTTGGAGGTATCCAGCCCCACCATGGTGAGGATAATCACGAGGGTGATCAGCACGATGCAATAATTCAGGATGCGCCACAGGGTATAGGACGACTGTTCCGTGGTTTTGTTTTTGCGCACCATGCGCCGCAGAAACCAGCTCAACAGCCGCGAGCAGGCCCAGGCACCGATGACCACAAGAATCATCTGCGCGATATCTTTCAGTGTGATCGGCTGTTCACTGATGGCAAAGAGTTTGAAATTGGCGAGATTCCGCCAGCCACTGCGCATCTCCACAAACTGGTGCTGTATACGCTCCCCCACGGTTCGCCACCAGCCCTGCTGGTGTTCGTAGACAAACAGCTGTGCGCTTTCGTAACGCTTGATGTCGTCGATCAGATCGCCAGTGCGTCCCAGACCGCTGTCTATTTTTTCAAACTGGCCCCACCATTTGCGCATCACCTTGGAGTCTTCCCCCGCCCAGGCGACAATCTGGCGCTGGCGCACATTGAGCTGGCGCTTCAGGTTAGTGCGGATGGTTTCCGCATTGCTTACCAGATCCTTGCTCAGTGACAGCTTCTGCTTTTCAGCACCCGGCTCAAGCACGCTGTTGATGGCCTGTAACAATTCCTGCTTGCGAATCTGCAAGCGGTTCTCCAGCGACTCCACGCTGAAGTTCATGATCTTGATCTGCTGCTCGAGAGTGACTGCGGCGTCGGACGATTCGAAAATCAGATTTTGGGAATCGCTGCGCTCTTTGGCCAACTCTTCGAGGTTGGACTTTTCTTCGGTGCGCGCCGCCGCCAGCTGCTCCGCCACTTTTTCGCTGTACTGCAGCTCTTCGAGCATGCGCTTCAGCTCTCCCCGGGCATACGTGAGCTCTTCCTCCCAGGTGGTCATCTGGTCCTGTAACAAACGCTGCTCTTCCAGTGTCTGCAGGTGGCGAATCTGCGCCAGGAAAACATCTACCGTGACGTCGAGGTGTTTGGGATCGGCGCGGTCTACATCCCGCAGCGCGCCCACAATTTCACGCAGACTGCGAAGCGAGTGTGCGACGTTCTCATCCATCTGCACCTTTTCCAGCCTCAGCCCGTCAAACCGCTGCTGCCCCCGCGCCACCCCAGCATCCGCCGCTGCCCACTGCAGTACCGTGGGCTCCTTCGGAAACTCCACCTTCGGCAGCACACTGATCTTTTTAAGCTCTTCCCGCTTCTGCCAGTTCTTGCGTATACCGTTAAGACGCAGATTGACCGTCTTGACCCGATCGTCGAAACCCGCTTCCTCCGGCAGTATTTCACTCCACTCCTTCCACGCCGTTTCAACCTCTGTGAGCCAGCCTGTGCGCTGCTCCTGAGTGACGTTCGGCCACTGAGTCCACCAGTCGGCAGACAGGTTATTGAAGTCGGGGACGACCGGGGAAAATTCTTTCGGTTTGGCGGAAGGGAGCTGGGCTTCGCTGGCAATACAGATAAAAAGCAGCAGCATACCGATTGCCCGGCAGAACCACTTGAAACGACATTGCCTGCTTACCATATCGTGCATGCGTCCATGCCCCGGCATTCAATTGAGTGCTTATTTCCTGGATATTTTGCCTTTGGGGTGCCTGCGCACATGGCATCCACATACCACATTCGGTACATCGCCATTTATTGTAGATGAAGAAAAATCGACAAGATTAAGGCTGAGCACAGCGAATATAATGTTTTTCGCGCCAGACAGCGCGCTGGCTCAAAGGCTTGGGTAGCGCTACCCCTATACCACAATGCCTTAACTACCTCATAATGGATGACTCGTACCAAGGAAGTAGTATCAGTTCATCACGGAGGAGCGGTTATGTTGTTACCCAATCTTTTTCTGATTGGCACCCAGAAGGGCGGTTCCACGTCTCTCTTCACCTATCTGGAACAACACCCTGAAATCAACAGTTATGGCAACCTCAAAGAAGCCAACGTATTTAACGCAAATTCCGAAAAAGGCGCTCGAGAACGCTTAGCGGCTCTACCCGTAACCGGACAAGACTGCCAGTACCGGCTAGACGGATCCGTCAACTATTCCAGGTACCCGAGAATTTCCTCCTGCGCGGAAAATATTCATGCAATCTGTCGGGGCGCCGAGGTCCGCTTCATTTATATCCTGCGAAATCCGATTGACCGCCTACTGAGCAATTACTTCTGGAACGTAAACCATTTCGGCGAGACACGAAGCATCGAACAGGCCGTGGAAATGGAGGCGCAATATATCGACACCGGTCGGTACGATTTCCAGATACAGCAGTATTTACAGTATTTCGACCGAAGTCAGTTTTACTTTCTGCGATTTGATGATTTCGCCCGCGACCCACGTTCAGAAGTGAAAAAAATTTTCGCATGGCTGAAACTGGAACCGCTCATTGATCTGGAAGTGCGCAAACAAAGAGGAAAAACAGAAAGAGAGCAGATTCGAAAGCCTCGCATGGCGTTACTTAACTGGATAATCTGGAAGTTTCATCCGCTTCGCGCATTGATAAACCGCGTTTTCCCACAGAAATTCATCCGTCAGGCCGCAAAATGGCTAACCAAGGCTCAACCAGGTGAATCTCTTCGAGAGGAATACAAACAGGAATTGCTGGATCAGCATTTCAGGGACAGTATTTGTCGCACTGAAAAAATTACCGGACTTGACCTCAGCGATTGGTTGCACAGTGGAGAAAAAAAACACAAAAAAACCAACGCTAACTCGTCCGGAACTGACGCAACGCTCCCGGAATATAGCAGTTGATAAGGTTAACGCTGACGCTCATAACGCTGGATACAATCGCGATATTCGCGCTGATAAATACGCAGACGTTGGTTGTCCTGACTGCTGCCCCGGCGCGCGGCATCGGCTGCATCCTGGCGACAGGCGGATTCCAGCAGGGCACGATTGTCATAGCGTTCACCACTGACATCGTAAGGCGGGCGTACGGTGGCATAGGGGCTGGACCGACGACCGGACGGCCGCCGACGTGGATCGCGGTAGCCGTCGGCTTCGAATAAGGGCACTGCGTTGTCGTCACCCAGCTTGGGCTCTGCTGCAGGTGGCGGCAGGGCTTTGGGGATGCCGGTGCTTTCACGCAACTCCTCTAACTCCAGCTCGTTGCGGGGATAGCCGTACAGCCGATCTTCATAAGCGCCGACCAGGTCGCCGTTGTAATAGCGGCGCCAATCATAAGGCGGAGTGGTCACCACATAGCGGTCACTACGCGGCTCGTAGCGATAAAAGGTGCCTGTCCCGCTCATAAAAAAGCGTTCCCCTGCAATATCAAACCCGGTACTGCCCGGAGGCACGAACGTCAGCTCCGCCCCCAGGGGCGGCTCCACTCTCAGGTAGCCGTCGTCCTCGGGTCGATAAAAATAGCCATCGTAGTAGTAATAGATATTGCCGCTGAGCGTCAGGCTCGTGGCACCGGCGGGCAATTGTCGCTGGCGGTCCGGGTCCCGCTGGTATTCGTCGTCAGGTTCAGCGCTGGTCTGATCCGGCGGCGGCATTTGTGCGAGCGCCAAAGGAGTCAGAACCACGGCTCCAGCCACAAGTAGCCAGGCACGCAGGCCGGAAAGAAAACAGCGATGGAAAACTGCAAGTGCGAAAAAAGTGCGGTTCATCAGCTACCTCACCTCTCCATTCGCCTTTAACGGCGACACAGTCCCCCCCTGCGCCTGAAGGCCCATGAGGGAGACCGCGCGCACTCAGTAGCCGGAGGCGCCGCTCTCCCAAATTGACCGGCGAATGCAACAGAGCGCCCGAGCTATCTCAACTCCGCGCTTTTGCTGCCTCGGCCGACTACCTGTTCAGTGTAGTGTCGCTACACTGTATTCCCGATCTAGCGTTCTATATTCCCGATCTAGCGTTCTATATTCCCGATCTAGCGTTCTATATTCCCGATCTAGCGTTCTAAAAGGGCCCTCTATATGACTATAGCGGGTAAACGACCGCACTATTGCAAGCCCGAAATGACCTCGCGCAGGCGGGTGACGATTTCATCAATTTCATGGGCTTCGATAATCAAGGGCGGAGACATGCACAGAGCGTCACCGATACCCCGCGCCATCACCCCCGCCTCCCAGGCCAGCGCCGACGCCTTGGCTCCGAATTTGCCCTTGAGATTTTCCGGCGCCCGCAACTCAATCGCACCCACAAGACCGTAGTTGCGTACGTCGATCACATTGTCGAGATCCGCCAGGCTGTGCAGTGCCTTTTCCCAGTGCTTGCCGATATCACCGGCAGCGCGGGTCAATAGCCCCTCGCGGTCGTAGATATCCAGAGTGGCCATACCCGCAGCACAAGCTACCGGATGGGCGGAATAGGTGTAACCGTGGAAAAACTCCACCCCACCCTCGGGCGCCGCGTCCATTACCGTGTTGTAAATCTTGTCGCTCACAAACACCGCACCCAGGGGCACGGTCGCGTTGGTAATACCTTTGGCCGAGGTGATCATGTCCGGTGTTACCCCGAATTCCTGAGCGGCAAACGGCGAACCCGTGCGACCCCAGCCGGAAATTACCTCATCAAAAATCAGCAGCAGATCGTGCTTGTCGCAGATCTCGCGCAGACGTTGCAGATATCCCTTCGGCGGCAATACCACACCCCCAGCGCCGGAGAACGGCTCCACAATCACCGCCGCAATCTGATCCGCACCGTGGAAGGCGACCAGACGCTCCAGATCCTCCGCCAGTTCAACACCATGTTCCGGCAGCCCTTTAGTGAACGCATTGCGTTCGATGTCCAGGGTATGGCGCATATGGTTTGCCTTCACAGGCTGGCCGAACGTCTGGTAATTCGGCGGCAAGCCGCCCACGGAAATCCCACCGAAATTCACCCCGTGATAGCCTTTCTCGCGACCGATAAACATGGTGCGGGTACCTTTTCCCCGCGCACGCTGATACTGCAGCGCAATTTTCAATGCGGACTCCACCGCCTCGGAACCGGAGTTCCCGAAGAACACACGGTTCAGTCCATCCGGCGTGTACTGCACCAGACGCTCGGAATATTCAAAACTCAGCTCGTGACCGAAATTGAAAATCGAGCTGTAATCCAGCTTTAACGCCTGCTGGTGGATCGCCTCGGCAATTTCCGAACGACAGTGGCCGGCGTTGGAGCACCAAAGTCCGGCGGTGGCATCGATGATCTTGCGACCGGATTTTTCAAACAGATAGATTCCTTCCGCCCGCTCGACAATCCGCGGTGCCGCCTTGAAAGAACGGTTTGGGGTGAAGGGCATCCAGAATGCCTGGGTATTTAGTTCGGTATTCAGTTCGGACATGACTCACTCCGAGTTCATTAAGTAATTTTCAAAATCATTCTGACGAAGTAACCCGGTCAGAAGCGAAGGAAAAGTGCCGGGGATTGGTTTTCGAAAGCGTCGGCGACAGGGAAGTCGCCGCCGCAGCGCCCAGGGATGGGTTGAAGGGGGGCGCCTAGCCCGGTTTCGAAAACCAATCCCCGGTGCTTTGCCGCCACAGCAGTTAACTAGACACGCAAATTTGCTGGCCTTCGGCCCATTTTCGGAGCTGGAACTCCGCGCTCCTTCGCTCCGGTGTTAAACGCCGTAGCAGCAGTACTTGGTTTCGTAGAATTCGGCCATACCTTCAACGCCTCCCTCGCGGCCGATGCCGGATTCCTTGATCCCCCCGAATGGCGCCACCGTGGTAGAGAACACACCCGCGTTACAGGCCACGATGCCGTACTCCAGCGCCTCTACTACGCGATTCGCCCGGTGGATGTTTTCACTCATCACATAGGCTGCCAACCCGAACGGCGTATTGTTGGCGCACTGGATCACTTCCTCTTCCTCGCGAAACTTCTGCACCACCGCCAGCGGCCCGAAAATTTCCTCCTGGGAAATACGCATGGAATCGTCCACGTCCGTCAGCAGGGTCGCCGCGTAATAGTTCTCGCCATTCGACAGGAAATCACCACCCAGACGTAACTTAGCACCATTGGCCACCGCCTCTTCCACCAGACCGTGTACCCGGTCCACCGCGCGACGGAAAATCAACGGCCCCAAAGTCGTGCCCTCTTCAAGGCCATGCCCCGCCTGCAGCTTTTCAATCGCCGCCGCCAACTTATCCACAAACGCATCATGCACAGACTCCTGCACATAAATACGGTTGGTAGACACACAAGTCTGGCCCGCGTTGCGGAACTTGCTCGCCATACACGCATTAACCGCCATATCGATATCCGCATCGTCGAACACGATAAACGGCGCGTTGCCGCCCAGCTCCATGGACATCTTCTTCACGGTGCTCGCGCACTGCGCCATCAGCAGTTTGCCCACCGGCGTTGAACCGGTGAACGTGAATTTGGATACGCGGGGATCCTGTGTCAGCACCTTGCCGATGGCGGCGGAATCCGAACCCACCACCACATTCAACGTACCCGCCGGCAGACCGGCCTGCTCACCCAATGCACACAACGCCAGTGCAGAAAGCGGGGTCTCGCTCGCCGGCTTTACTACCACGGTACAGCCCGCCGCCAGGGCAGGGCCCGCCTTGCGGGTGATCATCGCATTGGGGAAATTCCACGGGGTAATACAGGTCACCACACCCACCGGCTGACGAATGGTGGACAGGCGCATGCCCGGATTGTGGGTAGGAATGGTCTGCCCGTAGGCGCGGCGGCACTCTTCGGCAAACCACTCGATAAACGAGGCACCGTAATCGATCTCGCCCAGGGCTTCCGCCAGTGGCTTGCCCTGCTCCAGGGTAAGCAGGCGCGCCAGATCTTCGCGGTTATCCACAATCAGCTGGTACCAGCGCTTCAGAACCGCCGCGCGTTCACCCGCGGTCTTGCGGCTCCATGCCGGGAAGGCCGCGTGGGCTGCGGCCACCGCCTGCTCCGCATCTGCGGCGGAGCCATCGGCGATTTCCGCCACCAGTTTGCCGATTGCCGGGTCAGTAACCGCTAACTTCGCGACCCCGTCAGTCCAATTGCCATCGATATAGTTCTGGGTTTTCAACAATTGGTTATTGTTCAGATCCATCGAATACCCCTAAAAATCACTGTTTCCAACGTATTCAGGATTTTGGACCGGGTATTCAGCCGCGAATAGTGAAATCTTTGAAACTAGAATTTACCAAAATCAAACTTTGCGCTAACGTCTCCAGACAACGGCTCAACCGGTGACGCACGTGCCCCCAACGTCCAAACCCAGCCCCAGGCAATCCGCCAAATCCGCACTGTCCGGACGCATGAGCGATATGGACCTGCGCCTGCTGCGGGTTTTCCGCGAAGTGGTGCACGCCGGCGGCCTCGCGCCGGCGGAAGTCGCACTCAATATCAGCCGCTCCACCATCAGCGTGCATCTGAGCGACCTGGAAGCCCGCCTCGGCATGCAGCTGTGCCTGCGCTCCCGCGGACGCGCGGACTTCAAACTCACCCCGGAAGGCGAAGCCCTGTTCCAGGCCATCGAGGAACTGGATGGGCACCTCGCCCAGTTCCGGAGCCAAGTCAATGCCATCCAGTCGCAACTCACTGGCGAGCTGCGCATGGTGCTGCCGGACGACGTGCTGGAGATCCCGCAGCTGGACCTGCCTGCAACCCTTGCGCGCCTGCGCGAGCGCGCGCCCCAACTGCAGCTGGATGTGCAACTAGCTGCGCCCCACCAGCTGGAACTGGAAATTCTCGCCGGTCGCGCCGATGTGGGTATCAATCCGCTGCATTCGCGTCGCCCGGGTCTCAGTTACCAGCCGCTGTTCAGTCACCAGTCGATGCTTTACTGCAGTGCCAGCCACCCTTGTGCCGACATTCCCAACCCGCCGGAAGAAACCCTTACCGAACAGGAACTCGCAGCCCCCAGCCACGCGGTGCTCTCCGGTGCAGCGCACCTGTACCGCTTGTTTCCCAACCGCTCCACGGCCAACCACATGGCTGCGCGCCTGGCGATGATCCTGTCGGGAAAATTTATCGGCTTCCTGCCGTCATATCTGGCTCAAGCCTACGTAGAAAGAGGTGAACTAGTGGTACTCAGGCCAGAGCGTTTCAGCTACCAGATCCAGAATGCTGCGACGTTCAAGAGCAGCGCATCGGAGCAACCGGCAGTGCAACTGTTCCTAGCTGCGCTGGAAGTGGACGAAGGCATCTAAACGGCGGGGGAAGTCCGAAGCAACCGTACGCGAACATGGAAATTTTTCCAGCGCCATGACAAGGTGTATTTAACCGCCCCGAGATAACGGGAAAATCCGGGTTGTGGTCACAACACAATTGGGCACAGAAATTCTATTTCCCCGTCACTAAACGAAAAAAACCATTGCCACCGGGTGGCAATGGTTTTTTTTGCAGTCATGCCATTTAGGGCAAATTAGTCATTTCCGGGGATCCGACGCGTGGGGTAAGCCACAAGACGTCCACTGGCAGGAATTGGGTTCCAGTTAACCTGCGGGTTGGCCCAGTCGCGGTAAATATTGATACGCGGCGGGAACGCCAGTCCTTCGTACTGCTGGAAGTACTCGCGCTCCAGAATGACGATCTCGCCTTCGGAGGCCTGCAGGCCGAGCCATTCGCGCTTGCGACATACATCACCCGGGCAACGTGTCACACTCAGCACACCATCGTTACCGATGGACCAGGTACCATAGTAGCGACTGTCGAGTACTTCCGCGGTGTCGCCATCGGCGTCATAGTCAGCACTATCATAGAAGTACTGAACGTTACTTGACGTACCATCCTGATTGAATTCCCAGCCGAAACCGGAGCCTTCAACGTACTGATATTCCCCGTCTTTCCAGTAGTTCGCAGACCAACCGTTGACGAAAGTAGCCCAGTGATGCCCCTCGGCGGTGATCACCTTTTCCGGCGTCAGCGTAGCGCTGTCATCCTGCCAGGTCCCGAAGTTGTAACTGAACGCCATCAGCTGACCCTGGCTATCAAAGGTCCGCAGTGAAAATGCGCTCAGCTCGCCCACCTCGTCAATTTTCTGCACGGCGAGAGTAGTGCCATCGTCGAAGGTTACCTGCACTTCGTTGTCGATCAGTTTCCAGGTAAAGCTCCGCTCGGACAGCACCGCGCTACCGGTACCACCTTCTACAAACTGCAGTAGGTCACCGGCGTAGCTGGTGAATGGCTGCGGACCATCTACGGTAGACCGCAAATACTCGTAGTAACTGTCGACCGCCCAGGTATCCTGCAGGTCGGCGGCCACAATCGGCATCGGTTGTGAGGCAGCCGCATCCCGCAGGAGCTGCTGGCCGCGACCGGTAGCGTCTATCTGATTCGGCGCGGAAATACCCGTATTCTCCATATCGAAATCCAGGTCATAGATATTTTCGTACGACACCGTATCGATAATGTCACCGTCTACCAGGCGGGTAAATTTCATGCCCTTGTAGCGAAGGGTAGCGCCGATCTGACCGGATTGGGTGGCTGCTGCCCACTGGTTCGCCACGTCCTCACCCAACAGCTCTGCGGTAGCGGCGTAATAACCGAAGGTCTCCAGCGGCTCGTCGTAAGTAACGGCGATCGAGCCATTCTCCAGCGCCCAGGAAAATGCCTGCACGCCCTGTTCTGTGGCGATGCTGCCGGTACCGTTGGTATTGAATTGATAGCGCTCACCGCCACGGGACAGGAACCCCTGCGCCGCAGGGAAAGTGCCGTAGTAGACGTGAGCGAGGCTGTCGCTGGTATAGCCCTGAACCAGCGCTGGATCCTTCACTATCTGATCCATGGCCTGGGTCAGCGCATTGTCGTCCGGGTTTCCGCTGGTGACTTCTGCAACAAAGGCATTGTAGGCCTCCGTATCCATCACCAGGTCAATCACACTTTCCTTGCCTTCCGGCAGGCTGTAGTCCGGGTTGTCCAGAATCACCTTGATGACCGCGGCAATTTCCAGCAAGGCATCGGCGTCGATGGATTTTTCCACTTCCGCCATAGTTTCGTCAGAGGCAATTTCTTCACCGCCGTTGGCATCCAACGCCAGTACATAGCGCGCGGTGGTAACGTTGGTGACGTTCGCCTGAGTATCGCCTTCACCACCCACGGTGCGGTCCTCACCTGCGGATTCGATCAGCGTGCCAATTTCACCCAGCAGGCTGACGAGCTCGATACCTTTGCCCTCGCTACCGTCACCGCCAGTCGCGCTCACTTTGACGTAGCTTTCCAGGTTCAGGGCGGAAATCTCAAGGGTGTAGTAACCATTGCTATCGGCTATTGCCTGAAACTCACGGCCACCCAGAGTGACGGTGACGATGGCGCCGGGAATCGGCTCATCCACAATCTGACCAGACAACGATATTTGCTGATAGGCGTTTAACGTGACGGTACCGGATACGTCATCGGTGCCATCGGTCAAAGTAATACTGACGGTCTCGGTACCGGCAAACTCGTCTGCCGGATCGTAGGACAAAGTGAGGCCATCGGCGGTCAGGGTGCCATGTTCCAATGCACCAATCGCCTTGACGGACAGGGCGTCGCCATCGGCATCACTGGCGTGGGCAGACAGGTCAACCTGAACGGCTGCACCATTCATCGCCTCGATACTGACGGCGCTAAATACCGGCGGAGTGTTTTGCGGAAGCATGTCGCCGCCTCCATCATTATTACTGCCACCGCCACCCCCGCAGCCAGTGACAGCAGCCGCCAGCGCAATGCTCAACAGTCTGAGTTTCATAGAGTTCCCCTCGAACGAATTGATTTTTATGAATGAAAATACGTGACAAAAACGCAAACCGCATCACAAAAACAATGTTATATAAGCGCCACTTTCGGTGGCTAGTCTTTTTATTTCAATTTCGAAGGAATTCAGTTCAAGTCCGTATTCGACAAAAGCATTACAGCGCAAAACGGTCAAAACAAACACAAAATGGTGAAATTTAAGACAGGCACACCAGCTAATTTCGCCTGTATTTATAACCCCCGTCCAGCCCCCGGCTTCCATCAGGCGAGAATCCACCAACAGCAGATTTCATACCCGCAGGATCATTGATACCTGACCTCACTAATTTCGGGCATTGAAGTCGAGAAACCTGGCTTCGATTTCTGCCGCCAGCTGCGCCTTACCTTTACCCCGCAAAATCTCTACTACGCACTCTGCAGTGCAGAGACCTCCGGGTTTCTGGTTGCGGCGCAATTGATAGCGCGAGATCGCAGTTGTCTGCAGGTTCACTCTGCCGGCGGAATGCAGGTAGGGACTGCGATTAAACATCTTGCGCGCTTCCTGCCAGGTGGCATCCAGCAGTACAAAATGGTCGCAGTGTTCGACGGCGATTTCCGTTCCATCCGCTTCCGACAGCGGGTACAGCAACCCCGTGTTTTCACCTTTCAGCACCTGAACCAGCTCGGGGCTCGGATTGGCGCGGCTCCACACAATGCGCTCAATCGGACCTGCTGTACCACCGGCCACTGACAGAGCGATGGAACCGGTATTGCTCGGCCGATCGACTTCGCGCTCGTGGGTCAGCAGGTAAATTTTCACAGAGCCACACTCCCGCCCCATCAATTAGCGGTGCAGCTGTTTGACGATATCCAGCATTCGATTGGCGAAGCCCCATTCGTTGTCGAACCAGATCAGCACTTTCACTAACCTGCCACCGGCTACCCGGGTTTGGCTGGCGTCGACGATGCCGGAGCGGGGGTCGTGGTTGTAATCGCAGGAGGCGAGGGGCTCTTCGGTGTAGCCAAGGACGCCGCTAAAGCGGGTTTCCGCAGCGGTTTTGAGCAGGGCATTAATGTCCGCCTGGGTAACGTTTTTTTTCAGCTGCACCGACAGGTCGATCGCAGAAACATTGACGGTGGGTACACGCATGGCCTGAGCTTCAAACTTGCCAGCCATGTCGGGCAGTATGCGTTCGATGCCGCGGGCGAGACCGGTGTCTACGGGAATAATCGACGATATGGCGGAGCGGGTTTTGCGCAGGTCGGTGTGGTGGTAGGCGTCGTTTACCGGCTGGTCGTTCATCGCGGAGTGGATGGTGGTGATGACCCCGGCTTCAATGCCAAAGGCGCTTTCCAGGGCGGCGATGACGGGGATGCTGCAGTTGGTGGTACAGGACGCGGCGGAGATGATGGTTTCACTTCCGGTGAGGGCTGTGTCGTTGACACCGTAAACGATGGTAGCGTCGACGTCGCTGGTAGCAGGCTGGGAAAAGATGACTTTTTTCGCCCCTGCCTTCAAGTGCAGTTCGGCGCGCTCGCGTTCACTGAAGCTGCCAGTGCACTCTAGGACGATGTCCACCTGTGGATTGCGCCAGTCCAAGTCTTCCAGTTCGCGGTGGTGGGTGACGGCAATCAGATCGCCATTGATGCGCAGGGTGTCGTCGTGCACGCTGACTTCACCGTGGAAACGGCCGTGGACGGTATCGTATTTGGTGAGGTGGGCGATGGTGGCGCAGTCGGCCAGTTCGTTGATGGCGACGATCTGCAACTGGTCGCGCAGGTTGGATTCGTAGAGGGCTCTTAATACTGAGCGTCCTATACGGCCGTATCCATTGATGGCGAGTTTGATGGGGTTGGACATGCATTCCTCGGGCTCTACCCACCGCCCTCGGTATGATTCTTTTCCAGTGCGGTGGCGGTCGGCTGCCGGGGTCGGGTTTTCAGGACCGGGCTAGGCGCCCCCTTCAACCCATCCCTGGGCGCTGCGGCGCAAACCTCCTGTTTGCGACGCTCCTGAAAACCCGACCCCGGCACCCGCCCTGCAATTCTGGCTGCCGCACTCCGTTAGGGCGTAAGCAGCCAGAGCTTCTTACTTCAGCAGTCCTTCGACGGCTTCCGCGACTTTATCGGCAGTAATGCCGAAGTGCTTCATCAGGTCACCCGCCGGTGCGGATTCACCGAAGGTGTCCATGCCGATGATGGCGCCGTCGAAGCCGACGAACTTGTACCAGTAGTCCTTGTGACCGGCTTCTACCGCAACGCGGGCGCGCACTGAGGACGGCAATACGGATTCGCGGTAGTCGGCACTCTGGGCAGAGAAGGCTTCGGCACAGGGCATGGAAACCACGCGCACGTTGCGGCCGGCGAGTTTGTCGGCGGCGGCGGTGGCGAGTTCGACCTCTGAGCCGGTGGCGATGATGATCGCTTCCGGGGTGCCGTCGCAGTCGCGCAGGATGTAGCCCCCCTTCTCGATAGCAGCCAGCTGCTCATCGGTGCGCGCCTGCGGGGCGAGGCCCTGGCGGCTGAAGATGAGAGCGCTGGGGCCGTCTTTGCGGGCCACGGCCATTTTCCAGCTCACCGCGGATTCGGTGGCGTCGCAGGGGCGCCAGGTGTGCAGGTTGGGGGTCACGCGCAGGGCAGTGAGCTGCTCTACCGGCTGGTGGGTCGGGCCGTCTTCGCCGAGGCCGATGGAGTCGTGGGTGTACACGAAGATCACGCGCTGCTTCATCAGTGCGGCCATGCGCACGGCATTGCGGGCGTATTCCATGAACATCAGGAAGGTAGCGCCGTAGGGCACCAGACCGCCGTGCAGGGCGACGCCGTTCATGATGGCGCTCATGCCGAATTCGCGCACGCCATAGTAGACATAGTTGCCGCTGGCATCGTCTGCGCTGACGCCTTTGGAACCGGACCAGATAGTGAGGTTGGAACCGGCCAGGTCAGCGGAGCCACCGAGGAATTCCGGCAACAGCGGCCCGAAGGCGTTCAGCGCATTCTGGCTGGCCTTACGGGAGGCGATTTTCTCGGCGTCGGCCTGACACTGTTTGATGTACTCGTCGGCTTTGACGAGGAAGTCCGCGGGCAGTTCGCCCTTCATACGGCGTTCGAATTCGGCCGCCAGTTCCGGATGCGCGTCTTTGTAATCCTCGAAAATGTCCTGCCACTCTTCTTCCTGAGCCTCACCTTTGGCGCGGGCATCCCAGGCATTGTACAGATCGTCCGGAATCTCGAACGGCGCGTATTTCCAGCCCAGGGTTTCGCGCACCAGGGCGATTTCCTCGGCGCCCAGCGGTGCGCCGTGACACTCTTCGCGACCCTGCTTGTTGGGGGAGCCGAAACCGATCACGGTCTTGCAACAGATGATGGTGGGCTTGGAGGTTTCCGCGCGGGCTTCTTCGATCGCGGCTTTGATGGCCGCGGGATCGTGGCCATCCACACCGGAAATTACATGCCAGCCGTAGGATTCGAAACGCTTCGGGGTGTCATCGGTGAACCACCCTTCCACTTCTCCATCGATAGAGATGCCGTTGTCGTCGTAGAAGGCAACCAGCTTGCCCAGGCCCAGGGTACCGGCGAGGGAGCAGGCTTCGTGGGAGATGCCTTCCATCAGGCAGCCGTCACCCAGGAAGCAGTAGGTGTGGTGGTCTACCAGCTCGTAGCCTTCGCGGTTGAACTGGGCGGCCATGACTTTCTCGGCCAGCGCCATGCCCACCGCGTTGGTAATGCCCTGGCCCAGGGGACCGGTGGTGGTCTCTACACCCGGGGCATAGCCGTACTCGGGGTGACCCGGGGTTTTGGAGTGCAGCTGGCGGAAATTCTGCAGCTCGTGGATGGACAGGTCGTAGCCTGTCAGGTGCAGCAGCGAATACAGCAGCATGGAACCGTGGCCATTGGACAGCACGAAGCGGTCGCGGTCCGCCCACTCGGGGTTGGCCGGATTGTGTTTCAGATAGTCGTTCCACAGCACTTCGGCGATGTCGGCCATGCCCATAGGCGCGCCGGGATGGCCACTATTGGCTTTCTGGACGGCGTCCATAGCGAGGGCGCGGATGGCATTAGCCTTTTCTGTGCGAGACGGAGTAGAAGACATAGGGATCTCTCGGTTTGGAGCTTCGGTTCATCAGATGCGCTGCGGGCCCGGCTCTATTGACCAGTTTGCCGCGGTCCCCGAGCCGCCGTTTTCGGTGACAGGCGATCAAACAGGGGGGCGTATTTTCCCGTAATCATCCCGCCGGCGCAAAGCCTGCAGGTTCATTTGTGGGGTTGAGACCGCAACAATTTCCTAAGAGAGCGCAATCTTGGGCCCGGAAGTCGCCAGCTTACACCTTCATCAAAAAAATTTAATACAGCTAAATCAAAAAACTTTGATATAGATTAGGGCCGCTGCTAGACTCCCCGCCATGCTCGACTCCAATAGCACCCCAACAAGTCTCGGCGACCAGCCGCCCAGCGACCAGATTCCGCAACTGGCGGCAGTTCTGAAAGCCGCCGGCGATCCGCTGCGCCTGGAGATTCTGCGTCTGTTGAGCCAGGACTCGTACAGTGTGCTTGAGCTGTGCCACATCTTCGATCTGCGCCAGCCCGCCCTCTCCCATCACCTCAAAGTCCTCGCCCAAGGAGGACTGGTGAGCAAGCGCCGTGAGGGCAACAACCTGTTTTATCGCCGCACCGCGGGCAGTGAGCTGCTACAACAGTTGTTTGCCAATCTCGACCAGTTGTCCCTC